>NZ_CANQYJ010000016.1 GCF_947628055.1 uncultured Rikenella sp.
AACAGCCGAGAGCCATCGAGCTTGCTCGAATGGCCGAGGCGTCAGGAGGAAGGCGCAGCCAAACTTTTTGAGATGCTTGCGCATCTCTTGAGCCTGCCGGATACCCTTATCTTTGATTTGTCGGGGTGCGGGGAATCGGGCCGATTAGGTACAAGCCTCATTATATCGGCCCGATTCCTGCGCCCCGAACCAATGCAAAGAAAGAGGACTGCGGAGCGTAAGGAGTAGCGCAGCTATCTGAAAGTTTCTTTGGTTCTTTCTTTTCAAAGAAAGAACAGTCACTCACAGAACAGTGCTAATAAACCTACGGTTAATAAATAGTACGTCAGGCTGGCAGGGCCGGCGATCCGAAAGACCGCAACAACTAAAATGAAACGTAATAATTGTCTCGAGTTCTGTTTTACGGCCGCAGACCAGGCCCATTGACGCGGGAACCGGGCAATTAACCCTACACAGATAACAACGACATCTATCCAACCCACACAAATACAACCATACCATGAAAAAAACAATTCGCCTGTCGGGCATCGCTTCGTTGGCCTGCGCCGTTCTTGCGCTGGGATTGGCAGCCTGCTCGGCACCCGAAACGAAAAGCTGGAACGAAGGGATTCACGTGATTCCGGTACCCGAAAAGATGACACAAGACGAAGGGACATTCACCTTGAATCGCTCGACCTCCATAGCCTGCGCCGTTCCAGAATTCTCCTCGGCGACAGCTTATCTGGCCGCTAAAGTCAAAAGTTCCACAGGCTACGACCTGCCGCTGGTGCAGGCCGCGCCGTCAGACAACTACATTTATTTCGTGCGGGATACGACCATCGCCAATCCGGAAAGCTATACCCTGATTGCAACTCCGAAAGCGGTGACAATCGCCGCTTCGGCACCGGCAGGGGCATTCTATGGGATGCAGACACTGTTGCAGCTGCTCCCGGCCGAAATCGAAAGCCCGGCGATCGTCAAGGACGTCGTATGGTCGCTGCCGGCGGTGACGATCAAAGACAAACCCAGGTTCCGATACCGCGGAGTGCATTTCGACCCGGCCCGCCATTTCGCCGGAGTGGACTTTATCAAAAAGCAGATGGACGTGCTGGCGATGTTCAAGATCAATCGATTCCACTGGCACCTGACCGACGACCAGCTGTGGACGATCGAAATCAAGAAATATCCGGAGCTGACAGCGAAAGGAGCGACCCGTACCGAAGGAGACGGCTCGCAGTACGGCGGCTTCTACACACAGGAACAGATCAAAGAAGTGGTGGCTTATGCCGCGGAACGCTGTATCGACGTGATTCCGGAAATCGAGATGCCGGGACACGCTTTGGCAGCACTGGTGTCGCATCCGGAACTGTCGTGCACGGGAGGGCCGTTCGCGCAGCCGCGCATTATCTGGGGCGTAGAGCCCGACGTATTCTGTCCGGGGAAAGATACGACTTTCCGGTTTTTGGAAAATGTGCTGACCGAAGTGTTCGCACTCTTTCCCAGCGAGTATATCCATATCGGGGGCGACGAATGTCCGAAAGTGCGCTGGAAAGCGTGTCCGGACTGCCAGGCGCGGATCAAGGCCGAGGGATTGGATGTGAAAGCGCGCCGCCCGGGCGCGGACGGCAAAATGCACAGTCCGGAGGAGCTGTTGCAGAGCTATACCATCACACGGATGGAGAAGTTCGCCAATGAACACGGGAAGAAGATCATCGGTTGGGACGAGATATTGGAAGGCGGCCTGGCGCCGTCGGCCACGGTGATGAGCTGGCGCGGGGAATCCGGGGGGATCGCTGCGGCCAAACAGCAGCACGACGTGATTATGACGCCGAACAGTGCAGGTTTTTACCTCGACCACGTGCAGGGGGCTGCCGAAGTGGAACCGGCTTCGATCGGAGGATATTCGACCTTGGAAAAGGTGTACAGCTACAATCCGGTGCCGGACACGATGCCGGCCGAGATCGGGCGGCACATTATCGGGGTGCAGGGCAATCTGTGGTCGGAGTATATCCTTTCGGACGAACATCGCGAATATATGTACTATCCGCGTGTGCTGGCGCTCGCGGAACTGGACTGGTCGCGGAACGACAGGAAGGACTGGGCGGATTTCCAGCGGCGGTTGGTGAATGCACTGGTGCGGCTGGACTATCATAATATCACGTACCATATTCCGATGCCGGAAGGAACGCTGGTGGACGTGGTCGCGTTCACGGGCGATTCGGCGGCGGTGCCGTTCAGTAATACGCGGAACCTGCCGATGGTCTATACGCTGGATGGTTCGGAACCGACGGCGAAGTCTGCCGTTTATGCGGATACGCTGATGATCGGCGGGGATGAGCCGGTCGAGATCAAGATTGCGACGCTCTTGCCGCAGGGAAAACTGAGCCGGGTGCGGACGATCCGTGTCGAAAAGCAGGCTTTGAAACCGGCGACTCAGGCTGTGAAGGCGGATTCGGGTATCGTGATGCGTATGGCTCCGGGACTTTTCGTGACGGATGAGCAGATCGAGGGGGCGAAGTTCGGGGCGGATACGGTGGTGCGCTATTTCATGCGCGGCCGGGTGCCGGACAGTGGGGTGAGCGCCAATTCGCTGACGGTGTACGAAGGGTTCGTCGAACTGCCGGAAGACGGCGTATACGGCTTCGCGACGGACATGGACGAGTTGTGGATCGACGGCGAATTGCTGATCAAAAACGGACAGGAGTGCGCGAGCCGGTTCCAACGGCACAAAACGACGCGTGCGATGGCGGCGGGAAAGCATCCCTTCAAGCTGGTGTTCAACAACATGATCAAGCATGGCTGGCCGAACGACTGGAACGCGATTACGTTCTATGTGAAGGCTCCTTCTTCGGACAAATATGTAAGGGTGGCGCCGGAGCAACTCACGCACAAGGCGGAGTAAGGGTTTTGTACTGAATGCGGCGTGCCGTTCTTTTGAACGGCACGCTTATTTTTATCCCGGCGTTTTCTATTTTCGGTCTTGAAATGATAGAGTGTCCGGCATGGGGGTACTTCCAGCCCGGTTCGGGTGCCCAGCGGCACCAGGCCTTCGCCGGGGAGGCTCCGGTCTGACACGGGAAGATCACAGCCGACATTTTGGAAACGTTTGCAAGGGCCTCAAATGAATCGTTCGTTTAATAAAACGGGTCGCAGCCTGCGGGCGAAGCAACGAAGTTGCGGGCCTCCGCTGCAGGAGAGGCTGCGGCCCGCACGACCTGCAGTCGCAAATAGTACCGAAAAAACAGTAGGTTTATATTGCACCGTGCCGCCTGGTACCGTTCTTTCTTTGAAAAGAAAGAACCAAAGAAACTTTCAGATAGCTGCGCTACTCTTTAGGCTCCGCAGTCCTCTTGCATTGAGTTTGGTTCGGGTGCGGGAATCGGGCCGATGAGGTACGAATCTCATAATATCGGCCCGATTCCCCGCACCCCGACAAATCAAAGCCAAGGGTACCCGGCAGGCTAAAGAGATGCGTTAGCATCTCAGAAAGTTTTTCTGGTTCTCTTTGTTCACAAAGAGAACAGTTCACTCAAACCAGGTGCACAATTAAACCTACGGTTAATCTCAATGTTTTTCCCGATAAATAGGCCGGAAGCGCCTCATTCGACGGCCTGATGTCGCCGGGCACTCAGTTGGATTTTAACTACCCGGTAGCGAACAGCGCATTCCGAGAGGAATGCCGGCCTTGCGCGCTGGCGTCAAAGGCGGCCCTCTCCGGAGCGCGCGGGCCGACGAGGGTAAGGAAATGAAAACCCGCTTTCCGTGGCGGCGGGAGACAGCTTAAGTAGTCTGACCGTGCTCTCCCCATGTCGGCCACAGGTTGCAAATAAACCCGATGAAAACCTACGTGTAAGTCGAACTTCAGCGGCCAGACCGCTTTTCTGAAAACGAACAAAAACCGCATAGCCCGCAATGAGGCTATGCGGTTTTGTTTAAACCGTTTCGCTCCCGAGGCCGGATAAGAAACGTTCTATCCGGCGAGTCCGGAAAAAAACCGCTATTTTTTCATATTGTACTTGTTCATGGCCCTGTCCGGCCCCTCGGCCACAAAAGCAAGAGCCGCCGCCGCCGCCGTTTTCAGCACCTCAGGCAACCCGGCGGATTCCTCCGCCGTCCACTCGCCCAGCACATAGTCCACCTGCATCCCCCTCGGGAAATCGCCCCCGATACCGACCCGCAGCCGCGCATAGTTCGGCCCCCCCAGACACTCCGCAATGCTTTTGAGCCCGTTATGCCCCCCGTCCGAACCGTTCTTGCGGATGCGCAGGTGGCCGAACGGAAGTGCGATGTCGTCCACCACCACAAACACATTTTCCATCGGGATTTTCTCTTTCTGTATCCAATAGCGTACCGCCTTGCCGCTCAGGTTCATGTAAGTCGACGGTTTGAGCAGGAACACCTCCTGTCCCCGGTGCCGGATAGTCGTCACGGCACCGTATCGGTCCGCGCTGAAAGTCGCCCCCGCCCCCTGCGCCAGCGCATCGGCCACCTTGAAACCTATGTTGTGCCGCGTCTCGGCATATTCTGCGCCGATGTTGCCCAGTCCTACGATCAGGTATTTCATTTTGCCCGAATCCGTTAAAAAAAGTTTCCCGCTCCTCATCCGGCCCGAAAAGCCGCCGAAGAAGCAGGAAACAAAGTCAGGCGGAGAGGCCTTGAAAAACAAATGTCCACCCGGGCTCCCGCCTTGTCGGAAAAGAGGTTATTCCTTGGCCGTAGCCGCTTGCGCACCGCGGGCCGCACGCGTTATGCGCACCGCGCACACCGCCGTCGAAGCCGGCGTAAGGATAGCCAGCCCCGGAATATGCAAGTCGCCCACGAAGATCGACTTGCCCAGCCCCAGTTCCGTCACGTCCACTTCCACGGTGTCCGGCAGGTCTTTCACCAGCGCCGAGACGCGGAGTTTGCGTTTGCTGAGGATCAGTTTACCGCCGAGCTTCACTCCTTCCGAGTTCCCGGTCAGCACGACCGGCAGGTCGATAGCCACCGGTTTGTTTTCGTCCACGCGGTAGAAATCCACGTGAAGCACGTCGCCCGTCACCGGGTGATACTGCACTTCACGCATGACGCCCAGCTCTTTCTTGCCGTCGATATCGAAATTCACCAAGTAGGAATGCGGTGTGTAGATCAGTTGTTTGAATTCCGGGGCCGGAACCGAGAAGTGCACCGTCTCGCCTCCCCCGTAGATCACGCAGGGCACATTCCCCGCACGACGAACCACATTTGTGCTTTTTTTGCCGAATTCGGTACGCGGAGTACCTTTGATTTCCAGAGTTTTCATGCTTTGGTCAAGTTAGAAAAACGTTAATAAACCGGGTGCTACTCAGTCGGTCTCCGGCAATGAAGACCGCCCCCATCACACCCACTCTCTCCGGCCACCGTAGGCCGAAAGCGCCGCAAAGATACAAAAAATCTTCGATCTTACCGTTTTTGTTTATCCCGTGCGGAGAGCGAGCCGTCCCCCGGCCGGCTCATGGTCCCATACTGTGCTTATTCCGAAATAGTTACATCCGGATCGCCTAAAATGAAAATCGCGAGGTGCCGTTTCCAGCCAACCGATTCCCTGACCGCCGGCAAACCGGAAATCCTGTCAGAGCCGGGTCACCGTAGCCCCTGCTTTGGCATTGGCATTCTTCTCGATCTTCAGTACCACCGGATAAGGAGCATCGAGACTGTACGGACTCCGGTCGAGCGGGGTGTTCAGCGAACCGGCGGAGCGTCGGAACCGTTTGGTGACAAGAGTTTTGTCGCCGAACAAGACGGTTACGGGCTTGTCGAGGTCGATCATCGCGTCGTTCAGCCCGATCAGCACCACCGGCGAGTCGCTCGCCTCGATGCGGACGGTTTGTCCCTGAATGTCGGCCACGATCTTCGCTCCCGCCCGGCGATGCACCTCCGGCACACCGACCCAATAGAAATTGTCGCGCAGCACATCATCCTGCACCCAGACCACCCGCCGGGGGTAAGCATTGCGCGTAAACTGCGCCATCCACGGTATGGCGATCGTATCGCGCCGCAGCATCCAGTGGCCGCAATCCTCATAGATATGCGTGTCGTGGATATAGGTACCCTCCCCTTCGGCAATGGCCAGCCGGTCGAGCATCGTACTATACTGGCGCGCCAGCGAGTTGCGGTCGTAAGCTCCGTCCCGGCCGCCCATATAAATGGCGAACGGCAGGTTCCGCAGCGACTCCATGCGCGCGTCCCCCGGATGGCCCGCCATCATCGACGCGGCAGCCCAATGATCGGCCAGTCGCGGGGCGAGCTGGTAAAGTCCGTCGCCCCCGGCAGAGTAACCGAGAATATAGACCTTGTCCGGATTCACCCCCTCGAAAATCACAGCCGCAGCGATGGCTTTGCGCAGAAAATCGTCCATGTACTCCTGGTGCCACATATTCCAGCTGTCGGTAGGAGACCGAGGCACGAAATACAGACCTTCCGCCGGCCGGTAGAGCCGTTTCTGATTCTCCCACTGCTGGTCGTTGACTTCAGGCGGGGCCCCTCCGCCGCCGTGCAGCGAGATGTAGAGGCTGCGCCCGCCTTCGGGTACCGTTTTCGGGCCGTAAATCGTGTCCCAGAATTTCATCCGGTACTCTCCGTTGGTCAATTCGCGGTTTTTCCATTCGCCGGCCAGGGATTCGCGCAGCTGCGCCTTGCGCTGTTCGGTGATGGCTTCGGCCTGCGCCCTGGCAGCGGATTTGTTCAGCGCCTTTTCGGCGGCAGAGGCAGCGGAGACGAGGCCGCCCAGCAGCAGGCCGGCGGCTAAAGAGATGATTACCTGTCTGGTTTGCATAAGCATACGGGTTTTATCAGTTAGTCATGAAAAGCGTTGTACAAAGAAACTCATTTTTTGGCAGGAATTCTATGGAATCCGGCCGGCAGATCGCTATAAAATCGGAAAAACGGGAACAAAAGGCTGGAAAAGTTCACCGCGGTTTCGATATGGGACACCTCTTTGCCGAAGTAGGAAACCGAAGGCCGTCGCCCGTCCGTCGTCCGAAAAAGGGAACGACCCGACCGCAAGGAACAGTCCCCGCGCCTCTATCGGGAAAATGATCCATCGGGCCGCGATTTTTCGTATCTTTGTTTCTATGTTGAAGCTCGGGAAAATATCGCATTACATCAGGCCTTCGTTCTGGCTGTTCCTGCTGGTCGCCGCCCTTTTGTGGTACGGCGACAAATTAGGCGGACGCTATACGACGGAAGTCACCGTGCCGATCGAAATCCGCAACGACTTCTCGTCGAAACTCTGGATCGAACAGCCGCTCGGCGAGGTGAAATGCCGCGTCGAAGGGAACGGAGGCAAACTGATGGCCTACAAGATGAGACTGGGCGACCGGGCGGTGATCCCCATGTCGCAACTGACGATCGTGCCGGTGGCCGGCAGCGGGCGGCAGTTCCGGGTGGACGAGCGATCGCTCACAGGGGCGCTGGCTGTGGCGGTCAACGACCTGCGTATACACGAAATATTGGACACGGCTTTGATGATCAGCGTGTCGCCGGTCGAGATCCGGCGGATGCCCGTACGGAGCCGGATCGAGGTGGGGACGGCGCAGCAGTATAAGCCGGTGGGCGCGGTGGCATTCCGGCCGGACTCGGTGGACGTGCGGGGGCCCAAAGCGCTGCTGGACACGATGGAGGCGATCTTTACGCGGCCCAGACGCTACCAGGACGTGAAAGGTACCGTGGCGGGGCGGATCGACCTGGAACAGCGGGAGGGGGTGCTGCTGTCGGACAAACAGGTGGATTACCGGGCCGAAGTGGTGCCGTTCACGCAGCATACGCTGAAACTGCCGGTGAGGGTCGACAACTTGCCGGAGAGCTTGCAGGCCACGATCGTACCGTCGCGGGTGACGGTGGTGGTCAACGTGCCGCTCAGGGATTACGAGCGCATACGCGAAGAACGGCTGCATGCCTGCGTGGACTACGACCGCGTGAGGGAGGATCCGAGCGGGAAATGCGCGGTGCGGATCGATTCGCTACCGGCAGGCACGGAAGTGATGCGGATCGACCCGCAATTCGTGGAACCTTTTTTTACGAAACGGTGATGGGCCGGTTGCTGCGCGTGGGGCTGACCGGAGGGATCGGCAGCGGGAAGAGCACGGTGGCGCGGCTGCTGGGGATGATGGGGGCGGAAATCTACACGGCGGACGACCGGGCGAAGGCTTTGATGGCCGGGGATGCCGGGCTGAGGCGGAACATAGTCGGTTTGTTGGGGCCGGAAGCCTATTCGGCGGACGGCGGATCGCTGAACCGGGCGTATATCGCATCGCAGGTGTTCGGGGATTCGGATAAGTTGGCGGCCTTGAATGCGTTGGTGCACCCGGCGGTGGAACGGGATTTCGGGAGCTGGGCGGCGCGGTGGGACGGTGCAGCGCAGAGGCCGGCGTATGTGGTGGAAGAGGCGGCGGTGCTGATCGAGTCGGGCGGCTGGCAGCGGATGGACTGCGTGGTGGTCGTCACGGCTCCTTTAGAAGTGCGGCTCCGGCGGGTGATGCGGCGCGACGGTGCCTCGAGGGAGGCGGCCGAAAGACGGGTCCGGGCGCAAATGGACGAAAAAGTGCGGCTGGGTTATGCGGACTATCTCCTTGCTGCGGACGAAAAACGGCTGCTGATCCCGCAGGCGGTACGGCTGCACGAGGCTTTGTGCCGCGCGGCAGAGCGGATTCGGGATATTTTACCTACATTTGCGGACGAATCGTCGAACAGGTAGATTTCTTAAACAATTTATAATTACGATATGGAATTAAAGGAGATTTTGGCAATATCGGGCGCGCCGGGGCTGTTCAAATATGTGGCTCAGGGCAAGGGCGGCATTATTGTCGAATCGTTGGCCGACGGCCGCCGCACGATGGTGGGAGGCTCGACCAAGGTGAGCGCTCTGGGCGACATTGCGGTGTTCACGGCTTCTGCGGAGGTGCCGCTGGGCGATGTGCTTCAGTCGATACACGACAAGTATGCCGGCAAGCCGGTGGAACTGCCTTCCAAAACTTCGCAGGAGGAGCTGCGGACATTCATGCTGTCGGTTCTGCCGGATTACGATGCCGAGCGGGTGCATAACTCGGACATCCGGAAGATCGGCCAATGGTACAATGCGCTGGTGGCAGCGGGGATGACTTCGTTCAAGGCTGCCGAGGAAGACGGGGAGGCTGATACTGCTGCGGGCGAGACTGCCGCTGTTGCGGGAGAAAAACCGAAAAAGAAAGCTCCGGCAAAGAAGACGACCGCCTCTGCGAATGCTGCCGCCAAACGGGTGCCGAAAGCGGAAAGCCGCTCGAAAGCTCCGGCGGCAAAGAGTACGACGGCGCGAAAAGCACAGGCGCGAAAAGCACAGTAGTCTTGTTGCAGACTGTATTTCATCAGGCTCTTTTTTCCATCGCGGGAGGAAGGGCCTTCTTTTTGCGAATGGGCACGCGGGTCTGCAACGGCCCGGGCTATCGGTCGGGACTATGCTGCCAGGACGGGGGCGGGATCCCGCCGGCTCGGGAAAAACTTCCGCACCGGGCGGTCGGAAATGCCGGCCGGGAGGGAACCCGGCTTGGCCGTATCGGAAAAAACGTTATCTTTGTCCTCGGCAAATGCAGGCCCGGAATCCGTTGCGGGCCGACGTCCCCGGAATCATTTTTTGAAAACTGAAACATTATGCGTGGGATAAAGAGGATTTATCTGGCAGCGGCGACCGTTGCGGCAGTGGCGGCGGGTGCCTGGTCGTGCGCCGGGGAAGCGCCGGATATTGCAAAGGGGTTGGCGCGGCAATCGTTCGAGGCCTGGGTGGCCAAGTATGCCCCTGAGGCGTATGCCAATCCGTACAAAGACATCTATATCGAGTATATCGAGCGGGGGCCGGCGGATGCGGCCGTACCGGTGCCGGATTATACGTGGCTGACCGTCAACTATACGGGGAAGACATTAGACGGCTCGGTATTCGTCACCCGCGTGGATTCGATCTCGCGGCGGGTGGGACAATTTGCCTACACGACGCATTACAGCGACGATTTCCTGCAATTCTCATCCACTTCGTCCAAACTGTGCGACGGGCTCAAACAGGCATTTGAACGCATGCGGGCGGGTGACTCGGTCCGGGTCTATATCCCGTCCGACAAGGGTTATGCTTATGCGATGGATATCAATGCCGGATATGCGGGGGAACAGGGGGTGACTTATACGCATCTGCCGGTCGTATTCGAGATACGGCTCGATGCGGTGACTACGCAGCCGTTCATCTGGGAGCGGGACTCGGTGCAGCGTTACGCGGAGCTGCGCTGGGCGGGATCGGACTATTCGCATGATACGATAGGGATGTACATGCGGATCGTCAAACAGAATCCGGCGGGAGATCCCATCTCGAAGGATTCGATGGTGTATGTCTATTACGAAGAATATTTCATGGACGGTTTTCTGGCGGCTACCAATATCGACACGGTGGCGAGGAAATGGAATGTCTACGACAGCGGGAACGAGGCGGGGTATGAGGCGCTGGCTGTGCAGCCGTCGTCGGGGGAAAATGCTACGGTGAACAAGGTGCTTTACATTGCGGCGCCGATGATGCGCAAAGGAGAGGTGGCGGAGGTGGTCACGGTGTCGACCTGGGCGCACGGAGATGCGGGCGATGCTTCGAGCACTCCGGAGATTCTGCCGTATCAGCCGATGAGGTACAAGATCTATATCACCGATGGCGATCGGTCGGAGAGCGATACGGAATAGAAGAGCTAAACTGATTCGGATGCCTGCAGGCGGATTCAGAAAATAATGAAGATTGCGGGGCGTTTGTCGATGGCAGGCGCCCCGTTCTTTTTCCAGGCAGCGATGCTCTGCGAACGGATGTACTGTCCGGGTTCCAGCAGGTCGCAGGCTACGCAGAGCCTGGTTTGCGGGGCGCAGGCGGTGAGGAGGTCGTCGAAAAGTTTCCGGTTCCGGTACGGGGCTTCGATGAATATCTGGCTTTGCCCTTCGGTGTGGGCCCGATGCTCGAAATGGCGGATGGCCTTGACCCGTTCCATAGGTTTGACGGGCAGGTATCCGTTGAAGGCGAAAGACTGACCGTTCGCTCCGGAAGCCATCAGGGCGAGGGTGAGGGAGCTGGGGCCGACTAAGGGTACGATTTCCACGCCTCGGCGGTGTGCTGCGGCCACGAGCAAAGCGCCCGGATCGGCGATGCAAGGCAGTCCGGCTTCGGACATCACTCCGATGTTCTTATCTTCTTTCAGCAGCGGGTCGAGCAGGGTTTCCACTTCTTCCGGCGGCGTGTGTTCATTGAGTTCGGCGAAGGTCAGCTCGTCGATAGCGCGGCCGATGCCGCTACGGGCGAGAAAACGGCGGGCCGTGCGTATATTCTCTACGACAAAGTGGTCGATGCGGTCGATTATGGCCCGGTTGCCGGCTGGCAGGGCGGTGTCCCACGAGGCTGTTTCGCCTATAGGGGTCGGTATCAGATACAGTTTTCCCATTGCTGGCATAAAGGTACGGTAAATTATTGGGTTTCCGCCAGCAGACGGGCTGTCTGCGGGCTCGGAAATCCAAAGTCTGTTAAAATACGGTGAATTTTTAGTTGTTTCGATTGACAGAATTGCCGGCTTCTGCGGTGCGCTCGGCACACGCACCAGGTTGTAATTACCTTAAATAAAACAGTGTAACCCCTAAAAAATCCCCAATGGGGCCGCGCACCGGGGTTGCGGCAGCCAAAGAAAAGCGGTTATCTCCATACGGAGATAACCGCTTCATATACAAAACAGACCAACCGTCCCGGTCAAACACTTCAACTAACGACGCCCGCAGCCAGCCTACCTACCCCACACCGACAAAATCTCCACAGGGATGCCTGCCGCACGATACTCCCCTCCCGCAAAAACGGTCAATATGCAAAACTGCTCCCCCCCAGAAACTCCCGAAGAATCGAAGTCGGCGGCAGCTCCCGATCCGAGATTTCCACGAAATAATCCAGGAACTTCAAAAGCCGCAGCGCCTCCGCATACTCCGGCGTGTTGGCCGGCACCCGCGCCAGCAGCGGCTGCGCATAATGTTTGAGGATGGATATTTCAAAGAACAGCGCCGTGTTGACCATCACATCCGCCATCTCCTGGTACGGGAAAATATACTTGTCCTCCCCACGCCTGACACTCGCCCAGCCCTTCAGCGTATCGAACGCCGAACGCCCCCGGTACTTACTGTCCCGCACGATACGCCGCAGCAACCGGTTGTCCGTGGTCGAAATCACGCTCATATTGTCCAACGACAGCGTCGTCAGCGCCGAAGCGTAAATCTTGTACTTCAAACGATCCTCTACATGCGGCGTCAGCCCCGGATTCAGCCCATGAATCCCCTCTACGATCAGAATACCCCTGTCGCTCAGCTGCAACGTCGTCCCGTCGTAATAGCGCTTCCCGTCCGTGAAGCGGAACTTCGGCATTTCCACCCGTTCCCCCGCGAACAGCCGGTTCAGATCCGCATTGAATGTATCCACATCCACCGCTCCCAGCGACTCGAAATCGTAATCTCCGTTTTCGTCCCGCGGCGTATGTTCGCGGTCCACGAAATAATCGTCCAGCGAAATCGTCTCCGGCTCCAGCCCCAGCACCTGCAATTGGATGGAAAGCCGCTTCGCCAGCGTGGTTTTCCCGCTCGAAGACGGCCCCGCCACGAACACGATTCTGACCCCGCTCTTGGTATGCCGTTCGAGAATGGTGTCGGCGATCCGCGCCAACGTCTTTTCCTGCAGCGCCTCCCCGACCTTGATCATCTGGCTCGCGTCTCCCGCCAGCACCCGCGAGTTGAGCGATCCCACGTCCGAAATGCGCAGAATGTCCGCCCACTCCTTATTTTGCTGGAACACCGAGAACAGTTTCGGTTCCAAGCGCATCGGCTCCACCCTCGAGCAGTCGTCGCGCCGCGGCATCTGCAACACGAAACCGCCCCCGAATGCCTGCAAATCGAACACTTTCAGAAATCCCGTGGAAATGACCATCGCGCCGTAAAAATAGCCTGGCAAACCGCCCAGATTATAGACCGTGATGAAATGTTGCGGCCGTGTCTCCAGCAGGGCCAGTTTATCCTCATATCCATGCCCGTGATAGAGCTTCTCTACATCCGACATCAGCAGCTTTTCCCTGACGATCGGCAGGTTCAGTTCCACCAGCGTACCCATCCGCTTCTTGATGGCTCCCACCTGTTCCGCCCCGATCGGCCCTGCGCCGTCGATTTCGCAATAGTATCCCCTTGCCGCCGTATAAAGCACTCTCAGCCGGGCTTCCGGATAGAGATCGGTCACTGCCTTGTGGAGCAGGAAAAAGAGCGACCGGGCATAGACCCGCATCCCGTCCGACGAGGTCAGTTCGACGTACCGCAGACTTTTGGGCGAATAAATCCGTGTGTTGAGTTCTTTCATCCGGTTGTCGGCAAAACAGGCGATCACCGGCGATCCGGTTCGCAGGGCCAGCATCTCCAGCACTTGTTCCAGTGTGGAGCCTTCGCTTACATAGAGGGTCGAGTCGTTATTTTCGCAATATATCTGAATCGGTTTCGCTGTCATAGTTTCTATTGGTCTTATGCAAAATCACTTTAAAGATACCATTTTTCGGGCGATCCGCAACGTCCCTGCGTCCGATTTCTGTGTCTTCGGCGCGGGCGAACGCGCTGCTTACGCGCCGCAGCGACTGAGGTCTTCGCCGACGCGGAAGCCCAACTGTTCATTTTCTGAGGTTTCGGTCTCAGCCTGCGGAGTTGGGGGTAGTTACTGCCCGGTTCGTGTGCCGAATAGTACTGGGCCTCCTGCGGGGGAAGGTTGCGGCCCGACAGGGGGAGATCGCAAACAATATTTCAGAAATGTTACCAGTATCTAAAATTAACCGTACATAAAAAAATCCGCATATTCGGCCTCGTGCCCACCCTTAAGGAAGAAAAAACTTCCGGTTCGCATGCTGAGCGGCACCCCGCAAAAGACATCATAAAGAGAAGAAAATAGCCCGCAATCAGCGCCTATGCCCGATCCTTTTCCACGAAGCGCCGTCCGGCAAATTCAGATTATCGCACCGCTTCGATCGGCGTATAAGTGATCGTTTCGCCGACCGCCTCCCCGCGAATCACCCGAAGCAGCCGTTCGATCCCCCCCGACACCATCGCTTCGAAATCCTGCCGGAGCGCCGCGCAGTGCGGCATGGAACGCACGAAAGTCACGACCGGCTCCGACGTGTCGAAAAAGACCGCAGCCCCCGCCGCCTCCCGACACAGACTGTCCAACCGCGCAATCGTCCCCGGCCCGTCGATCACCGGCACGCTCGACAAAAAGACCACCCCGTTGACCGGCAGCTGCGCATAGTCCGTCAGGAAGTCCGTGACCTGTGTCTGTCCCGTCGAAGGCACATCTCCCGACCAGAACAAAGCCGCCGTATCCGGCACCACCGACAAGAAAGCATCTATCCGCGCCTGCATCGCCGCATCCCCCTCCACACCGGCGAACACACCGATCCCCTTCGCCGGCCGTCCCCCCTCCTCACACAACGCCTGCACCGTCTCCGCCGCCAAAATGCCCGCCGCCGCATTGTCCGAGCCGATATAAAAACTCCGCCCGCTGTTCGGACAGTCCGAGTCGAACGTTCCCACAGCCACCCCCGCCTCCACCGCCGCATCAATCGCCCCTCTCAACCCCGTGTCCGCCGCATCGATGCAGCTGAGCAGAATCCCGTCCACCCCCGCCGTCACGAGTTTCCCGATCAGCTCCGCCTGCGACTCCGCCGTCGGATTGCGCGACACGTCCCACCGCACCGCAATCCCATACGTATCCCGTGCCGCCAGCGCCGCCGCTTTCGCCGCCGCCACCGAAGCGTCGTCCACTTTCGGCACCACCGCGATTGTCGTCCGGTGCTCCGGACTTCGGTCGCAAGCCGTCAGCCCCGACCACAGTCCGACCACAGCCGCAACGACATATAACAGACGGAATCCCATAACCATTCCAAATCTTAAGCCCGCAACTTGGCGCAAATCAGATCGAAAGCCGCCTGCATCGCCGCTTCGATCCCCTCGGCATTCTTACCGCCCGCCGTCGCATAGTGCGGCTGGCCTCCACCCCCGCCCTGGATCAGTTTGGCCGCCTCGCGCACGATCGCCCCCGCATTGAGCCCCTGCGCCACCGCCGAGTCGCTCAGCACCACCGTCAAGGTCGGTTTCCCGCTGAATACGCTGCCGAAGACCGCCGCCATGTCGCCCATCCGTTCCCGCAGCCCGAACGCTACGCCCTTCACCGACTCCGGCACCAAATCCAGCCGCCGCGAAAGCACATGGAAATCCCCCACAGGTTCTGTGAATCCCATCAGTTTTTCGACCAGGAACCCGTCCCGCGCCTGCCTGATTTGGTTCATCTGCTTGCCCATTTCGGCATTCTCTTCTATCATTTTCTTGAGCGCCGCCATCACCTGATTCGTCCGCAGGGTCGTCATCAGTTCCTGAATCATGTCGTTCTGCTCTTCGCACATCTCCTCCGCCGTCAGCCCCGTCACCGCTTCGATCCGCCGGATCCCCGCCGAGCTCGACTCTTCGGATACGATCCGGAACAGCCCGATATTTCCCGTCGCCGGCACGTGCAGCCCCCCGCACAGTTCCACCGAATCGCCGTACTTCACCACCCGCACTTCATCCCCGTACTTCTCCCCGAAGAGCATCATCGCCCCCAGCGTTTTGGCCCGCTCCATCGTGCAGTGGCGATCCTCTTCGAGCGGGAAATTGGCGCGGATCGCCGCATTGACCTTGCGTTCCACCGCCCGCAGCTCCTCGTTCGTGACCTTCTGGAAGTGCGAAAAGTCGAACCGCAGGTAGTCCGGCGTCACGAGCGACCCTTTCTGTTCGACATGCGTCCCCAAAACCTCCCGCAAAGCCTGGTGCATCAAGTGGGTCGCCGTATGGTTGGCCGCCGAAGCCATCCGCCGCTCGACATCCACCGCCGCCTCGAACTCCGCCTCGACATTCGCCGGCAAGGCATTGGCGATATGCACCGTCAGGTTGTTTTCTTTCTGAGTGTCGGTGATCGCCGTCCGTTCGCCCGTCGCCAGGTCGGTCAGGCTGCCCGTATCGCCGACCTGCCCCCCCATATTCCCGTAGAATGGCGTCCGGTCGAGCACGATCTGGTAATGCGTTTTCCCTTTGGAGGCAACCCGCCGATAGCGCGAGATCCGCACCCCGCGAACCGAAGCCTGGTCATACCCCACGAATTCCGACTGTTCCACCGGCAACACCTCGACCCAGTCGTCCGTCTCCACTGCCGAAGCGTTCCGCGAGCGGTTTTTCTGCGCCTCCAGTTCCTTTTCAAACCCTGCAATATCGACCTGCACTCCCTGTTCCGAAGCGATCAGCTGCGTCAGGTCGATCGGAAAGCCGTACGTGTCGTACAGCGTAAAGGCATCGGCACCGCAAATTACCCGTTTCGCGGCCCCCCCGGACGGCAGCTTCTTGATGATCGAGTCGAGCAGGTTGATCCCCGTGGCCAGCGTCCGCAGGAACGAGTTTTCTTCTTCGGAGATCACTTTTTCGATCAGCTGTTGCTGCGCCTTGAGTTCCGGGAACTGCCCCCCCATCTGTCCCACGAGGGTCGGCACCAACCGGCAGATGAACGGTTCGGTAAACCCGAGGTAGGTGTATCCGTACCGCACTGCCCGCCGCAGTATCCGCCGAATGACATATCCCGCCTTGACGTTGCTCGGCAGCTGCCCGTCGGCGATCGAAAAGGCAATCGCCCGCAGGTGATCCGCAATCACGCGCATGGCGATGTCTTTCTTTTCGTCCTTGCCGTACGCCACGCCGGCCATCTTGGCCAGCTCCTGTAGCAGCGGCTGGAATACGTCGGTGTCGTAGTTCGACTGTTTCCCCTGAATCACCATGCAAAGCCGTTCAAACCCCATCCCGGTATCGACATGCCTGGCCGGCAGCGGCTCCAATGAGCCGTTGGCTTTCCGGTTGAACTGCATGAAGACGAGGTTCCATATCTCGATCACCTGCGGGTGGTCTTTGTTCACGAGTGTCGCCCCGTCGGTCGCCGCCCGCTCTTTGTCGCTGCGCAGGTCGAAGTGGATTTCCGAACACGGCCCGCATGGCCCTGTATCGCCCATCTCCCAAAAGTTGTCGTGTTTGTTTCCCTTGAGAATATGCGATTCCGGCAGCCGTTCGGCCCAAAAATCATAGGCTTCCTGGTCGAAAGGTACTCCTTCGTCCGGCGATCCCTCGAAAACGGTGGCGTACAGCCGGTCGGTCGGCAGTTTGTAGCGTTCGGTCAGCAGCTCCCACGCCCAAGCGATCGCTTCTTTCTTGAAGTAGTCGCCGAAGCTCCAGTTCCCGAGCATCTCGAACATGGTGTGGTGGTAGGTGTCGTGGCCTACTTCTTCGAGGTCGTTGTGCTTGCCGCTCACCCGCAGGCATTTCTGACTGTCGGCTACGCGCGGCGACTGGGCCGGCTGGTTCCCGAGGAAAATGTCTTTGAACTGGTTCATCCCGGCGTTGGTGAACATCAGGGTCGGGTCGTTCTTGACGACCATCGGCGCCGACGGCACGATCCGGTGTTGTTTCTCGCGGAAAAAATCGAGGAAGATCGTGCGGATTTCGTTGGAATTCATATGTCTTTTGTCTCTTTTGTCGGTATAACGATGTGAAGAAGCAAAATTACGATATTTTTCGATTTGAGAGATGAACCGGCTGGTGTTTTGCTGGGAGTCCGGACATTTGCTGGAAATCCGGACTAGAGGGAATGCTGCCGCATGAACTCGGCTGGCCCGCTGACGCGGAAATTTGATTTTCAATCGTACAATAAAAAGTCCGGCATGTTCGGCCTCGTGCTCACCCCCCGAGCGGTTTCGCTGCTGAGCGCGGAGTCTGGCGATCCTTTGGATCGCAACGACTAAAATAAATTGTAGGTTTATTTGCACTGTGCCGGATGGTACCGTTCTTTCTTTTCAAAGAAAGAACCAAAGAAACTTTCAGATAGCTACGCTACTCCTTAGGCTCCGCAGTCCTCTTGCATTGCACTTTCTTTGGGGCGTGGCAATAGCGGGCATAAGGCACATACTCAATAGCCCGCTATTGCTCACACCCCAAGAGAATCAAAGGCAAGGGCATCCGGCAGGTTCAAGAGATGCGCAAGCATCTCAATAAGTTTTTCTGGTTCTCTTTGTTCACAAAGAGAACAGTTCCCTCAAACCAGGTGCACAATTAAACCTACAATTTTTCAACAAGGTCGCAACCTGTGGGAACACAACTCTCGCGCAAGCGATTAAAGAGTTGCGGAGCTCCACTGCGGGCCGCAGCTTCCCGCAGTGCCTTGCAGTACGCAAAGCGATCAACCTACGGCTCTCTATGGAATGCCGGGCTGGAATTAATCCGGCAACAAGTTGTGCAATGCGTGAGCATCGCCGGCCTTGCGCGCTGGCGCCAAAGGCACCACCCCCGAAACGTCCAGTCCGGACTTGCCAGTTCGAGTAGCCTGAAGGAAAACACGCAGGGGACAAAGAAATGAAAACCCGATTCCCGTGGCAACGACAAGAAGCCCAAGCCTTTGCAGCCGCAAAGCGAACGCGAGAAAGCGAGCTCTCGGTTCCCGCTGTTCCATCCGGTAGCGCTGTTGCGATACTGCCTGCGGTGACCTTACAACTCGAACAAGGTCGGCTCTATATAACGCAGTTTCGCGGCTTCCTGTTGCACATCTTCGGCTTCTTCCTCCGTCCGCTGCTGTTCGAGCGCCTCCTCGACCGTGACCGGTTCGGGCATCGCTTCGTTGATCGCCGCTGCCAGCGTTTCGGTTTTCACGACTATCTCCGTATCCGTGCTTTCGCTGCCCAGCTCCGACTTGATCTCCAGCAGAGCAGCGCGGATGCGACCCAGATGCTCGAGTATCTCCACGTCCCGCCGCAGAACGTTTTTGTTGTCCTTGATATATTTCTCCGCCCCCGCCAAAGTCATCCCTTTCTCCTTGACCAGGTGGTAGATCAGTTTCAGGTTCTCAACATCCTCCGGAGTAAACAGCCGGTTTCCCTTGGCATTCTTGCGGGGTTTGAGTACGTCGAACCGCTTCTCCCAGAAACGGATCAGGGAGGGATTCACGTCGAACATCTCGGACACTTCGCCCATGCTGAAGAACATCTTCCGCGAGGGTTTCTTCTCGTCTGCCATGCGTTTGCCGGATTTGAGGTTTTCAGTCTGCCAAGATAGCGATTTTTACGGTATATTCGGGCATCGGTTGGTTTGAGGGCGCGTTTTTACAAACGGTTTCCTTTGGCCGGAGCCTGTGGGGACTGTTTAGGGTAATTACAGTCCAGTTGAAGTGCCGCGCGGCTCCGCGCGCGACGGCTGGAGTAGGAAATCGTTCAAAAGCAGCTTGCGCTTTTGAACAAGATTTCCCCAGCGCGCGGGAAAATACATTTTTTAGTGGTAAAGAGGGTGCAGTCTGTCCGGGCTGTAACTAACTCTAAATTTCCCGGGCGTCCGGCTCAAACCTGCCAGTGCAAGTAGTCAGAGGAGAAAGCGCGCCGAGGACAAGGAAATGAAACCCCCGTTCCGTGGCAACCGGCGGAAAGTCCGAACAACCGACCGCATCGAAGACACCGCGGTCACCGCAAACAAACAAGGCTTTCTCCCGATAGCCGGAAGAAAGCCTGAAAAATCTTCGGCGCCTGTCTGCACCGGAAATGGAACTACATGTTCATCCCGCCGCAGCAGTGTATCACCTGCCCCGACACATATCCCGCCAGATCCGATGCAAGGAATAGGCACACATTGGCCACATCGTCCGGCGTCCCGCCGCGTTTGAGTGGAATTTTCGATTCCCAGTCCTTGCGCACGTCTTCCGGCAGCGCCCCCGTCATGTCGGTGATGATGAACCCCGGTGCAATCGCATTGCACCGGATCCCGCGCGATCCCAATTCCTTTGCCGTCGATTTGGTCAGACCGATCAGCCCCGCTTTGGATGCCGAATAGTTCGCCTGCCCCGCATTCCCGCTCACCCCCACCACGGAACTCATATTGACGATCGCCCCCGAACGCTGTTTCATCATGAACGGAAGCACCGCTTTCGTCAGGTTGAATGCCGATTTGAGATTGACGTTGATGACCATGTCCCACTGCTGTTCGCTCATCCGCATCAACAAGCCGTCGCGCGTAATGCCCGCGTTGTTCACCAGAATGTCCACCCGGCCGAAATCTTTGACTACCTGTTCGACGGTCTGGGCCGCCTGTGCGAAATCGGCGGCATTGGAAGCATATCCTTTGGCCTTGACTCCCAGTGCGGCGATCTCTTTTTCCGTATTCCGGAAGTTGTCGTCTTCGTTCAGGTCGGTGAACGCAATGTTCGCCCCTTCGGTCGCGAATTTGAGCGCGATGGCCTTGCCGATCCCGCGAGCCGCTCCCGTGATGACAGCGACTTTTCCTTCGAGAAGTTTCATGCTTTTACGTATGGTATTGATGATATTGACTGAGACAAAGGTAATATTTTTCCGAATTTATATCCATTCATCGGCTCGTGTAATCGCCCGGTCTCTTTTCTCATCGGCAAGAAGGCCGGAAAACCGGGCGGCGGGGCCGATCCGTTGGGTTGTGATTGAAAGCGAATTGAAGCAGAGGCATCTGTACGACACTTCCGGCCTGACACGGGGGAGGTACGGTCTGGCTATTCGCTTGGTCAAGTTCAGTCTGCGCACCCCGGCTTCGGAGCTGCTCGGCACCGTCGGTTCTTTACCGGCAAAAAAGGAAAAGCTCCGCCGGTTCGAGGGGCGATTACGCAAGAAAATACCCCCGCGGCAGAAGCGGCAAACAAGAAAAGGAGACCTGTCAGCCCGCAAGGCAGAGATTATACAAAAACATAGTTCACAGCGTGATGCGGACAATACGTCCGGCATCCTGCCGCACCTTGTAACGGTCGTCGATGCGCCGCCCGACCAGCCAGACGATGGTCTCTCCGGAGACCAGCACACCCTGCCGGGCCTTGTCGACGGCAGCCACCTTGGCATCGATCAGAAAATCGCTCACTTTTTTCTGCCCGGCCATGCCCAACGGAATGAACCAGTCGCCCTCGCGCCACTGCCGCAGCAACAGCGGGAATTTCAACGCGTCGGCAGTGAGATAGGCCACATTCGGCGGCGCAGCGAGGCTGTCAGGCAACTCATCCACCGAGAGCCATTCGATACGGGGATCCGCCTCCGCGATCCGCTCCTCGCGGAAAGGCTCCACGATGCGGGGAGACAGCATGATACGTCCGCGGTCGATCGCAGCGCTCCATTCCGAAGCCTCGAACCGTTTTCCGGAAGCGGTGACATCGCAGTCCTCGGCCCGGCGGTTCAGCACCGCCGCCAGGTCTTCGACAGTCTCCGGCGCAAAACCGTAGGGACGCAGCAATTCGTAAAGCTCGAACGCAAGGCAGTCGGCATCGAGGACGGACAGATCGAGGACATGGTCATGCAACGCCACCGGACGCAGCTCCCTGATCCGCGCATCGATGAACCGCTGTGCTTGCTGCAACCGCATCAGATTCTGCTCCATCGTCTGCGCCAGGCGGTTGTTCGAGGCGCTGTCCAGCCTCGGAAGAATGTCGTGCCGCAAGCGATTGCGGAGATATTTCAGCGTGGCGTTGGTGGAATCTTCGCGGTAAGGCACCCCGCCCGCGACAGCATAGGAGACGATGTCGTCGCGCCGGGCGAAGAGCAAAGGCCGGATGATGCGGCCGCGCCGGTCGGCAATGCCGGTCAGCCCCCTCAGACCGGTTCCCCGCAGCAGATTGATGAAAAAAGTCTCGATAGAGTCGTCCGCATGGTGGGCGATAGCGATCTTATCGTAACCGTATTTGTCGCACAGACCGTCAAACCAGTCGTACCGCAAACGACGGGCGGCCATCTGGATGGATTCGCCGTGCTCGCGCGCCTCGTTTTCGGTATCGAAACGAACCGTGTACAGCGGGATGCGGTGTTGCAGGCAGTAATCTTCGACCAGCTGCTGGTCGCCGTCGGACTCGGCGCCGCGCAGACTGAAATTGCAGTGTGCCGCGGCGATCCTGCCGCCGTAAGCCTGCCGCATCAGGTCGAGCAGCGTCATGGAGTCGATGCCGCCGCTGACGGCGACCAGGATACGGTCGCCGTCAGCGATCAGACGGCGGTGGCGTATGTATTGGCGAAAAGATTCGAGCATGGTTTTTCTGCTGTTTGCGGGCACCGTGGCCCGAGATTGAGTCTGAAATCGGATGTACCGGGCTGCCCCCTGCGTTATTCCAACTTCCGGAAGTAATACAGATCGTGATCCGGCAGCAGTTCCGGATGCAGAATCCGGATCAGATCGGCCAATACGACGTCCGGCCGCACCGCCCCCGACTCCCAGAAATCGCTGCCCCCCATCGGCGTGATCCGGGCATTGTTGTTGAACACCTTGCCGGCCCGCACCACAGGCAGATCGGCGAAACGGCGGTTGTCAGCCTCGAGCTGCGCCAAGTCCCGCGCCATGCCCGGATTCAGCCAGAAGTCCGCTTCCGCCATCAGCAGCAGAGCCTTTTCCGCACTCACCGGGCGACTTACGTCCGTATCCTCGCCCCGGCCCAGATAATCGCCCCCCGCATCGTCCAGCAGCCGCACCATATAGCTCCGGTCGCCCGGCAGATACCAGACATCCTTGTAAGGGGCATTGAGCATCACTTTCGGCCGCGCTTCGGCACCGACGGCAGCCGCCGCCAGCTCGCCCAGGGATTTGTATTCGTTTTCCGTGTGCATGAATTGCGCCACCGCATCGTCCATCCGCCCGGCGAGCCACCCGAAAGGAACGATCCATTCGGCCCGCCCCAGCGGATCGTTCTCCAAATAGTCGGCGATATAGACCACCGGCACGCCCAATTGCTCCAGCTTGGCCGCCGCGGCATTCTCGCCCGTGAGGCCGTACATAAACACCGCATCCGGCCGCAGTGCCACGATCGCTTCATAATCGAGGTTGTTGTCATAGCCCACATCCCTGACTCCCGCGGCATGCACGGCCGGGTTGGAGATGAAGTCTATCCCGGACACGCCCTTGACTGCCCCGACCGCCCCCACGGCATCGAAAAAGGCGACATGGGACGAGGACATGCAGACCGCCGACCGGATCGGCCACCGGATTTCCCCGGGCTGCAAAGCGACAGTCGTATCGGCCACCAACCGGTAGTCGCAGGTGATGTTCTCGGCCCCTTGCCAGGGATTCATCACCCTCAGCACGGCCCCCCGGTCATCGGGCAGCAGGGCGAACCGCCGGGCATAACGCGCCTCGTACACCGGGCGCAAGGTGTCGCCGCTGTTCTGTGCGACCCGGCCCGAACCGCCGCAAGCGGTCTGCAACAGGGCGCCGAGGCCGGCCAGCAGGATGAAAATGTGTTTCATGGCTCTGTTTTAGGTTTCACATCGACAAAGGTAGGGGTTTGGAACAGATTTTGCATTCGATCCGTCACAAAGGATCAACATTCGTTCAACAACGCTAAAAACCGATTATCATGAAATTTGAATTACCTGCCCTGCCTTATCCGGTCAATGCGCTGGAACCGATCATGAGCGCGCGTACCGTCGAATTCCACTGGGGAAAACACGAGGCGGCCTATATCAATAACCTCAACGGCCTGATCGAGGGCACGCCGCTCGAAAACGATACGCTGGAGGAGATCGTTCGTCAATCGGACGGGGCGATCTACAACAATGCCGCGCAGGCGTGGAACCATATCTTTTTCTTTTTTCAGCTGGCTCCGAACGGCAAAAAAGAGCCGGAAGGAGTGCTCCGGGAGGCGATCGACCGCAGTTTCGGTTCGCTGGGGGCGTTCAAGGAGGCTTTCGCCAAAGCGGGGGTGACGCTTTTCGGTTCGGGCTGGGCGTGGCTGTCGGTCGCGCCGGACGGCTCGCTGGAAATCACGCAGGGGCCGAATGCGCACAATCCTTTAAAAAACGGGTCGATCCCGCTGCTGACCGCGGATGTGTGGGAACATGCTTATTATCTGGATTACCAGAACCGCCGGCCGGATTTCCTGTCGGGTTTGTGGAATCTGGTGGACTGGAAGGTCATCGAGAAACGGTATGAAGATACGCTCTAAAGAGGGTTCTCTGTACGATCGCCTCGCGTCCCGTTTTTAAAAACGGGACGCGAGGTTTTCAGTATCCGCCGCGAACCGGCCGATTTTGCGTCTGCCTGCCGAACCGCCTCTACCCGCAGCGACTGTGCCTCGTGCTTCCTTGCCCAAGCAGGGGGATGGCAGCTTCACACCCGCACCGGCGACGATTCCGATGGCGCTGGCCCGGAACTTGAGGCAGGGCCGATAAAGCAACAGGTTCCGCCTCTTTTGGAAGGCGGAACCTGTCGGTCTATGCGTCCGATCCTGCCGGTCATCAAGCGAAAGCGATCTGCTTTTCGTCGATCAGCTTGCGCAGGTTGATCAGCGCATACCGCATCCGGCCCAAAGCCGTGTTGATACTCACCCCTGTCTGCTGCGCGATCTCTTTGAAGCTGAGGTCGAAATAATGCCTCAGCACCACCACTTCGCGCTGCTCCACCGGCAGGTGGTCGATCAGGTTGCGCACATCCTGCTCGATCTGGTCGTGGATCATCTCCTCTTCGATGTTCGGATCGGCTAACTTCTTGTTGTTCAGAATGTCGTATCCGGCATCTTCGCTGGTGATATGCGCCGGTTTTCTGCCGCCGCGGAAATGGTCTATCACTTGGTTGTGCGCGATGCGCAGCACCCACGAGATGAATTTTCCGTTTTCGGCATAACGGCCGCTGCGCAGGCTGTTTATGACTTTGATGAATGTTTCCTGAAAGAGGTCGTCGGCGGTCTGCCGGTCTTTGACCAGCATGAGTATATAGTTGTATACTTTTTTCCGGTGACGCTCGATAAGGACCGTGATCGCAGATTCATCGCCGCCCGCGAATGACTGGAGCAACAACCGGTCGTTGTCGCTTCTGATTTCTTTGTTCATTGCGTCTACTCCTTTGTTTTTATTGGTTTCGAGTAGATGTAGGTCTATAGGCGGTGATGTTTTAGCGTTAATCGAGCGATGCAAGATACTTATTTTTTCGGTTTCTGCAAAGCCGTCCTGTTTTTTAGTCGTAATGGACTTTTCGTTGTTTTGTCGTGCAACAAATATGCCAAAAAAGGCGGCAGGACTTTTTGTCATGCCGCCTGAAATGCCGTAATCCGGGTGTTATTCGTTGCCGCCGTCCGAGTTCTCGTTGAGCAGGTCGGATACCAAGATCCTGCCGCAATATTCGCAGACGATAACTTTTTTGCTCATCCGGATATCCAGCTGCCGCTGCGGCGGAATGCGGTTGAAGCACCCTCCGCACGCATCCCGTTTCACGGTAACGACAGCCAATCCATTGCGCACGTTTTTCCGAATCCGGTCGTAGGCAGACAAAAGCCGCTCGTCGATCTTGCCTCGTGCAGTCTCCGCCTGGGCCCGCAAGTCTGCCAATTCCTTGGCAGTATCCGCCTCGATGTCTGCCAATTCGGCACGTTTGGCCTCCAGGTCGATCTTCCGGTCTTCGAGGGTCTCTTTGGTATCTTCGATCTGTTTTTTCTTGTTCTTGATTTCGGCGTTGAATTCTTTGATGCGCTTTTCGGCCAGCTCGATTTCGAGCTTCTGGTATTCGATCTCTTTGGAGAGGGAGTCGAACTCGCGGTTGTTGTGCACGTCGTCCTGCTGTGCTTCGTATTTCTTGATGAGGCCTTTGGCCTGTTCGATCTCCTCTTTTTTGGTTTTCACCTCTTTGGCCAGTTCGTCGGCTTGAGCGGAATAGCCCGAGATGCGGGTTTCCAGTCCGCCGATGATGTCTTCGAGATCCTGTACTTCGTAAGGCAGCTCGCCTTTGATGTGGTTGATGCTGTCCATTTTGGAGTCGATCTGCTGGAGGCCGTAGAGGACGCCGATCTTCTCTTCGGTGGAGAGCTCTTCCTGGGCGGTGGTTTTGCTTTTGGTTGCCATGTATGTGTATCGCTTGGTATAATTTGCTTTTATCGTGTCCGGAGCAGGTAGCCGACGGGGTTGGAGGGCATGGCCGCCCGGCGAACTGCAAAATTAGGCATTTTTTTCGAGATGAGTTTATAAAAAACATCCAGTAGTTGTTGCTCGGTCTCGAAATGGCCGCCGTCGACCAGGGTAATGACGCCCGTTCCGCGCTGGAAGTCGTGGTATTTGAGGTCGGCGGTGAGGTAGACTTGCGCTCCGGAAGCAATAGCCGCCGGTATGAATTCTGCGCCGCTGCCGCCGCACAAGGCCACCCGCCGCACCGTTTCGGTCGCTATCTCGCTGTGCCGCAGGTAAGGCATGTTCAAGGTTCGGGCGATGTGTTGCAAAAATTCTGCGGCGGGCACTGCCTGCGGCAGATTTCCCACGCAGCCCAACCCGACGCCGCGATGGGGCAGTTCCAAAGGGATGATGTCGTAGGCGGGTTCTTCGTAAGGGTGTACTTTTTTTAACGTATCGACGATGTGTCCCGCTAAATGTCTGGGTACGACGGTTTCGGTCCGAATTTCGGGTTCCCGGTGCAATTCCCCGATCTGGCCCGCGAATGGTCGGCAGGTATCGGAAGCCGCCCGGAATGTGCCGAAACCTTCATTATTGTAGCTGCACGAATCGTATTTTCCGATATGACCGGCTCCGGCTTCGAGTATGGCGCTCCGCACGCGTTCGGCTTCTGCCGAAGGGGTATAAAAGACGAGTTTGACGAGGTCGTTGTCTCGGGGAATCAGCACTTCTATGTCGGTCAGTCCCAGCATTTCGGCCAGCTGGAAGTTCACGCCGCCTGGCGCGGAGTCCATGTTGGTATGGGCGGAGTAGATCGCAATGCCGTTGCGTATGGCTTCGGCCACGATGCGCTCTTGCGGCGTAGAAGCGGTAATCTGTTTCAGCCCTTTGAACAGAAGCGGGTGGTGGCTGACGATGAGGTTGTAGCCTTCCCGCGCGGCTTCGCTTACGACGGCTTCGGTGACGTCTAATGTCAGCAAGGCTCCGGTGCATTCGGTGGTCTTCGGGTCGGCCGGGCATATTTGCCAGCCGGCGTTGTCCCAGTTTTCCTGCCACGCGCACGGCGCGGCGGCTTCGATGGGGGCGATGATGTCATGGAGGGTGGGCATGTTTTATCTGAATGTGGTTTTGGGTGTGGTTTTATCGGATTATAGTTTTATCGGGTTATGGCGGCTGTCTGCAGCAGGTGTCCCGTGCGGCAGTGGAGCTGTTCTTTTTGTGGACAACCGACGCCGCCCAATACCGCTCGGCACGCGAGTCGGGCTGGAACTACTCTCAACGGCCCTGCTGGCTCCGACCCGTGTGAAAGCTGTTTGTGAAAACCGTACAATAAAAAGTTCTGTGTATGGAGGTCAAAGATATTTCCAGGCACATTCCGGCCGATATTCCGCCGCCTACCTATTCCTCCCTCTTTCGCCGGATCCGCAGGAACAGCCCGTAAAGCCAGAGCAGCACCCGCAGATAGACTTTCGCATGGAACAGCCCGTAGCGCAACGCCCGCGCAACCAATCGGCTCAGCGGCTGCAATTCCGAAAAATCCGCCTCCATGTGCGGCACCCCCGTTTCCCACAACGCCGCCATCCACTGCCGTCGGTACGCCCCCCCGAACGGCCCCATATACAGATTCTTCATCCCGTACACCGCATTGAAAACCGCCCGATGCTCCACATTCGTGTCGCGCGGCATGGCAGCGAGCTGTCGGACGATATAAAGCAGCGAATCCAGCTTCACCTCAGTCATCGCACTCCGCATGATCGAACCTTCGCGAAAATTACGCCGGTAAGTCATCGGCCTCAGTGTCGCGATCCGCTCCACCACGCCGTATGCCTGCATGCACCACAGCACGTCTTCGTAGATCAGCCCGTCGTGGAATGCCAATCCGTTGTCCCGAATAAAGTCAGTCCGAATCAATTTGTTATGGGCATTGGTGAAATTGAGCCGATCGAAATTCCGCACCACAGCCGTCCGATCCGTATAAATCGGACAGGCCGGATCAAAATACGACGTCTCTTCCTTCACCTCCCCCGTCGGCAACACTCGCCGATAATTCCCCTGTACCCAGTCCGGATAATCCGCGCATGCCGCCGCCTGCGCCAGATTCGCCAGAGCCCGCGGTTCCAGGGAGTCGTCCCCGTCTATGTAGAAAATATAGTCCCCCGTCGCCACCGCCGTCCCCGTATTTCTGGCCGCCGCCAAGCCTCTATTATGGATGTGGCTCACGATATGGAAATCCACCCCGCAAGCCTTGGCGGCCGGAGCCAGCGACTCCACGATCTTCATCGACCCATCCGTGCCGCAGTCGTCCACCACGATACACTCCAGTACATTCTCCGCAGAGTCCGCCCCCTGCTCGAACACCGACCTCAGACACCCCTCGATCCACGGGGCTACGTTATAAACCGGTATGACGATACTGATTTTCATTCCATTTTCATATTATCCATACTGTCAGCGCACGACGATGCTCCGCACCGTTTTGGCCCCGATCCGGGCATTGAGCTGCTCTGCAAGCTGTTTGCGGCGCATAAAAATCTCGGCTCTGACCGCCGACGACGAGAAACTGACATACAATACCCCCCCGCGGATATACACGTCTTCCGTGCAGCGGGCCACATACTCGCCGACCACCTCGGCCCACAGCTCCACCGCCCGTCCCTCCATGGACGCCGGCCCCAAGGCGCGTTCCTTGAAAAATTCGTCGAGCAGTTCGCCCACGCTCATCGGTTCTGTACGTCGCATATCGGTTCTGTTGCGAGTGATCCGTCCGTTCCTGGCCATCGGTGCGCCGCCCCGCCCCAAATGCCTGCAAGCGGGGCAACCCGAGGCGGGAACACAACCGCACTCCGTTAAGAAATCTTGACCAGCCCCTCTGCCGCGGCCAGTCTCTCCATCAAAGCGTATGCCGCCTCGTATTCATTCGGAATCTCGCCGTCGAGGATCGCATTTTTGATCTGCTCCTTGATCGTCCCCACCATCCGGCACGGCGGAATGCCATAAGTCTCCATAATGATTTCTCCCGTGATCGGCGGCTGGAAGTTGCGGATATGGTCTTTCTCCTCGATCTCCCGCATCTTGCGCCGCACCAACGCGAAATTCGACAGGTAGCGCCGCACTTTCGCATCGTTCCCCGAGGTAATGTCCGCCTCGCACAAGGTCATCAAGTCCTCCACATCGTCTCCCGCCTCGAAAAGCAGCCGCCGCACGGCCGAATCGGTCACCTCGTCCTCCGAAAGGATGATGGGCCGCAGATGCAGGAAAACCAATTTCTGAACGTATTTCATCCGTTCGTCCATCGGCAGTTTCTGGTCGCGGAAAATGCCGGGTATCATTCTGGAGCCGACCACTTCGTGTCCGTGAAACGTCCAGCCCACCCGGTCGTCCCACGCCTTGGTCCGCGGCTTGCCGATGTCGTGCAGCAGCGCTGCCCACCGCAGCCACAGGTTGTCGGTGTTCGGAACGATATTGTCCAGCACTTTCAAGGTATGGATGAAGTTGTCCTTGTGTCCCCGCCCGTGCACGGTATCCACGCCTTTGAGCCGGGTGAGCTGCGGGAAGATCGGTTCCAGCAGCCCGCTCTCGTCGAACAGCCGCCATCCTTTCGACGGCCGCGGCGATCGCATGATTTTCTCGACTTCGGTCGCAATCCGCTCTTTCGATATGATTTTGATCCGATCCCGATTGCGACGGATCGCGGCGAAAGTCTCCGGTTCGATCCGGAAGTCGAGCTGCGCGGCGAACCGGACGGCCCTCACCATCCGCAGCGGGTCGTCCGAGAAGGTGGTATCCGGATCGAGCGGCGTGCGGATCAGCTGCGCTTCCATATCTTCCATCCCTTCAAACGGATCGACCAGTTCTCCGAAATGATCGGCGTTCAGTCCGAAGGCCATGGCGTTGATCGTAAAATCGCGCCGCCGCTGGTCGTCTTCCATCGTGCCGTCTTCGACGATGGGTTTCCGCGAGTCTGCCCGGTAAGATTCCCGCCGTGCCCCGACGAATTCGACTTCCCATGCCCCCACGCGCAGCATGGCGGTGCCGAAGTTCCGGAAAACGCTGACTTTGCTGCCCACTTCGCGCCCCAATTCTTCTGCTACGGCGATCCCGCCTCCCGTCCCGCCGCCCACGATAACCACGTCGATGTCGGTACATGGCCGCAGCAGAAAGGTGTCGCGCACATAGCCGCCGATCACGTATGCCCGCACCCCCCGGCGGTCGGCGATGGCGCCGATCCGGCGGAAAAGCGGATCGTTCAATGCCCGGTTATTTCCCTCCATGGGCTGCGTTTTGGAGTTTCTGCAAGTAGAGCCGGACGGTGTTTTCGAGCCCCAGATACAGTGCCTCTGAAATCAAGGCGTGTCCGATCGAGACTTCGAGCAGACCGGGGATGCGGGCGGCGAAGTATTCGATGTTTTCGAGGCTCAGGTCGTGTCCGGCATTCACGCCGAGGCCGCACTCTCCGGCGGTCTTGGCGGCTGCGATAAACGGAGCGATGGCGGCTTCGCGGTTCCCGGAATAGCCGGTGGCATAGGCTTCGGTATAGAGTTCCACCCGGTCGGTGCCGGTCGCCACGGCGGCTTCGACCATCCGCGGGTCGGCGTCCACGAAGATGGATACGCGGATATGATTGGCTTTGAATTGGGCTACGATGTCTCTGAGCATGTCCCGGTGGGTAACGGTGTCCCATCCGGCGTTGGAGGTGATGGCGTCGGGGCCGTCGGGCACGAGGGTCACTTGCGCCGGCCGAACTTCGTTGACGAGCTGAATGAAGCGTTCGCCGGGGTAGCCTTCGATGTTGAATTCGGTGGTGAGTATGGGGCTCAGTGCGCGCACGTCGGAGTACCGTATGTGCCGCTCGTCGGGACGGGGATGTACGGTGATTCCCTGTCCGCCGAACCGCTCGATGTTCTGCGCGGCCTGAAGCAGGTCGGGCATGTTCCCGCCTCGCGAGTTGCGCAGGGTGGCGATCTTATTGATATTTACACTTAACTTGGTCATATTTTTTCCCTATTTTTGCTCTATCTTTAATCGTTCGTTTATTCACTGCCCTATGTTTGAGGGTACTGTTCTCTTTAACTGCGCTTCGCTTGTTTTCCTCCTCGCCGCTCGGCAAAGCGTGCAAGCCCGCTCTGCTCTCGCTGGCAGCGTCGGTTGTGAACAAAGAGAACCAGAAAAACTTTTTGAGATGCTTGCGCATCTCTTGAGCCTGCCGGATGATACCCTTGTCTTTGATCTTTTTGGGGTGTGAGCAATAGCGGGCACTTAGGTAAATAACACTTTATGCCCGCTATTGCCACGCCCCAAAGAAAGTTCAATGCAAGAGGACTGCGGAGCCTAAGGAGTAGCGCAGCTATCTGAAAGTTTCTTTGGTTCTTTCTTTTCAAAGAAAGAACAGTCACTCACAGTAGGGTAAAGATTAAACGAACGGTTTAAAGAGACAAAGATAGCAAAATTTGAACCACCGATTATGAAAATCGCCCTTTACTCGCGGCCCGAGCACCCATCGTTACCCATCATTACCGGCGAGTTGAGACGGCGTCGATTAGACTTTACATTCAACCCGGCCAGTCCCGTCGGATACGACCTCGCATTGAGTTTCGGCGGCGACGGCACCTTTTTGAGCACCGTTCGCAAGATGGGCGAGAGCCATATCCCCATTTTAGGGATCAACTCCGGTCGCCTCGGTTTCATGGCCGCCGTAGCACTCGAAGACCTGGTGAAAGCACTGGACGAGCTGCGCGACGGCAGTTATACCATCGAAGAGCGCACCCTGCTCGCAATATCGGGAGGCATTCAAGGGCTTGCCGTCAATGAATTTACGATACAGAAAGACGGTACAGCCATGATCTCGGTGGAAATCGGGATCGACGGCGAACAAGTCGCCACCTATTGGGCCGACGGAGCGATCGTTTCCACCTCTACCGGTTCGACCGCCTACTCGATGAGCGTGGGCGGCGCGATTCTGGCACCCGGATGCCGGTGCCTGATCCTGTCGCCCATTGCGCCACACAACCTGAATATCCGGCCGTTAGTAGTACCGGACACCAGCCGTATCACCTTGAAAGTGACCACACGGAACGGAGGCAAAGCGATCGCCACGATCGACAACCGGGAACGCCCTGTGGCCGACGGCACGGCATTTGAATTAGCCAAAGCCGGACATAATCTGCGGGTAGTTCGGCCGGCAGGAAACTCTTTCTACAAGACCTTGCGCAATAAACTGTTGTGGGGCGTCGATGCCCGGAACAACAATTAAACACCCTGCCCGCTATGCGGGCGGGGTGAGCCCTATTCCGTATCTCCGGTCAGGGAACCCGGCGATTTATTTCCATGGGGGCGG
>NZ_CANQYJ010000017.1 GCF_947628055.1 uncultured Rikenella sp.
TGCGCACGGGAGGCGAAGGTGAGTTGTGGTACGTCGGCCTCGGCGGGTACTATTGGTCTTCGGCAGTCAGTGGCACCCTCAGTGTGTACTTGATCTCCGAGACGACGAGAATCATCCCCAGCTACGCGTACTACCGCGCCCGCGGTCTTCAGGTGCGGTGCCTCCAAGAATAATAAGCGGACGGAGCGCGGCGGATGAGGCTGGCCCCGCGAGGCAGCGCCTCGCACCGCGGGGAATCCCGCGGGCCATGCCGAATCTCCCGCGGAGGCCGCGTGTTTAAGGCTGCCGGAAGGGATTAGGCTCCGGGCTTGTAGGCCCGGAGCCCCCGGATGGCGGCCTTTGGCCGCCCGGATTTTCCCGAAATTTCCGAAATTTTCGGGATTTCCGAACTTCCTGGTTTTGCAGTCGGGTTGTTTCGGGAATTCTCGGATTTATTCGGATTTCTTATTGGTTTGGCTGTTAGGGTCAGGCTGTTTTCGGGTCTCCTCGAAGTTTTTTGGGGTTTTCGGGATTCCCGAGCTTCCCGGTTTTGCAGTCGGGTTGCTTCGGGATTTCTCGGATTTGTTCGGATTTCTTATTGGTTTGGCTGTTAGGGCCATGCTGTTTTCGGGTCTCCTCGAAGTTTTTTGGGGTTTCGGGATTCCCGAGCTTCCCGGTTTTGCAGTCGGGTTGTTTCGGGATTTCTCGGATTTGTTCGGATTTCTTATTGGTTTGGCTGTTAGGGTCAGGCTGTTTTCGGGTTTTCTCGAAGTTTTTTGGGGTTTTCGGGATTCCCAGACTTTTGAATCCTCGGATTTTTCGCCGTAACTGCTTGTTTGGCTATTTAACTAATTGTTTGGTAGGTAGTTGCGGAGCTTCGGGGTGCTCGTTTGGCTGGCCGTTTGGGGTTATTCGGGTTTTCCGAAATTTCGGATTCCCGGATTGTGGCTTTGGTCGCCCAGGCTGTCTTGGATTGCTTCCGGAGCCTCCGAATTTTGGGGGAATTTTCGGGATTCCCGGATTTGTTCGGATTTCTTGGTGAGGTTGTTTAGTGGGCTGTTGCCCAGGATGTTAAGAATATCTGTTTGCGAGCCTGGTCATTTACCTGTTCTTTTGCGGGCTGGTTTTTGCGGGGCCGGGGCGGAAATTCTCGGCTGACGAGCGGTTTTCCCACGGTGTGCAGCGCCAGCGTCTGATGGCTTTTCGGGATTTCCGAACTTCCTGGATTTTTGCGGTCGGACTGTTTCGGGTTTCCCCGGATTCCCTGGATTTGCTCGGATTCTCATTGGTTTGGCTGTCGGGGTCAGGCTGTTTTCGGGATTCCTCGAAGTTTTTTTTGGGGGCGGGATTCCCGAACTTCCCGGATTTTTGCGTTCGGGCCGCAGCCTCCCGCAGCAGAGGCCCGGTGCCGCTCGGTACTCGACCTGGGCTGTAACTACCCTTTCTTGGCCGGAGCCAGCGGGGCCGGATAACGAGCCAAGCGAGTTGCAGGCCTCCGCCGGGGGTGGCTCCGGCCTGGCATCGGGAGATCACAGCCAAAAGTTCTTTCGCGTCCGAGCGGCACCGTCCGACGCCGGCGGAGGAGCAAGTAAGCGTAGCGAACGTTGCGCCCTCCGCGTGGGGCGGCGTCGGGCGCGCGACCAAAGGTCGCGATTTATTGGATTCCGGCCTGGCCGCTGATACGGGGAGCTGTTTTTCCACACGCGAAAGCGCCCTCCCGGAAGCGGCGTTCTTGAAACCAGTGTTCTCCTTAATTGCGGGTAGACACAGCAGACCCGGGAATGTCGCGTTTCGCCTTGTCGAAGCCCGTGCGGGTGCGCGGGCTTCGACAAGGCGAAACCGATTCCCGGCGACTTCTTTGCTTTCTTTGACCTTCGGTCTTCCTCGCGCTGCCTCGGCATAGCCCGCAAGCGGTCTCTGCTCTCGGTACGCTGCTCGGTTCTTGGTCACCCAAGAAAGGAAGGGCCCCCGCGGCATGAGCGGTGAAACGAAAAAGCAATGAAAAAACACCGGCTCGAGTGCCGAGTGGCCCCCTCCGCCGGGGCTCCGGGCAAGCAGGGGTAGTTACAGCCAAGTAAGAATGCCGGCGTCTGATCGTTTTGTGTGCCGAGCGGCCTCGCTGACTTCGGGTCGTATCCGTGCTTCGGAGCCGTACTTGTCGCGAGTGCCGGAGAAAATCCGGTTCGCAGAACCGGGCGGGCCGGACGCCTCCCCACGGGAGGCCCGCAACTCGGCGGTGCTCGTTGCGTTCTCTCCCGGGCGCCCGACTCGCTGCCGCTTGGCATTGCGGGTTCCGGTTAAGGGGGAGTTACAGCCAGCAGGAATACCGGAGGCTGATCGCTTTGCGGGCCGCAGCCTCCCGCAATGGAGGCCCGCTGCGGGAACCGAACTTATTTCAAAGTACATTCGAAATACGATACAGAGGAGTGCTCATGCACTGTTGGTGTCAGCTGATGTAAACAATGGATTTTCGCCTGTGCTATTCCGTCGATTTTGCGGCTGGCCGAAGGGCTTCAGTGTTTGCAGCACTCCTCTTTTATTTATTGGCACGGTGTCCCGGCCGTCGTGAAACAAACCGGCGACAGAATTCTATATTTTCTCGACCTGCACAATCTGCGAAAGCGGAATGACCGGCACTGTACGGGGTGGCCGCCCGATTTATTTTATGTCATTATCTCTGTTAGCGTAATGTGGTGTGGATCACTTGTTTATTCTGTATTCGGATGAGAAGTGAGCGGGCTGCACAGCTGGTTTTATATATTTTTGTGACACTTTTGCCGAGGTCTTTTCCAAGTAATTTTTTACTTTTATCCCGAGGACGCGGTTTGGAGCATTAAAAAAATTATAGTATTATGACCCTACAGGAAATAATTGCGGCCGAAAACCGCAACACGGATAAGATATACCTCCATTTGGAGGGGATTTTCTGGAAGGCTTACGAACGGTCGGCGTTCGCTTTTATCCATCGTATTTCTCGTTATAAAGCCTCCAAGCGATTCGTTAAGTATTTGGACGTTCAGGTGGTATCGCTCGGTTTTCCCGATGCTTCGCGGAAAAAGGTGTTGGGCGACCGTCCGTTGTTTTCCCAGTCGGACGATATGCTGGTATTGGATGCCGGTGGAATCGACGTCGGGGAGTACCGGCGTTGGAAAGAGGGGCTGCCTTTGGTCGTTCCCAAACCGGCTGCTCCGCCGGCAAAGGCTGCGCAGCCACTTGCATACGGGAGTGGTTACGGGGCGGGAGGCCGTCGAATCGCGATTCCTGTGCCCGATGTGGAGTCGGTGCCGCGGTGTGCGGCGGTCGACCCCGCGCCATCCGGGATGGCTGCTGCGCATTCCGCGCCGGCTGTTGAAGCATCGGTCAGCGAAGCCGTGCTGCGCGACTTGCGCAATTTCAGCGTCGAGAACGCCACGCCGCTGGAGTGCCTTCTGTTCGTCTCTTCCTTAAAAAAGCAACTCAATGGCAATATATGATAACCTGGAGGTGTTCAAGGCCAGTTACGACCTGTTGCTTTACGTCTTCCAGTTTACGCCCAACGTCAAGCGGGATTACCGCTACACGCTGGCGGAGAAAATCAAGGACAATATCATCGAGCTGTGCCTGTGCATCTATCGGGCCAACGCGTCGAAAGACCGGGTGCCGGATATCCGGCAGGCGCGCGAACGGCTGGTGACGATCAAACTGATGTGCCGCATGCTCACCGACCTGAAACAGATCTCGGTCAAACAGTTCGCGGTGGTGTGCACGCATACGGAGTCGATTTCCAAACAATTGCAGGCGTGGCAGAAGTATTCCGAAAAGATGAAGGCCGAACAGCAGGCCGCCGGGATACAGCATGCCTGACGCCGTACAGTAAAGCTCTTTGACGTTTCAGATATTGCATGTCTTTTCGGCGGTTTCGTGAAAGTCCCGGCAGCCCTACGGTTCCGGAGTGCCGGTGAACCCGTCAGGGGCGCCGGCAGAGCGAACGATAAATTCAGCAGCCCACTGATCCTATAATTAGTTATCCATTCGAAGCCCCGCGAGCAAGGCTCCGGGCGGCTTCAATCCAGCGGCTGCTTGTGCCGTTGTCGGCAGTGCGCGGTTCCCGCCCCGGGCTTCCGCGACTCAGGCAACAACGGCCAGAATGGCGGATTGATGAACGTCGGCAACAACGGGTACAGCTGGTCTTCAGCGGTCAGCGGTTCCAACGGCGTGTACTTGAACTTCAACGCGACGAACCTCAATCCCAGCAACGTGAACAACCGCGCCTTCGGTCTTCAGGTGCGGTGCCTCCAAGAATTTATCGGCACCGGTGTTTCGGCCCGACCGCAGGAAAGATGTGCAAATTCTTTGTTTCCGGTTCTTTCCCGGCAACGCAAAGCGTCTCGAATAGTTCCGGAGTGCCGGTGGCCCCCGCCAGGGGTTCCGGCAGAGTGAACGGTAAATTCAGCAGCCCACTGATGGAAACATTAGTTATTCAATCGAAGCCCCGCGAGCAAGGCTCCGGGCGGCTTCAATCCAGCGGCTGCTTATGCTGCTTTCGGCTGTGCGCGGCCCGCCCCGGGCTACCGCGACTTCGGTCGCGCGGGTGTTGAGGGCGAGGTCAGGCTCGTCGGCGAGTACGGTTACAGTTGGTCGTCCTCGGTCAGCAGTTCCAGCGCGTTCTTCTTGGAGTTCAATACAGGACACGTCTATTCCAGCAACGCGCATAACCGCGGCCACGGCTTTCAGGTGCGGTGCCTCCAGCATTTACCTGCGCTTTGTTCTGTCCTCGGGCATTGTTCCGGGCAGGATAAGGGCACCCGCCCCGGGCTTCCGCCACTACGGCACCGGCGCGCTGACGCTCGTCGGTAACGAGGGTACGGTCTGGTCTGGTACGGCGGAGAGTGGGAGTACGAACGCCTGGCGATTGTTGTTCGATGTCCCGCGCGTGACTCCCCAAGCTGCGAATTACCGTACCTACGCCTTTCAGGTGCGGTGCCTCCAGCATTTACCTGCGTTTTGTTCTGTCCTTGGGCATTGTTCCGGGCAGGATAAGGGCACCCGCCCCGGGCTTCCGCGATGCGGGTAGCCGCAGGGGAGGCGAAGGTGAGTTGTGGTACGTCGGCAATGACTGCTCAGTCTGGTCGTCCTCGTTCAGCGGGGCCTACGCGTACTACTTGCGCTTCAGTCCGACGGTACTCCAACACAGCACTCCGCATGGCCGTGCCCACGGCTTTCAGGTGCGGTGCCTCCAGCATTTACCTGCGCTTTATTCTGACCTCGGGCATTGTTCCGGGCAGGATAAGGGCACCCGCCCCGGGCTACCGCGGCAACGGCGAGGGAGCGTTGTGGAATGTCGGCAGCAACGGGTACAGCTGGTCGTCTTCGGTTAGCGGTACCAACGGCCTGTACTTGCACTTCGACGCGACGAACCTCTATCCCAGCACCACGGCGCACCGCGGCCACGGCTTTCAGGTGCGGTGCCTCCAGCATTTACCTGCGCTTTATTCTGACCTCGGGCAGTGTTCCGGGCAGGATAAGGGTAGGCCCGCCCCGGGCTACCGCGACTTTGGTCGGGCCGGCTATGAAGGCGTGGCCGGCGGCGTCGGCGCCGGTGGGTACACTTGGTGTTCGTCAGTCGTCGGGCAGGGCGGTGAGTACTTGCATTTCGACTTGACGAGCTTCAATCCCAGCCGCGTGAATGGCCGTGCCCACGGCTTCTCGGTGCGGTGCCTCCAGCATTTACTTGCGCTTTGTTCTGTTCCCGGGCAATGAACCGGACAGTATAGGAGCAGGCACCCGCCCCGGGCTACCGCGACTTTGGTCGCGCGGCTGTCGAGGGCGTGGCCAGGAGCGTCGGCTACGAGGGGTTCTTCTGGTCATCCACGGTCAGTGATTCCCAGGCGGTTTTCTTGGGTTTCGGCACGCCGTACCTCAATTCCAGCAGCGCGAACTATCGCGGCCACGGCTTTCAGGTGCGGTGCCTCCAGCATTTACTTGCGCTTTGTTCTGTTACCGGGCAATGAACCGGGCAGTATAGGAGCAGGCACCCGCCCCGGGCTTCCGCGACTCAGGTAGCAACGGCCAGAATGGCAGGTTGCTATACGTCGGCTACTACGGGTTCAGCTGGTCTTCCTCGGTCAGCGGTTCCAGCGGCGTGTACTTGGATTTCGCCGCGCCGGGCCTCACTTCCAGCAACGCGGGCTATCGCGGCCACGGCTTTCAGGTGCGGTGCCTCCAGCATTTACCTGCGTTTTGTTCTGTCCTCGGGCAGTGTTCCGGGCAGAATAAGGGCCCCGCCCCGGGCTACCGCGGCAACGGCGAGGGAGCGTTGTGGAACGTCGGCCGCTACGGGGAGTGGTGGTCGTCCACGGTCAGCGAGACCAACGCGTTCTTCTTGCGCTTCCACGCGACGTACGCCAATCCCAGCGACAAGTACTACCGTGCCCACGGCTTTCAGGTGCGGTGCCTCCAGCATTTACCTGCGCTTTGTTCTGTTACCGGGCAATGAACCGGACAGTATAGAGGGAGGCGTCCGCCCCGGGCTACCGCGACGCAGGCGACCATGGCCATAATGGCGGTTTGCTGGACGTCGGCAACAGCGGCTATAGTTGGTCGTCCACGGTTAGTGGTGGGACCCGCGCGTTCTCCTTGCTCCTTTACGCGCCGGGCCTCAATCCCAGCAACGCATACTACCGCGCCTTCGGCTTTCAGGTGCGGTGCCTCCAGCATTTACCTGCGTTTTGTTCTGTCCTCGGGCAGTGTTCCGGGCAGAATAAGGGCCCCGCCCCGGGCTACCGCGGCAACGGCGAGGGAGCGTTGTGGAACGTCGGCCGCTACGGGGAGTGGTGGTCGTCCACGGTCAGCGAGACCAACGCGTTCTTCTTGCGCTTCCACGCGACGTACGCCAATCCCAGCGACAAGTACTACCGTGCCCACGGCTTTCAGGTGCGGTGCCTCCAGCATTTACCTGCGCTTTGTTCTGTTACCGGGCAATGAACCGGACAGTATAGAGGGAGGCGTCCGCCCCGGGCTACCGCGACGCAGGCGACCATGGCCATAATGGCGGTTTGCTGGACGTCGGCAACAGCGGCTATAGTTGGTCGTCCACGGTTAGTGGTGGGACCCGCGCGTTCTCCTTGCTCCTTTACGCGCCGGGCCTCAATCCCAGCAACGCATACTACCGCGCCTTCGGCTTTCAGGTGCGGTGCCTCCAGCATTTACCTGCGCTTTGTTTCGTTGCCGGGCAATGAACCGGACAGTATAGGGGAAGGCGTCCGCCGGAGTGTCTTGCGGCTACGGCGGCAGGGCAGAGTGAATCGGTAAATTCAGCAATCCACTGGCTCGTCGCATTCGCGAACGCATGCGGCGCGTTAGTTAGTCACGGCCCCCGATCGGGGCCGGAAGGGCGGCAATCGGGTCTTGCAGTCCTTTCCGCGGAGAGATTGCTATTAGGAGGAGTTGCGCCCCGGGCTACCGCGTCAACAAAACGGGCGCACTGAACGCTGTCGGCGACGGCGGGTATAGTTGGTCGTCGTCGGTGAGTGGTTCCACGGCCTTTCAGTTGGATTATTACCCACAGATACTTCGCATCTATCCAGGTAATCGCGCCCACGGCTTTCAGGTGCGGTGCCTCCAGCATTTACCCGGATGCCTCCCCTTTTTTTACGTTCTTTTCCTGACAGGGAGACCCTCTTCGGAGTTGGCCGTCGCCGAGATTGGCCGCTCCCTGTTTCGGCCCTATGCAGGGTGTCTTTTCCGGAGTGCCGGCGAACCCGTCAGGGGTACCGGCAGAGCGAAGGTAAATTCAGCAGCCCACTGATTTCAAACGTTAGTTATTCATGCGAAGCTCCGCGAACAGGATTTCGGGAGACTTCAATCCAGCGGCTGCCCGTACTGCTGCCGGCAGTGCGCGGTTCCCGCCCCGGGCTTCCGCGACGCAGGCAACAATGGCAGGAATGGCGGTTTGTGGCACGTCGGCAACAATGGGGAGTGGTGGTCATCCTCGGTCAATGGGGCCTACGCGTACTACTTGGACTTCAACGCGACGGGCCTCAATCCCAGCAACGCGCATGGCCGCGCCCACGGCTTTCCGGTGCGGTGCCTCCAAGCATTTACCTGCACCCTGCTTTTTATGGATAATCGCCCTTCGGGGCTTGCAATACGGCAATGGAACAGGGTTCCGGAGTGCCTGCGCATACGTGTGCGGGCAGAGTGAATGATAAATTCAGCAGTCCGTTGGCCGAGGGCGTGACTTCGGTTAGCTACTTTTCCCGGTGCGTGTCGCTTTCTTCACCGGAACAGCGGCACGGACTCGCGAGCGGCTGCTTATGAACTCCGTAGCCCCGGGCTACCGCCCTAACAATACCGGCGCACTGAACAACGTCGGCAACGAGGGCTCAGTCTGGTCGGCTGCGGCGAGCGGTACTAACGGCGTCTACTTGCGGTTCGTTACGAATGCTGTTCAGCCCGGCAACGCGAACAACCGTGCGAACGGCTTTCAGGTGCGGTGCCTCCAAGCATTTATCAGTATGCCCTGTTCCTTTTTACGAACCGATCTATGGACGAACATACGACAAAACCCACACCGGAGCGGCCCGACACTCTGCTCGAAGACCTCTTCCGGGCCTATTTCGATGCCCGCAAGCATAAGCGGAACACCCGTAACCAACTGCGGTTCGAGATGGATCTCGAAGCCAACCTGATCGAGCTTTACCACCAGATACACAGCCGCGAATACCGGGTGGGGCCGAGCGTTTGCTTTATGGTCGAGCACCCTGTCAAACGCGAGATTTTCGCCGCCGATTTCCGCGACCGCGTGGTGCACCACCTGCTGTTCAATTATATCGCACCGCTGTTCGAGCGGACGTTCATTACCGACAGCTACTCCTGCCTCAAGAACAAAGGCACGCTGTACGGCATCGAACGGCTGGAACATCATGCGCGTTCATGTTCCAATAACTACAAGGAGACTTGTTATGTCCTGAAACTCGATATACAAGGCTATTTCATGAACATCAACCGCCGGATCATGTACGAGATCATCGAGCGGGTGATGCTCAAAATGGGGCCGCGCAAGTCGAATAAGGGGAAACCGTGGAACGAGCTGCTGGATTACGACCTGATCCTGTATCTGCTGCGGGAAGTGGTGTTCAACGACCCGACCGAAAACTGCATCATGCGCGGCAGCCGCTCCAAATGGGCCGACCTGCCGCGGAGCAAGAGCCTCTTCACTTCGCCGAAAGACTGCGGCCTGCCGATCGGCAACCTGACTTCGCAGCTGTTCAGCAATATTTACCTGAACGACTTCGACCACTTTGTCAAGCGCAAGCTGGGGCATAGGCATTACGGCCGGTATGTGGACGATTTCTATATCATCCACAAGGACAAGGAGCTGCTCAAACGGCATATCCGCGAGATCAATGCCTATTTGCAGGAAAATCTGGGGCTGACCCTGCACCCGAAAAAGATTTATTTGCAGGAGATCTCCAAAGGGGTCACGTTTCTCGGGGCGGTGGTGAAGCCTTACCGGCGCTATATGGTCAACCGCACGCGCAACCATTTCAGCGAGCTGCTGGCCTCGATGAACGCCTATATCCGGACGCATCCCAAGCCGTCCAAAACGTTTCTGGTTTATATGCAGGCGGCGATGAACTCCTATCTGGGGTACATGACGCACTACAAGTGCTACAAAATGAAACTGAAGATGATCCCGCGGATGGGCGAGGTGCTGAGATTGGGCTATCTGACCCATAACATGACCCGCTACCGGCTGAACCGGGGAGTTCGGGATCGTATCGGCGTCGGCGGCAGGGACACCGTGCTGCCGTGGGAGATGGAGTGCCTGCCTCTGCCCCCGGAGAGGGCGGAAGAAGCGTTCGTGCCGGATGACGATGCCGACTGGTTCGACCGCCGCCGTCGGGCCGATGAAATGGACGCCCTGCTCTCCGCAGAGAGAAGACGGCAGGGCGCGGAATGAATATGCGGCGGGTAGACCGGCAGTTTATTCGGCCGCTTCGACAACGGCCTGGATCCGTTGCTCCACATAGCTGCGGATCAGTTCCGCCGTCTTTTCGATACCTAAGACCGACGAGTCGATGCACAGATCATAAGACGCCGCCGCCCCCCAGCATTTGTCCGTATAAAAATTATAATAACCGGCCCGTTTTTTGTCCGTTTTGCGCATCATTTCCATCGCCTCTTTCGGCGTTTTCGCCCCGTGGCAGCGCATCACCCGGTCGATCCGGTCGTCGTCCGAGGCGTAGACGAACGTGCTGATGCAGATCGGCTCGTTTCGCAAGATATAGTCCGCACAACGGCCCACGATCACGCACGAACCCGCGCGGGCCACCTCCCGGATCACGTCCGACTGGAATTTGAAGATGTTTTCGCCCGCCAGTGCATTTTCGGCGCCTACCGCCCCGCCGCTCATCATCAGGTTGGCCGTGAGTGCGCGTATCAGGCTGCCCGGGGTTTTTTCGTCCGCCTTTTCAAAATATTCCGGATCGATGCCGCTCTCTTTCGAGGCTTCGGCGATCAGTTCCTTGTCGTAGTACGGGATGGCGAACATGTCGGCCAACCGGCGGCCCAATTCGCGTCCGCCGCTGCCGAACTGACGGCCGATGGTGATGACGAAACGAGGGTTTTCCATAGCGAATGAATCTGTGTTTGCGAACGTTTAGTGAAATGCGTTATACCGTGGGTTGTATCGGTTGCTGCATCCGACGGAACTTCCGGAACAGTTTTGCCAGCAGAATCGCCGCCAGCGTCGTGGCCGCCGCATCGGCCAGCGGCATGCTCATCCAGACCCCGTCCGGCCCGAAAAATTCCGGCAGGAACAGCAGAAACGGCACTAAAAAGAGCAATTGCCGCGTCAAAGAGAGGAAAATGGCTTTCGGGGCCATCCCGATCGACTGAAAGAAGTTCGAGGTCACCATCTGGAATCCGACGAACGGGAACATGGCCAGCACGATGCGCAATCCGTGGCTGGAGATGGCTAACATCTCGGCATCGTTTGTGAACAGCCGGGTGATGTATTGCGGAAACAGCTGGCAGACCGCGAATCCGGTCGTCGTGACGCTCACCGCGCAGCAGATTCCGTATTTCAGCGTCCGGGTCACGCGGTCGAACTTGCGGGCGCCGAAGTTGTAGCCTACGATCGGCTGCATCCCCTGGTTGAGCCCCATGACCACCATGACGAACAGCATGGCGATCCGGTTCACGATGCCGTATCCGCCGATATAGAGGTCGCCGCCGTGCTGCATCAGCGCCTTGTTGATCAGAATGACGATCACGCTCGAGCAGACGTACATCAGAAAAGGCGCCATCCCGATCGAGAGAATGCCTTTGACGATAGCCCGCTTGAGGCGTATCGTTTTGCGGGTGAAGTGGATGAAACTTTTCGGGTTCAGGAAGTGTCTCAGTTCCAGCCCCATGGCCGTGAGTTGGGCGACGATCGTCGCCCAGGCCGCCCCGGCGATTCCCCAGCCGAAGCCGAAGATGAAAATCCCGTTCAGAATACAGTTCAGGATGACCGCCGTGAGCATGATCGCCATAGCCCGTCCCGGATAGCCCGAAGCGCGCAGCAGGTCGTTCAGCCCCAGATAGATATGGGTGATGACGTTCCCGGCCAGAATGATGAGCATGTAGCTCCGCGCATAGCCGATCGTGTTGTCGCTGGCACCGAAGAAGTAGAGGATCGGATCCAGCAGCGGCAGGCACACCGCCGTGTAAGCCAGCCCGATCAGCGTGTTCAGAATAATGACATTGCCCAAAATCAGCCATGCGCTTTTCTGGTCATTCTGTCCCATTTTGATGGAGAGCTGGGTCGAGGCCCCGATCCCCACCAAAGAGCCGAACGCCGCGCCGAGGTTCATCAGCGGCATGGTGATCCCCAGACCCGACAGAGCCATAGCCCCCACCCCGTGGCCGATAAAGATGCTGTCCACCAGGTTGTAGAGCGACGAAGCCGTCATAGCGATAATCGCCGGGATGGCATAGCGCAGCAGCAGGGTGGATATTTTTTCGGTACCTAAAGGCAGTGGTGAATCTTGTCGCGTCATGGTGCGGAATGTTTACGGGCCGGGCAGTCGAAATCCCGGCGTCCGAGCGGCAAAGATACGTCTATTTTCGCAGTTGTCCCAACAAGTTCGCCACCGCTTGCGGGATGTCGTCCGGCGATGCCGCGAGCGCCTTGATGAATCCGCTGCCGACGATCGCTCCGTTGGCTGCGGCTTGCGCCGCCGTGCAGGTGGCCCGGTTCGAGATGCCGAAGCCGATCAGCCGCGGATTGCGCAGTCCCATGGCGTCGATGCGGCGGAAATAGTCCAGCGTTTGGGGGTCGAAAGAGTTTTGGACGCCCGTCGTGGCCGCCGTGGAGACCATGTAGATGAAGCCGCTCGTCTGTTCGTCGATCCGGCGGATGCGTTCTTCCGACGTTTCCGGCGTGACGAGCATGATGAATTTCAAGTCGTAACGGTCGGCGACCGGCTTGTAGTCCTGCAGGTAGTCGGCGAAGGGCAGGTCGGGGATGATCACGCCGTCGATGCCGGTTGCGGCACAGTCGCGGCAGAAATTTTCGATGCCGTATTGCATGATCGGGTTGAGGTAGCCCATCATAACCAGCGGAATGTGAACGCTTTGCCGAATATCTTTCAGTTGTTTGAACAGTTTGGTCAGGGTCATGCCGTTTTTCAGGGCGGTCTGACTGCTGTTCTGGATTGTTTCGCCGTCGGCCATCGGGTCGGAGAAGGGGATGCCTATTTCGGCCATGTCCACCCCTTGGGCGGCCAGTGCTTCGATAATGGCCCCCGTGTCGTCGAGGTGCGGAAATCCGGCGGTGAAATAGACGGAGAGAATGCCTTTGTTCTTTTTGTCGAAAAGGTCGGTAATGCGGTTCATGATCGGATGGTTTGAATGAAGTGTTCGAGTAATTCGGTGTTTTTCAGCCCGGCTTCGATCTCGAAGCGGCTGTTCAGGTCGATGCCGTAGAGCATGGGGTGATTCAGGATTGAAATTGCGTCCGTATCGGTCGGCGCGATGCCTCCGCTCAGGAGGAACGGCACGTGTCCCGTGTAGCCGTCGAGCAGTCGCCAGTCGAACCGATCTCCCGATCCGCCGTGTTTCGGGGTGCGGGTGTCGAACAGAAAAAGGTCGCAGCACGCGGCGTAACCGGCGGTCTGGGCGAAATCTGCGGCGGTTTCGATGCCGAAAGCCTTGATGACCTCGTACCCCATCTCGCGCAGGCGCCGGCAGCTTTCCGGCGATTCGCTGCCGTGCAGTTGCACGGCGTGCAGGCCGTAGCGTTCGGCTGTTCCCGCTATTTCGGTTGTTGGGGCATTCACGAACACTCCGACGCGGCGTACCTCTTGCGGTAATGCGCTGGGGGCTAAAGAGGCGGCGTAACGGGGAGATCGCTCGTAAAATATGAACCCCATATAGTCAGGCCGCAGCTTCGCGACGGCCGAGATATTCGCCGGATCGCGCATGCCGCAGACCTTTATTTTTAGGTTGTTAGCCATTATGATCTCAATTTCAGGATGAACTGCCGTAAAGCGTCTGCCGGATCGGGCTCTTTCATGAAAGTTTCCCCCATCAGAAAGCCCCGGAATCCCGCTTCACGCAGCCGGCGCACCGTTTCCGGCGAATCGATGCCGCTCTCCGAAATCCGCAAGTATTGGTCCGGAATCTGCGGGCCTAATTCGGACGAGGTCTGCACATCGGTGACGAACGTGGCCAAATTGCGGTTGTTGATCCCTACGACATCCGCCGCGGAACCGATATGGGGCAATTCACAAGCGTCGTGTATCTCGAGCAGCACTTCCAGTCCGAGGCCGTGGGCGAAACTCCCGAACCGTCCGACCTCTGCCGGAGTTAAAGCCGCTGCGATCAACAGGATTGCATCGGCTCCCCATAGCCGAGCTTCGGCGATCTGGTATTCGTCGATGATGAAATCTTTGCGCAGCAGCGGTATGTCGACTAACCGCCGTGCCTCCCGCAGGTCGTCGGCCGACCCGCCGAAATAAACCGGGTCGGTCAGCACCGAGCAGGCGGCCGCCCCCGCCGCAGCATAGCCCGGCACGATTCCCGCCACAGTCGCCCCTTCGTGAATGAATCCTTTCGACGGGGAGCGGCGTTTGAATTCGGCGATGATTCCCGTTTCGGAGCGTTCCAATGCCTGCCGGAGCGAACGGGCGGGGCAGGGGAGGGCCTGTGCCTCTTCCCATAGCGCCGCGAAAGGTTTCGCCGCTTTTGCCGCCTCCACCTCGTTCCGCTTGGTCTGGATGATACGATCCAATATCGTGTTCATAACGAGGCTGTTTTAGGAGTTGATCTCGATAAATCGTTTGAGTGTTTGCCGGGCTTTCCCGCTCTCGAGCGAACTCCGTGCGGCGTCGATACATTCCGTCAGCGGTTTCGTCCGGTCGAGGGTGTGGATGGCGTAAGCGGCGTTGGCGACGACCGTATTCGTTTGGGCGGCGGTCGCCGTGCCGTCCAGCACCCGGTCGAATATCCGCGCCGCTTCGCCGACCGTCTCGCCGCCGTAGAGGTCGGCCTCGCCGCTGCGGGCGAAACCTAACGATTCCGGGGCGACGATCTCTTCCCCGGCGCGGCTGAAACATTTGAAATCGTCGGTGAGGGATATTTCGTCGTATCCGTCCAGTGAATTGACGATCGTGTACTCCGTGTCGGTCTGCTGGTAAAGGTAGTTGTACATCCGTCCTAATTTCAGGTTGTAGACGCCTAACAGCTGGTACTTCGGAATGGAGGGGTTTACCAGCGGGCCGAGCATGTTGAAGAACGTTCTTACGGCCAGCGCTTTCCGCACCGGGGCGACTTTTTTCAGGGCCGGGTTGAAGAATGGGGCGTGCAGGAAGGCCATGCCGCACTGGTCCAGCGATCGGCGGAGCCGATCCGGATCGGCGGTGAATTTTACCCCGTGCGCCTCCATGACGTTCGAGGCCCCACTGACCGATGTCGCGCCGTAATTCCCGTGTTTCACCACATGGTAGCCCGCTCCGGCGGTCACGAAACAGGCAGCCGTCGAGATGTTGAATGTGTTTTTGTTGTCGCCGCCGGTTCCCACGATGTCGATGGCCGGAAATTCCGACAGATCGACCGGAATGCGCAACTCCAACAAAGCGTCGCGGAAGCCGCTCAGCTCTTCGATGGTGATGCTGCGCATCAGAAAGACGGTGATGAATGCGGCGATTTGGCTTTCGTTGAATTCGCCTTGCGATATGCGGAGCATGATTCCGCGGGCCTCGTTCCGGTCGAGGCGGTCGTGGTCGAAAAGCCGGTTGAGTATCTGTTTCATAGTTCGGTCAGTGTTTGAGCCAGTTGGCGATCAGCTGTTTTCCTTCGGGCGTGAGTACCGATTCGGGATGGAACTGCACCCCCCGCACGTCGTAGGTGCGGTGTGCCAGCGCCATGATATGCCCTTCGTCGTCCACAGCGGTGATTTTCAGCGTGTCGGACGGAAAGCCGCTGCGATCCACGATCCACGAGTGGTAGCGTCCCGCTTCAAATCGGGAGGGGAGGCCGTCGAACAGCGGGTCGGGTTCTGCGACCGTGATCGGGCTGGCGATGCCGTGGTAGACGTGCGGCAGGTTCAGCAGCCGCGCGCCGAATGCTTCGCCGACGGCCTGTTCGCCGAGGCAGACGCCGAGGATGCTTTTGGTCGGGGCGTAACGCTCGATCAGCGGCAATAGAATCCCCGCTTCGGACGGAATCCCCGGTCCCGGTGAAAGGAGGATCTTGTCGTATCTTTCCACCTCGTCGAGCGTGATCCGGTCGTTGCGGAAGATGTCGAGGTCGTCGCAGCCGGCTTCGCGCAGCAGTTGGACGAGGTTGTAGGTGAATGAGTCGTAATTGTCGAAAACTAATATCTTCATCGCAGTAAGGGGAGTGTCAGCGGCCGATTCGGCCGGCCGCTTCGATGGCGCGGCGCAGGGCGCCTAATTTGTTGTTCACTTCGCGCAATTCGTTTTCCGGGTCGGAGCTGGCCACGATGCCGCCGCCGGCCTGAAAGTAGAGCGTATTGTTTTTGCTTAGAAACGTGCGGATCGTAATGGCCTGATTCAGGTTGCCGTCGAATCCGATGTGGCCGATGCAGCCGCCGTAGAATCCGCGGCGGTGCGGCTCGATGCGGTCGATCAATTGCATGGCCCGCACTTTCGGCGCACCGGAAAGCGTGCCGGCCGGAAAGGTGTCGGCGTACAGCTTGATCGGATTGGCCTCCGCCGGCACCGTGCCGCACACCCGCGAAACTAAGTGGATCACGTGCGAATAGAATTGCAGCTCCTTGTAGGATTTGACGTAAACGTCCGAGGTGTTCCGGCTCAGGTCGTTGCGAGCCAGATCGACCAGCATCGTGTGCTCGGCGTTCTCCTTGGGGTCGGCTATCAGCTGCTGGGCCAGCCGTTCGTCTTCGGCGTCGTTTCCCGTCCGTTTCACCGTCCCGGCGATCGGGTCGATGGTCGCCACACGGCCTTCGATCTTGAAGTGGGTCTCGGGCGAGGAGCCGAAGATGCGGAACGATCCGAAATCGAAGTAGAAAAGGTAAGGCGACGGATTGATGGAACGCAGTGAGCGGTAGACGTTGAAATCGTCGCCGGCGAACGGCTGGGCGAAGCGGCGCGAAAGGACGATCTGAAAGACGTCGCCGCGCAGGCAGTGGCGAATCCCTTCGCGCACGTTGGCCCGGTGTTCGTCGTCCGTCAGGGGCGAGGTTACGTCGCCGCAGGTGCGGAACCCGTAGGTCGGGAAATTGCGGTTGGCGAGAATCCCCAGCAGACTTTCCATCCGGCTCGGTTCGTCCTCGGCCCGGTTTTCGACGACGGTCATTTCGTTCCGCAGGTGATCGACCGAGATGACGAAACGGTAGAGAATGTAGATCATTTCCGGGATGTCGGCTTCGGCGGCCGGGGCGGATTCGATCCGGACGCTTTCAAAGTACTGTACGGCATCGTAGGAGGTATAGCCGAAGAATCCGTCGGTCGTTCGGCGGTCGCCCGTGATGTCGAATCGCCGGACGAAGGCGTTCAGGGCGTCGGGCAGCCGGGTATCTTCCGTCAGGGGGTAGGTGCGGACGGTATGGTCGGGATAGTGTTCGGCCACGGTGCCGCGTTCGACGGTAAAACGGGCGATCGGTTCGACGCCGATGAAAGAGTAGCTGTTCTCGGAGGAGTGGTAGTCGGAGCTCTCTAACAGGGCCGATTCGGGAAACAGATCGCGTACTTTGAGGTAAATCCCTACCGGGGTCTGCAGGTCGGCCAGCAGGGTGCGGCTCGCGGCGGACAGACGAAAGCGGCTCCCGTTTGTCTTGCCTGCCTCGGGCGCCCTCTCCGGCGCCCGCTTGACCGGGACACTGCTGTCGCGGGCATTCGATTTATTCATTGTCATGGTTTTTCCGGTTGAAATGTTCGATATAGGTTTCCATGTCTTTGTCGCCGCGGCCCGATACGGTCAGGACGACCACGTCGTCCGGCTTGAATTTCTTCCGGCCGAACACGGCTAAGGCGTGTGCCGATTCCAACGCAGGGATGATGCCTTCCAATGCGGTCAGCTCGAATGCGGCTTTCAAGGCTTCGTCGTCGGTCACGGCTAACACTTCGGCGCGCTGGCTCTCGGCGAGGTTGGCGTGGACGGGGCCGATGCCCGGGTAGTCCAGCCCGGCGGAGATCGAGTAGGGCTCGGTGATTTGGCCGTCCGGGGTCTGCATCACGAGGGTACGGGCGCCGTGGATGATTCCTTCGCGGCCTAAGTGGATGGTCGCGGCCGATTTTTCGGTGTCGATGCCCAGACCGGCGGCTTCGGCGGCGATCAGGCGGACGCGTTCGTCGTTCAGGTAGTGGTAGAATGTTCCCGCGGCGTTGCTCCCGCCGCCCACACAGGCGATCAGATAGTCGGGGTAGTCGCGTCCCTCTTTGGCCCGCAGCTGTTTCCTGATCTCTTCGCTGATGACCGACTGGAAACGGGCCACCATGTCGGGGTAGGGGTGAGGCCCGACGGTCGAGCCGATGATGTAGTGGGTGTCGGCGGGGTGGCAGCACCAGTCGCGGATCGCTTCGTTCGTCGCGTCCTTGAGGGTCATGTTGCCGCTGGTGACGGGGCGCACTTCGGCGCCGAGCATCTGCATTTTCTGCACGTTGAGGTATTGCCTTTTCACGTCGGTGGCGCCCATATAGACGACGCAGGGCATATTCATCAGGGCACAGACCGTAGCGGTCGCCACGCCGTGCTGTCCGGCGCCGGTTTCGGCGATGATGCGGGTTTTGCCCATGCGCCGCGCCAGCAGAATCTGGCCGATGGTGTTGTTGATCTTGTGGGCTCCGGTGTGGTTGAGGTCTTCGCGTTTGAGGTAGATTTTCGTACCGTAGCGCCGGCTCATCCGCGGGGCGAAAGTGAGCGGCGAAGGCCGCCCCACGTAATCCGCGAGCAGGGTGCGGAACTCTTGCTGAAAGGCGGGATCGTCGATGATCCGCCGGTATTCGCGTTGCAGGTGTTCGACGTTGGCGTGCAGAATCTCCGGGATGTAGGCTCCGCCGAAACGTCCGTAGTAACCGTTTTCGTCGATGTGGTAATTCATGGTATTTTGTTTTGTGTTATGCGGAAAAAAGAAGAAGGGCTGTCGTGAGTTCGACAGCCCTTCTCGTTGGTTATGGTTTGATGCAGGGATAAAGCGGCTACCTCACGACTTCGTGTTAAGAAGTGAGCGCCACCACCATGCGTTGTTGACCGAAATAATCGCTTTCATGTCTGTTTTCGTACCTATGCGTACTTTGCAAATATAGTGAAAGAATCGAAGCCGTCAAATTTTTCGGAAATATTTTTTGCCGAGCAGCCTCGGCGCGAGGCAAAAAATACCCCCTCAAAAATACGGGTACATAAATATAATCGCCTATGCGTGAACGCAGTCGGCAGCTTGAGGCCGGTCCGCATGAGGGCAGTGGCAGAAAAGAACCCCTGTCTTTCCGGCATGGCTTCCGGAGGCAGGGGTTCTCGGACATTTATTGAGTTGGCTTACAAAATAAATTCGCCGTGTTTTTCGGTTTGGCTGACAGCACAAAGGTCGGCGAATCTGGAAGCGGAGGCAATCCCCGAATGTGGGGAAAAACCGGCGGTGCCATCCCCATTTGTAGGGGGGAGGCGGTCGATCTTATTCCACCTCCGACTGGTCGATCAGGTTATTCAACAAGGCATAGACCGTCAGCCCCGAAACGGTTTTGATTCCCGTTTTGCGGGTGATGTTCTTGCGGTGCGAAATGACCGTATGCACCGAGATGTGGTGCGTGTCGGCGATCTCCTTGTTGGTCATCCCTTTGGCCACGGAGACCAGAATTTCGCTTTCGCGTTCGGTGAGTTCGTAACTGCTGTTCTCTCCGGCAGATTCCGTCTCGTGCTGTCGGGCGTCAATGGCCTGCCGCAGCTTGCGGATGATCTTGTGGCCGTCGTCGTAGATGTGGATGGAACCGTGATACTGTTTCAGAACTTCCGGCTCGATGAAACTGTAGACGACGGCTACCAGCGCCGCTCCTTGCTGGCCTTCAAAGAAGTTGTGGACAGCCGTTCTTTTCTGGAAGTCGAATACTGCCGGATCGATCAGGATCAGATCCGGATTCAGCAGCGGGGCGCGTTCGACGAAATGGGTCGGTTCCTCGAAAGTTCCGCAGATTTCAAATTCGCTGCCGGCTTCTGCCAGTAAGGTTTTCAGCCCGGCAGCGATGATCGCCGAAGGTTCGATGAGAACCGCTTTCCGGTGTTTTCTCGGCGTGTTGTTCATCGCATGCGTTCCTCTAATTGTTCGACCAACGGCACCAGGATGCGGTCTTCGATCAGCGAGTGCTTGTTCAGGTCATCCTCCAGCAGATAGAGGTCGAGCAGCAGTTTGTTGCGTGCACTCCCCGGGCACATGTCCGGCAGGTATTTGATCAGGATATTCTTCAGGTCGCCCAATTTTTCCTCGATGTTGCTGTGATTTTTCTCGAACTGGCCGATGGAGTACCCCTCGTCCGATTTTTCCCCTTCGGAGAGGTTGTGGATGTAGGGAAAGACCACCGTTTCTTCGTAATTGAAATGGCGGGTCACTTCGCGGTTGTAATCGTCGAAGAAACGTTCCAGTATCCGTCCGTTTTTCGCTTCGCAGCAGCCGATCAGAGCCAGTACCTGCCTCCGGATTTCGGGAATCTGTTCGCGGGTGTAATCGGCGTGGGAGTTATGCAGGTAGTCGGTCAGGTCTTCGGCCGTGAAAGAGTGCAGCTCGGAGGCGTCCGGCAGGAAGTCGTCGAAGGTGTAGATATTGCAGACCAGCAGGAACAGGCGGGTCGATATGCCGTGCATGAGGCAGACCTCGCCGATGCTTTTGTCGCCGAAGCCCAGCTGGATGCCGAAGCGCGGCAGCACGAACAACAGCCGGTAGTTGGCGTGGATCAGGTCTGCCATCTTCATGCGTTCGGAGAAGAGGAGGTGTTTCATTCTTATCGGATCGTTTGGTGCAAAGATGTCGATTTCATTCGGGCTGAAAAAATCCGGTGCCGTTTTTCCTGTTTGTTTTTCCGGGCCTTTCGGCGTGAAAAACGCTTGGGGCCAGGTGCTTGTCCTTTCTTTTGTGATTGGGGTGATCCTCAAAAACGGCAAACGCCGGAAATAGTTTATTTTGTCGTTTTTTTAATTCAAAATTTCTATCTTTGGAAGAGGTTCATCAGTTAGAGATACACTATACATGCGTTTTAGGATAAATCTTACGATAGGGGAAGCATCGCAACGGACGCTTCCGCTGAATTATCAGTACGAATTATCGTCTGCCATTTACAAATGTATGAGCCGCAGCGATGCGGATTATGCGGCCTGGCTCCATGACAACGGTTTTACGGACTCTGAGCTGGGGGGAAAGAGGCTGAAACTCTTTTGTTTTTCCAATTTCCGCATTCCCCGCTTTTCGATCAACGGAGACCGGCTTCGTTCGGAGTGCGAGCGGATTGTTTTGTATCTCTCGTTTCTGCCCGCGCAGAGTACGGCCGCTTTTGTCAAGGGGACTTTTGCGGATCAGGTGCTCGAGGTCGGGGACAAGGTGTCGAAAGTTCGGCTTAAAGTGACGGATATTGAGATTCTGCCTCCTTTGTCCGAGATGGCGGCCGTCGATGCGGAGGGAGTTGCGGAGGGCCTCTTTCGGACATTGTCGCCGGTATGCGTGTCGCGTAAAAATCGACAGACGGGTCATGCCGATTATCTTTCGCCTGCCGATCCGCAGATGGGCGAATGCCTGATGCGGAATCTTTTGGAAAAGTATAAGTTTTATTACGGCGAGGAGTATCCGGGAAACGGAGTTTTCCAATTTGAACTTTTATCCGAGCCGCGTCGGAAAGGGATTGCCGTAAAACGCTTTACGCCTCAGGAGACGAAAGTGATCGGATATGATTACCGCTTCCGGCTGCGCTGTGATCCCGGCTTGCTGGATATGGCAGGGGACTGCGGGCTGGGCGAGAAAGGATCGCTCGGATTCGGATTCATAGGATAAAAGGAAAGCTGATCAATTACGTTTATGGAAAAGCAACAATATTTCACGGTCGTGTATAGCGGTCCTGTGGGCTTTATCAAGCCCTGGTTCGCCGGGCGCGATTCCAAAACATACAGTCAGCAGTTCCTGACCCCGTCGATTATCGAAGGCATGCGGCAGAAATTGCAGGTCGGCGGAATCCTTCGGCATAAACTCACCTATGCCGGCTTCAGTTTGCAGCGGGAACAAACTCATCCTCGCGGCTGGGATCAGCTAACCAAAAAGAAGCTAATGGTTCGTCCCCGGTCGATATTGGATCGGGGAGTGTTGGTGAATCCGAAACTGGTGCTTGCTTTTGCCTCGCGGGAAGATGCCGAGTGTGCTGTACGGCAGCATATATGTCTGTGCCGGAATGAAGACGTGTTGTTGCCGGAGCCGGAAATCCGGGTGATGGACGCAGTCCGGTTCGATGAGTTGCCGGGCTATGAACTGAGGTTCGGGAAGCGTGGCGAGGCCGGCATGTTTCCGGTGGGCTTCGACCGGTTCAGCCCGGAATGCGAAATGCGGTACGGCCGGATCGAAATAACGGGGAATCCGGTGAATACGGCGGTAGCGGGATGTGAATAAGATGGGCGACAAGTGCAGCCATATTTGGGCCAAAAGTCCGTCGTCGGCCGGCGAGGCGCTTTCGCTGGCGGATCATTTGCGTCAGACGGCGCGATTTGCCCGGGTGATCGCGGGCCGGTCGGGTCTCGATACCGACGTGGCGGTTGCGGGAGCGCTGTTGCACGATATAGGGAAAGCCTCCCTGTTGTTCCAGCAGCGTTTGCGGGGGCATTGCCGGTTGGGGGATGATATTTTCCGGCATGAGGTCGCGTCGCTGTTTTTCCTTTCCTTGCTTCCTGGGGCGTGGCACGGGCCGGTGATCGAAATGGTGGCGGGCCACCATAAATCGGTGAAAAAGGACATCCGGGGTTTGGGGCTGCTCGATTTGGACGGAGACGAGGAATCTTTTGCGATACATAGCCGGGGTTTCGGGGAGTGGTGTACGGAAGCCTTGGCGGTTTTACGGGAGATCGGCTGTCCCGGCGCGGCGGAACGAACGCATATCTCCGTGGCGGAAGCGCGGGAGAACTATGACGAGGCGGTGGCCTATTGCCGGGAAAGGACGAAGGTCAAAGAATGGTCTTTATGGAGGGGCGTATTGATGGCGGCGGACGGATTGGCTTCGGCGCTTGCGGAACAGGGGCTGGCCGATCGCATCGATACGGAAAAGCTGTTTCGGGAGCCGGATTTGAGGTATTATGCGTCGCGGCGGAGTGCGTTGTATCCGTTGTCGTTGCTGGAGGCTGACGATCCGCGGCCGCACACGATAGTGACTGCGCCTACGGGGGCGGGTAAAACCGACTTCCTGCTCCGCAGATGTCGGGGAAGGGTGTTTTACACGCTGCCGTTCCAGGCCTCCATCAATGCGATGTACGAGCGCATTCGGAACGATCTGGCGGGGACGGATGCGGATGTCCGGTTGCTGCATGCTGCTTCGGCGCTCAGATTCGGGAAAGGAACGGTGGAAGAACGGGTATTGCAGCGGCATGCGGGAGCGTCGGTCAAGGTGATGACACCGCATCAGATGGCATCGGTCGCATTCGGCGTCAAAGGGTATGAAGCGATGCTGACCGACCTCGAAGGGTGCGATGTGATCCTGGACGAGATTCATACGTACAGCGATACGATGCAGGCTGTCGTACTGAAGATCGTCGAGATATTGGCGGCGGCGGGATGCCGGGTGCATGTGGGCACGGCGACCATGCCGGGGGCATTGTATGGGCGGGTATTGGATTTGCTCGGCGGTCAGGATGAGGTTTGCGAAGTGAGGCTTCCGCCGGAGGTGCTCGATACGTTCGACCGTCATGTGGTGTACAAACTGTCTTCCGCGGCGGATGCGGAGCCGGTCGTGCGAACGGCTGTCGGACGGGGGGATAAAGTGCTGGTCGTATGCAATCGGGTGGCTCGGGCGCAGGAGATTTACGGCCGGCTGGCAGAGGCTTACAACCCGACGGTACCGGTGATGTTGATCCATGGGCGGTTCAAACGGGGCGACCGTGCGGGGCTCGAAAACCGGTTGAGAGATGAACTGAATGGGCTGCCGGCGGGAGAGGGGTGTATCGTTGTTTCCACGCAAGTGGTGGAAGTGAGCCTCGACATCAGTTTCGATCTGATGGTGACGGAGTGTGCGCCGTTGGATGCTTTGGTGCAGCGATTCGGCCGGATTAACCGGCGGAGGACGGCGGACACGATCGGCCGGTATAGACCGGTTTACGTGATCGCGCCTCCGGAAGACGGCAAGGAGGCGCTGCCCTATTCGGCGGAGGTGTTGCGGAGGAGTTTCGATCTGTTGCCGGACGGGGAGCTGTTCCGGGAGCGGGACATGCAGCGGCGGCTGGATGAACTGTATCGGACGGTGCCGGTTGCCCCGGTCGATATAGGATTGTTGGCGGCGTATGATCGGGGGCGGTGGCAGTTGGGAGGATTGATGCACCGGTCGAAATCGGCCTTGCTGGAGGCGTTGGACATCGACTCGGTGAGTTGTGTCGTGGAGGGGGATGCCGAGGCGTACAAGTCTGCATCGGCGGCAGAGAGGCAGGCGATGGAGATACCGGTGAGTTATAAGGCTGTGGGATATAACGGCTTGAACCAGTTGAAAGAGTGGGGGAATGCACCGTTCGTGATACCGGACAGAGCTTATTCGTCGGAATTGGGCTTTTTGCAGGAATTCGCGCGGCCGGAATACGAGGATGTTACGAATCGTTTTTTATAGAGGGGAATTATGATTGCATCGTACATAGGATCGGTTTTTCTGGATGCCTATAATGTGCGGGAGGGGACGGATTACGACGGGAAACGGTTTTTTGCCGAAGTGATGTTCCCGCTGTTTTTCGACCATGAGAAATACATGCTGTGGCCGTCCAATTCGCCTTTCGTTCAGGGGGTGAAGAAGGGCAAACCGTTCACCCCGGCGGAAAGGGCGGAGAAGCTGAGCGTATTGCAGAAAAGCATCGACACGGCGACCCAGGCGGATGCCAGTATTGCGCTGGGTTTTCCGGCGGCCGGGGTTACGGGTACCACTTCCGGACAGGTGACCCATATGAAAATGCCGCTGGAATCCGAAGATTACTATCTTTCTTGGATCGGTGCGGCGCTCGGGATCGGAGTTTCCGGCGGGTGGGCGATCTTGTTGGATAAACCGGAAATCCTGTTGGCGGTATTCGACGGCTGGCGGTACTATCGGGAGTTGCTGGACGGCGTACCGCAGAGTGAACCCAATAAGGTGCTGACTTGGAACGGATGCTGGATCCGGCATCGGTACGACACCGATATGAGTTTCGATGCGGAACATCCGACGGATGATTTTGTTCCGCATGAACGGGTGTTGAGGGGGGAAAAAACGGGGTTTGAAACGGTCGGCTGGGCGGAGGTCATGCAGGGGATCGCCCGGTATTTTCCGAACGAGCGGTTGATGGGATATATCTGGAAGCTGGGACAAACGAACGAAACGATCGGTTTTATCCCGTTCGAGCTGCCGGAGATCGTGCGGCCCTTGGATTTGTACATTAAGTGGTTCGGGCTGAACTCGGCGCGCAAGGCGAGGGCCTTGTTCGGGACGGCTGTGGCTTTCGAGCGGTGCTGCCAGCGGGGAAGCATCGGGATATTCGCGATGGAACCGGAAGGATTGCGGGATATCATGACAGGGCGCAAGGCACTCAAGTACAAACCGGACGATGAACAGAATCAAGTAAAGTTTCAAACCTATTTAACCTGGATCCTGGCTATGCTGAACAACGAAGAAATGTGGAACAAAGCGGAAGAAATAGCGCGATGTTTATACCAGTTTACCCAAAACGGGAAAACCGGGCGAACCGTGCGCTCCAATCTCGTGGAAAAAGAGGTATTGGGTGCATCTACCCGAAAAGCCTTGCTGAAAGCTTTGGATGATGTGAAAAAAGAATTGAGTGCAAATGAGTCGATTGGGGAGTACGACGAATTCGGCAAATTGATTCATATGATGCTGCCGGAGAATGTCTCCTATTTTATGACACTCGTGCGTTTCCGATACACTACTGTTAAATTCAACTCAAATCTTTAGATATGGATACCCCTTACATTTATTTACGCGTCTTGCGTCATGTGGAGCATACGGTCTTTTGCGTTCAGGACGGTCAGAAATCGTACTATGATCCGACTTTCGGACGGCTCGTAGCGTATTCCAGCGGCCAGCAGGTCAAACGTTCGGTGCTGGAGGCTCTGACCGATGCGTTGAATGTGCCGATGGCGCCTATAACTTTCAATTACGAAATCAGCAAGGATAAAAAACTGGGCAATAAGGAGCCGTGGTCGCCGTGCGATCCGCGCTATGTGGATCAACTGATCGGCGGATGGATGCGGGCCGCTTCGACGGACTATACGGTGAAACGGCGCAGCCCGCTGTCCGTTTCGGCGATGCGGCCCTTGCATCCTCTGCTGGGAGGAATGGAAACGGAAAACCTGACATTCGACCGCAGCGACCGGCCGGAAAACAATCCGGTAAAAGTCCGAATGGGCGACCGGGAACTGACGGAAGAAGAAATAGACGCATTCTTAAAAGACGTACATGCTACTTTGCCGCGCCGTCACTGGATCCCGGACAATAAGCGGGCGAGCGGCCTGTTCGTGTTCGATGTGGCTGTCGATCTGCGTACCCTGTTTTGCGTGTCGCTCAACCAGCACGAGCCGGAGTTGACTCCGGAGATGATCGACAATCTGAAAGCGGAGGGATGGACGGAAAGTGAAAATACTTTCGGCCGTTGTTTGGTCGTGCCGAAAGCCCGGCGGGACGAGATTATCCCGGCATTGGCCCATGCGCTGCTCAATTGGCGGATCACGTCGAATCAGGCGCGCACTTTCAGTCTGATGGAAACGCTGGCGGTGGCGATCAGCGACAATGCCAATACGCTGGCCGGTGCGATCCGGGCGAAATTGATCGAAGAGAGCGATCGGCCCAAAGCGAAACCGATTATCGACGAAACGGCCGGCGCCGAGATCTTCGTGACGCTTCCGGCAGCCGGATATGTCGTCACTTCCATTGAAAGTGCGGATGCGTTGGAGGCTGCCGAAAAAGACCTGACCGACCGTTTGCAGGCATTCGACTACGAACACCAGAGATAAGAGACCTTTGCTTCGGGCTTGCCGGTTATGAAATACGGGGGCAAATACTATAATTACCTGCTTGTCTGCCCGCGGAAGCTGTGGCTTTACGCGGGCGGCTTGGGTATGGAACATGCCTCCGAACGGGTGGCCGAAGGGACGCTGCTGCACGAAACCTCTTATCCGTCCCGGTCGATCCGGTACGAAGAGTTGGAGGTCGGGTCGGTTAAAATCGACTTTTACGATGCCCGCGAGCGTGTGATCCATGAGGTCAAAATGTCCGACCGGATGGAAGAGGCGCATGTGTGGCAGGTCAGATATTATCAGTCTGTGCTGGAACGGATCGGGGTGGAGGGGGTGACGGCCGTCTTGGAGTATCCTGCCCTCAGGCATACGGAGCGCCTCGGGGCTTTGACCGATGAAGACCGGGGAAAGCTGGAGGCGATGGAAAAGGAGATCGACCGGATTGTGCAGGCCGATGTCTGTCCGGCGGTTCCGGCCGGGCGGAAGGGAATCTGCCGCAAATGCAGTTATTTCGATTTTTGCTTTGTCGGAGAAATGTCTGACGACGGTAGGGAGCATGAGTTATGAAACGAAATTACTACCTCTTCAATCCGGGAACGTTGACCCGAAAGGATAATACGTTGAAATTCACTCCTCGCACCGAGGGAGAAGATGGTGTGATGCGCGAAGGAAATCCGAGGTATATTCCGGTCGAGACGGCGGAGGATTTCTATGTTTTCGGCTCGCTGGATGCGCCGAGTTCATTGTATAATTTTCTGGGACAAAACGATATTGCGGTTCATTTTTTCGACTATTACGAAAATTATACCGGATCTTTCATGCCTCGGGATTCGTTGTTGTCGGGCCGGATGATTCTGGCGCAGGCGGCGGCTTATCACTCCCCGAAACGGCGTTTGGAAATAGCCCGGAAGTTTATCGAGGGTGCGGCGTCGAATATGCTCAAAAATTTGCAGTACTATAATCGCCGGGGCAAGGATACCCAGCCGATGAAGGAACTGATCGAGGGCTATATGTCGCAGATTCCGCAGGTGAGGGCGGTGGACGAGCTGATGGGGATCGAGGGGAATATCCGGCAGGTTTATTATCAGGCGTTCGATCTGATTCTGAATGATTTCGAAATGGGGGTGCGGACGAAGCAGCCGCCTCGGAACGAGGTGAACGCTTTGATCTCGTTCGGGAATATGATGTGTTATTCCCAGTGCTTGCGGGCTATTCATCAGACTCAACTGAATCCTACGATCAGTTATTTGCATACACCGGGCGAGCGCAGGTATTCCCTCTCTTTGGATGTTTCGGAGATTTTCAAACCGATCGTGGTGGATCGGGTGATTTTCAATGTATTGAATAAACGACAGATTCAGGAGAAGCATTTCGACCGTAGCCTGAACCGGTGTGTCTTGAATCGCGCGGGGAAGGAAATTTTTGTAAAGGCTATGGAGGAGCGTTTCCTGGAAACGATTCAGCACCGCAAGCTGGGCCGGAAGGTGAGTTATCGTTATCTGATCCGTTTGGAATGTTATAAATTGGCGAAACACTTGTTGGGAATGGAGGAGTACAAACCGTTTAAAATGTACTGGTAGAGAAGATGTATGTGATTCTGGTATATGATTGCGGTGAGAAAAGGGTGGGGAAGATGCTGAAATTGTGCCGGCGCTATTTATCGTGGATTCAGAATTCGGTATTCGAAGGGGAGATAACGGAGGTGAAGCTGCGTGAGTTGGAGTTGCAGGCCCGGGATATTATGGATGCGGAGGAGGATAGCCTGATTATTTTTGAAAGTCGTAATGAGAAGTGGCTCGACAAACGGATTATCGGTCGGGAGCGTGCTTCGGTGGATAATTTTTTATAAGTTGTCTATAGATGCGGAATTATGTGTCGAATAGGATCGAACCGGGCTTATTGCTCTTTGATGTATTTGAGTGTCAATGATTTGTGTAGGTTGTCGAAGCCCCGAGTTTTTCTATGGATTGGGGGTCGACAACTTTTGCATGGATAAATGGATAATTCCTAACTTATAATTATCTGATATACAGTGCATCTTTGACTCTTGATGCACGGCCCCTAATCGTACAATAGTTGAATTGAAATCCGTTCCATGCGTCGAGCGTTTCACGAGTTCAGCTCCCCTAATCGTACAATAGTTGAATTGAAATCTTATGTAGAGGTTAGAGAATTTGCCGGATTGCACCCCTAATCGTACAATAGTTGAATTGAAATCACGCTCCCAGCCTGATGCCTGTTTATCGCCGCTGGCCCCTAATCGTACAATAGTTGAATTGAAATGCACCACCTTTGCATGTGCTTGATATTCATTTTGTTACCCCCTAATCGTACAATAGTTGAATTGAAATGTTATACACTTGGCAACTACAATTCCGTGTGGATCCCCTAATCGTACAATAGTTGAATTGAAATTAAGTCCACGAGCGTTTCTCTGCGCACCCATTATCGCCCCTAATCGTACAATAGTTGAATTGAAATGAAATATGGTAGTATATAATTTATACGACGAGTCCGCCCCTAATCGTACAATAGTTGAATTGAAATAGCCTAATGCCTCTTTTTAGCCGCCGGGTCGGCGGGCCCCCTAATCGTACAATAGTTGAATTGAAATAAAAAAGGATATAAACGCGGCGCCGCCGGACTATATCCCCTAATCGTACAATAGTTGAATTGAAATACAAAAAAAAGAGTATGAAAATTTACACAGAAAAAAGCCCCTAATCGTACAATAGTTGAATTGAAATTATAATGGATCGTTTCGGTTGCGCTTTCGGAATGCCCCTAATCGTACAATAGTTGAATTGAAATGCAATAGAAACGACAGCAGTACAAACAAGCTCAATCCCCTAATCGTACAATAGTTGAATTGAAATCATCGTTCTTCTTTTGATTTGCAGGCTAAACGTGCCCCTAATCGTACAATAGTTGAATTGAAATTAAGCTTGATCATAATCAGAAACAGGATTAGTAGCCCCTAATCGTACAATAGTTGAATTGAAATGATCAAACGGACTTTTCTGAGGCTGAACTCTTTGCCCCCTAATCGTACAATAGTTGAATTGAAATTTCTTTACTGGTCCTGTCTCTTTAGTGAATCCTTTTCCCCTAATCGTACAATAGTTGAATTGAAATTTGTCATATGGTTTCTTCAAGGTGAATCCAGCTATCCCCTAATCGTACAATAGTTGAATTGAAATGTGTTGGACGTTCAGAGTTTTGGTCAGACGCTTGGTCCCCTAATCGTACAATAGTTGAATTGAAATGGGAAAAGTCCTGAAAATAGAGCGGCGGCGGCTCTCCCCTAATCGTACAATAGTTGAATTGAAATAAAATTATACGACCAATTGGCCGAATTGGAGCCGGGCCCCTAATCGTACAATAGTTGAATTGAAATTAAACACTGAGAGAAACGCCTATTTTTTCGTAACTTTCCCCTAATCGTACAATAGTTGAATTGAAATGACGGGAGGTCATAGACGTTACTCCAGAGGAAGTTCCCCTAATCGTACAATAGTTGAATTGAAATCAACAAATCAGCGGTTGCCTCCACGTCGTTCATTGCCCCTAATCGTACAATAGTTGAATTGAAATGAAGGCAAATTCAGTACATCCAGTAACTGAGGTTTTCCCCTAATCGTACAATAGTTGAATTGAAATTTACTATATAGGCGCGTAATTCGTAAATCATTGTGTCCCCTAATCGTACAATAGTTGAATTGAAATTTGTTGTTACTCTTCTTTCAAGTTTGTGATTTGATACCCCTAATCGTACAATAGTTGAATTGAAATCACATAGCGTACAAATTTACCTTTTTTTTGCCACTCCCCTAATCGTACAATAGTTGAATTGAAATTAAGTGAGTACATACATTCCCCGTTTTACTAATCCACCCCTAATCGTACAATAGTTGAATTGAAATGGGCGTTTGTGACCAGCGGAAAAGTCGGAACTGTCCCCTAATCGTACAATAGTTGAATTGAAATCCACCACCTTTGCATGTGCTTGATATTTATTTTGTCCCCTAATCGTACAATAGTTGAATTGAAATTTAATATCGCGCTTAGACGCGGTGATACTGAAAGCCCCTAATCGTACAATAGTTGAATTGAAATCGTTTTTTGGTCGAGGTCGCGAACAAACTTATGACCCCTAATCGTACAATAGTTGAATTGAAATTCTTGACCCTCCGATGAATCGGACGTTGAGAGGGCCCCTAATCGTACAATAGTTGAATTGAAATTTGAGATGCAGAACGCAATGGCTCACGATGTCGACCCCTAATCGTACAATAGTTGAATTGAAATTCGTTGAGAGCTGCCGTAATGATGCGGAGTTTGACCCCTAATCGTACAATAGTTGAATTGAAATTTATTTATCTTGTCTTTATCTTTAGTCTACCCGGCCCCTAATCGTACAATAGTTGAATTGAAATTATTGTGTATGTGCGCAATGTTCGTGAATTGTATCCCCTAATCGTACAATAGTTGAATTGAAATGTCTGATTGTCATCACCTCGCAGATCGGCCCGATACCCCCTAATCGTACAATAGTTGAATTGAAATGCCGTCGGAACCTCCGCAGGCGAACGAAAAACAACCCCCTAATCGTACAATAGTTGAATTGAAATTGAGCAAATCATCGACCTGCTTTCGGACGTCTGTCCCCTAATCGTACAATAGTTGAATTGAAATCACAATACGGGGAACAATATTCAATACAAGAAGACCCCTAATCGTACAATAGTTGAATTGAAATAAACGGAGGAAACCAGACGATGTTCGAGTTTGTCACTCCTAATCGTACAATAGTTGAATTGAAATGTTTCTGTATCGAATCCTTTTCCTTTAAATTATGGATCTCCTAATCGTACAATAGTTGAATTGAAATTGCGATCAACTCGACAGGTTTCTGAGTTGGATGCTCTCCTAATCGTACAATAGTTGAATTGAAATAGGAGTGGAGGTAGGTGAGTTGGGAGGTTGGATTCTCCTAATCGTACAATAGTTGAATTGAAATTCAAAATCACGCTCATAAACTCGAGTATTCAAACAAGCTCCTAATCGTACAATAGTTGAATTGAAATTCAAAATCACGCTCATAAACTCGAGTATTCAAACAAGCTCCTAATCG
>NZ_CANQYJ010000018.1 GCF_947628055.1 uncultured Rikenella sp.
CCTTTCAGCCATCGGGTCGCTGAAAGGGCCGTTGCACGGGGGGGCGAACCTTCAGGTAATCGATATGTTCGCTCATCTTCGGGAGGCGATCTCGGACTGGACGGACGAGGCGGAGGTCAAGGCTTATCTAATGCGGATGCTGCGCAAGGAGGTGTACGATAAAAAAGGACTGATCTACGGGATCGGCCATGCGGTGTACACGATTTCAGATCCGCGTGCGCTGCTGCTCAAGGAGATGGCGAGGTCGCTGGCACAGGAAAAGGGGCGCGAACGGGAGTTCGACTTCTTGGAACTGATCGAACGGCTCGGTGTCGAGAGCTTCATGGAGTTCAAGGGAAATTCGGTCAATAAACGGGTCTGCGCCAATGTGGACTTCTACTCGGGGTTCGTGTACGACATGATCGGACTGCCGAGAGAGGTTTACACGCCGCTGTTCGCCATGTCGCGCATTGCGGGATGGGTGGCGCACCGGATCGAGGAGCTCAATTTCGACAGCCGGCGGATCATCCGGCCGGCATACAAGAATGTGGCTTCTGTCATGGAATATACGCCGCTCGACAAACGGTAATCGGGGGTTGTTTACGCCGCCGGCATGCAAAAAGGCTCTCCATCGGTTCGATGGAGAGCCTTTTGCATCGCGCGAATGCCCCGACGCCGATTATGTGCAAGGCATATGATTTACTTCAACCTTGCCAGCATGTTTTCGACGTTGTGCAGAATGCGTTCCTGAATCGCCGCTTCGGTATCCGCCGCCGCACCGCGGTCGAACTTCTCGCCGGTGATCTGTTCATAAAGCTCGATATACCGTTCACTGACACTCTCCACGAACGCATCGGTCAGCTCCGGCATCACATCCCCTTTACGCCCCTGGAAACCGTGCTCCATCAGCCACTCGCGCACGAACTCCTTCGACAATTGCCGCTGCTGTTCGCCCCGGTCGAAGCGTTCCTGGTACCCTTCCGCATAAAAATACCGCGAGCTGTCCGGCGTGTGCACCTCGTCAATGAGGTAAATCTCCCCGTCTTTCTTCCCGAATTCGTATTTCGTATCCACGAGGATCAGCCCGTGCTTAGCCGCAATCTCCGTCCCCCGCTCGAACAGCTGCATGGCATACCGTTCCAGCACCGCATAATCCGCCGCCGAAACCAATCCCCGCGCAATAATCTCCTCTTTCGAGATATTCTCGTCGTGCAGCCCCAGCTCCGCTTTCGTGGTCGGCGTAATGATCGGCCGGTCGAACTTCTGGTGTTCGCGCATCCCCTCCGGCAGCGGCACCCCGCAGATCGACCTCGCCCCCGCCTTGTATTCCCGCCACGAGCTCCCCGTCAGGTAGCCCCGCACGATCATTTCCACCGGAAACGGCTCGCATTTATGCCCCACCGTCACCATCGGGTCCGGCGAAGCGATTTTCCAGTTCGGGCAAATATCCGCCGTGGCATCCAGTGCCTTGGCCGCAATCTGATTCAGCACCTGTCCTTTGAACGGTATCCCTTTGGGCAATACCACGTCGAAAGCCGAAATCCGGTCGGTCACCACCATCACTAAATATTTGTCGTCGATGTTATAGACATCGCGCACCTTGCCTTCGTACAGCGAGCGCTGCCCGTCGAACCGCATATCGGTCTTTACCAATGCTTTGGCCATGATTTTGAAACGATTTTAGGTATGTTGTGTGTATGTGTGTTTAAAATCGAGTGTTTGTGTGTGTTAAAGTATCGGGTGTTTGTCGAACGCCTGCACGATCTGTTTGACCAACTCGTGCCGCACAATATCCCGCCGGTCGAACTCGACGACGCCGACTCCTTTGATATTCCGCAGCATCCCGATCGCCGGCAGCAGGCCCGAGTCCTGCCGGTTCGGCAGATCGACCTGCGTCGCATCCCCCGTCACGATGAACTTGGCGTTGCGCCCCATCCGGGTGAGGAACATCTTGATCTGCGACAAAATCGTGTTCTGCGCTTCGTCCAGAATCACGCAAGCATTATCGAGTGTCCGCCCCCGCATAAAAGCCAGCGGCGCGATCTGCACGATCCCTTCCGCCATATAATCCTGCAATTTCTTCGGCGGAATCATATCGTTCAGCGCATCGTACAGCGGTTGCAGATACGGATCGAGTTTTTCTTTCATATCCCCCGGCAGAAACCCCAGTTTTTCGCCCGACTCGACCGCCGGCCGGGTCAATATCACGCGCTTTACCTCCTTATTCTTGAGGGCACGCACCGCCAGTGCGATCGCGGTATAGGTCTTCCCGCTCCCCGCCGGCCCGACGGCAAACAGCAAGTCGTTCTTGCCGTAAAGCTCGACTAATTTCCGCTGGTTCTCTGTCCTTGCCCGCACGATCGTCCCGTTGTTTCCGAAGACGATCACATCTTCCGCCACAGAGCCCTCTCCGCTGCCGTTCACGCCGGAGCCATTCCCTCCCGCCGCCGCGGAAACGGAACGGCTATGAACCGGAGTGTCGAAAATCTGATCCAACACCTCCGGCGATATATGGCCGTAACGGTTGTAATAGCCGACCAATTGCCCGAACCGATCCTCGAAACGGATAATCTGTTCTTCCGATCCTATGAGCTTCATCGTTCCTCCCCGGGCTACGATTTTCAATTCGGGGAATTTCCCTGTCAGGTGGTTGAAATTGACATGGGCCGGCCCGTAAAAGTCCGCCGGATCGACGATGCCGCCGAGGTCGATGATTTTTTCGCTCATAGTTTATATTTTCAATAAATAGATATTATTTGATAATCATATAGCCTATCGAAATAGCCACCTTCCGGTCATCGACTTTCAGGTTCGGGGCATACTGTTCCGTCGTCCCCTGGTCCGTGATATGGGTAAAGTTTCCGCAGAACCGCGCATCGATGGTCAGCCGCCCCAAATCGACCCCCACACCGGCCTGATAGCCCATCACGAAGTTCTGAAGCCTGGGCGCCACTTTCGCCTCTTTCATCCCGGCATTCATCACCTCGTCCATCGGAAAGCGGAACGACGGCCCCAGCATCAATCGCACGATCGAGAATTTCCACCCCACCAGAACCGGCACTTCGATCCAGTTGGAACGCACTTTCAGTTCGTCGCCGTACTGCCCTCCCCCACCGTTGGTCTCGTCGATCGGGAATGTCCCGCTGGTACGGCTGTACACGATCTCCGGCTGCAGCAAAAAACCTGCCGGCAATCGCAACCGGGCCTGAAAACCGAGCTCGAACCCCGGTTTGGTACTGCTCTCGTCATAACGTTCTCGGTTGTCCGAAAAGGTATATTTCAGATCCGAGCTATTGATCAACAGCCCCCCTTTCACGCCGAACTGGAAAAGAGACTGGGCCTGGACAGCGGAAAATCCGCACAATACGATTGATAATATGAGTAGAATCCGTTTCATCCGATTTTGTTTTTGTCTGTGTAAAGTGCAAATATAGTTCCAATTTCCGGTTACAGCAACGGACTGAACAGGCGCGCCACCGACTCTTTGAACATATCCGTCCGCGAACGCGCGGCCCATCTTTTCCGGGTCAGTTTGGTACAGTCTGCCAGGTCTTGCAGGAAACGCTGCTCGATCCGGCCGGTTATTCCGCGGTCGTAGATCATCGCCGTCACCTCGAAATTGTCCTCGAAACTCCGGTTGTCCATATTGGCCGTACCGATCGAACTGAAATGGCTGTCGATCGTCATGACCTTGCTGTGGTTGAACCCCGTGTTGTAGAAGTACACCTTGATCCGCGCCTCCAAAAGCTCCGCGACGTAGGAACGGGAGGCCCAGTAAACGATCTTGCTGTCCGAGCGCGAAGGAAGCATGATCCGCACGTCGATCCCACTCAGCGAAGCCACCTTCAAAGCCGTCAGAAGCGACTCTCCCGGCATGAAATAAGGGGTCGAGATATAGATATGATCCGTCGCTTTGTTGATCGCCGCAAAGTAGGCCTGCATAATTGTCGCCCAGTCCGAGTCCGGCCCGGAGGTCACGATCTGCACGGCCGTATCGCCGAAATACTCGTCCCGCAAAGCCAAATATTTCTCCTTGTCCCGCAGCTGAATCCCCGTGGCGAAATACCAGTCGGTCAGAAACGTGAGCTGCAGCATATGCACCGCCGTCCCTTCGATCTTCAGATGCGTGTCGCGCCACGGCCCGTGCTTGGTGCCGTGCAGGTAGCGGTCGGCCACATTCAGCCCCCCCGTAAACCCCACCTTGCCGTCGATCACGACGATCTTCCGGTGATTCCGATAATTGATCTTGCTGGTAAGCCACGGAAAAACCACCGGCATGAAACAATGCACCTGCACCCCTGCCTCCCGCAGCGACTTGATAAAGCTGCGCTTGAGGTTCCAGCTGCCCACATCATCGTAGATAAAACGAACCTCCACCCCCGCCGACGCCTTCTCTTTCAGAATCTCCGCGATCTGCCCCCCCAGCATGTCGTTCTCGAAAATGTAGTATTCCAAATGGATAAAAAATTCCGCCTGTTTGAGCGCATTGATCAAGGAGGAGAACGTCTGCCGGCCATCGTTCAGTACCTCCAGCCGGTTATTGGTGGTCAGCAGCGATTTGTTATTGTTGAGCAGCAAGGTGATGATCTGGCGATTGGAGGTCACTTCCGGATTCGAGAAACTGTCGATCTCGCGCAACTGCTTGTAGCTGAGGTGCTCGAACTGTTTGAGGTCTTTGATCTCCTTGCGATTGAATATCTTCTGCTTGCGGTAATCCTGTCCGAAAAAAATAAAGAGCCCGATGCCGATAAACGGCAGCAGAACGACGACCGCTATCCACGATAAAGCCCGGATCGGGTCGCGCCGTTCGTGCAATACAGTGAAGACCGTGGCGCTCACCACCAGGAAATAAAATCCTAACAGGGAATATATGACGATACTCCATAGGTCCATAACGCTAAATTAGCGATTTTTCCGTCCGGGTATCCTCTTGGACAAAAGAAATGTCGCTTCAGGCTTCGTGCACGTCGCGGTATTTGTACCCCACTCCCTTCACCGTGACGATATAGTCGGCACCTATCTTTTCGCGCAATTTGCGGATATGCACATCGATCGTCCGCTCCCCCACCACCACATCGTCACCCCACACCGCCGCGAATATCTCCTCGCGCAGGAACACTTTCTGAGGTTTAGAATAAAGCAATGCCAGCAATTCAAACATCTTGCGCGGCAGGACGATCTCCTCGCCGTTTTTGACCACCAGATACCGTTCCCGGTCGATAATCAGCGAACGGTCGTCCGCAGCGGGCACCGGTTCGGAGACGGCGGCCGCCCCGTTATCGACCCGTTTGAGCAGCGCCCGGATACGGCTGACCAGCACATTCGGGCGCACCGGTTTGGCGATATAATCGTCGGCCCCGGCATCGAATCCGGCCACTTGGGAATAATCCTCGGAACGCGCCGTAAGGAAAGCGATCACGGCATCCGCCGTCTGAGGCATCTTCCGCAGCTGCCGGCAAGTCTCCATGCCGTCCATACGGGGCATCATCACGTCCAGCAGCACCAAATGAGGCGACACCTCGGCCGCCGTCTTCAAAGCCTCCATACCGTCGGCGGCCGTATAGACGTCGTATCCCTCCTTTTTCAGGTTATAGCGGATAAATTCCAGTATATCCGCTTCGTCGTCCACAATCAGAATCCGGTAGTTCACAGTTTTGTCCGATATTTGCATAACGTTTGAAAATATTTTTGCCGGACTGTCCCGGCGGCTTTCGATGCGCAGAGGTTTACCCTTGCAAGTTTAACGCATAATTATCGAAATACATGTAAGTTTGTGGAATCTTAACGGAAAGTTAACTATGAACAGTACGATGAACCTGCTGTTGCGCGCGGCGATCGCCGCTGCCGCCAGCGACCGCGAAGAATTCGTGGATAAAGTCGGCTCGATGATCGAGAATAAAACGGGCACTTCGCCCGAAACTGCCGAAAAGATCGCCGGAAACATCGACCAGCTGGTCGAAATGCTGGATCAGCAGCTTTTCATCCGGCAGCTCACCGGAAAAAGCAATGCCGCCACAGCTGCATTGGAAGAAAAAATAGACCGGCTCGCGACGGCGATCGACAAACTGAACGAAAACCTTGAAAAAATCGCGGGGAAATGAGACTGGCCAACATATACGTAGGTTACTTAAAGGTCAATCGGGCACTCGAGATAGCCGGGATCGTCATCCGCCAGGGTTTCGACGAACTGATCGCGCGCACGTGGCTGGGGCGGCGCATCCGTAAACGCCGGATCCGGCAGGACAAACCGGTCTATACGACGGAAGAACGGCTGCGGCTGACGATCGAAGACCTGGGGCCGACTTACATTAAATTCGGCCAGATCCTGGCCGACCGGCCGGACGTGGTGTCGGAACGGTTCCGCAGCGAGTTGAAAAAACTGCAATCCAGGGCTCTCCCTTTCGACGATCAGCTGGCCGTCAACTTAGTCGAGGACGAATTGGGCGTTCCGATCGGAAAAGTATTCGCCACTTTCGACCGAACGTGCATGGCTTCGGCCTCCATCGGGCAGGTCTACAGCGCCACTTTGCTCGACGGATCGCCTGTCGTGGTCAAGATCCGGCGGCCCAAAATCGAACAGAAGATCAAACTCGACCTGTACCTGATGCGTTTCCTGGCGGCTAAATTGGCCAAAAGCTACCCGGAAATGGCGGCGATCAATATCGTGGGGGTGGTGGACGAGTTCGGCGAGAGCATCCTGCGCGAACTGGACTATAACAATGAAGCGGCCAATATCCTGCGGTTCCAGCAAATGTTCGCAAACGAACCGACGGTTTACATTCCCAAAGTCTATCTGAACTACACGACCCGCCGGCTCTTGGTCATGGAGCGGATCACGGGAATCACGCCCGACGACCCGACTGTGCTGAAAGCCAACGGGCTCGACACGCAACAGATCGCGCTCAACGGGGCCAATGCCTTGCTGACGATGGTGCTTCGGCACGGCTTCTTCCATGCCGATCCCCACGCGGGCAACATCTTCATCATGCCCGACAATAAGATCGCGTTCATCGATTTCGGAATGGTGGGGGTATTGACGCCGAAGGACATGAATTTCTTAGCCAACATCTCCATGGGTTTTGTCCGGCGCGACCCGGCCATGATCGCCGACTCGTTGATCACCCTGTGCAACGTGCGCTTTTTCAAAAAACGCGACGAACTCATCTTCAACCTGCAGCAAATGACGGCTCAATACAGCCACGTGCCGATCGACAAATTGGATTATGCGGCCATGGTTCAGCAATGTATCAATCTGATCGCCAAATATTCGCTTCAGATACCCAACGGCATCTTCATGTTAGTCAAGTCGTTGGCAACTATTCAGAAAGTAGCCGAGAAACTCGATCCCGACATTCCTTTCACGCCGCTCATCACGCCCTATGCCAAGGAGGTGATCATGAATCGCTTCGCCCCCCGGAAACTGGCGGGAGAACTGTATCAGGCGTTGAAAAATTATGCGAATTTAGCCGTGAACCTGCCGAATGACATCAGCGAGATACTGTACAAACTCAAACAGGGCGAGATAAGACACAACATCCGTTTCGAGAACAGCGAAATGCTCCAGAAAGCGGTGCGGAATGTGGGGTTCCGGATGGCTTACGCCATTATCCTGGTGGGACTTTTCATCGGCTCGGTGCTGCTCATCAACACCCGCTCCGACCTCGCTTATGCCAAATTCCTGCTCTGGGCGTCTTCTATTTTGATTTTCGTGTTGATTTTCAAATGGATGTTCCGACGGAAATAAAGTATATCATCGAACGACCAGTCCGAGGATAACGAACACGGCATAGGCGATACTCGCCAGTCCGTTCGTCAGGCCGAACATAGCCCCGATTCGAGAGAGGTCGCCCGGCCGGACGATCCAGTGCTGGTAAAGCAGCAATCCGAGGAATACCGCCGCACCGATCCAGTACAGCACCCCGTTCCCCAATTGCATCCCTACGACGGCGACCATCGCTGCGGTAACGACATGCAACAGTACACTGACCCGCAATGCTCCCCGCACCCCCAACGCCGCCGGCACCGAATGGAGATGCTCCGACCGGTCGAAACCGGTGTCCTGCAAAGCGTAAATAATGTCGAACCCCGACACCCACGTCAGCACCAGCACCGAGATCCAAACCAAGGTCGGCGCTAAAGTTCCCGTCACGGCGATATAAGCCGCGCTCGGCGCAATGGCCAGCCCTACGCCCAACACCAAATGGCACAGCGCCGTAAACCGTTTGGTATAACTGTAGCCGAGCACCACCAACAGCACGACCGGCGACAAAACGAACGTCAGCCGATTGAAGGTCGCCGCCACGACGATAAATGCCGCCGCGTTTAAGACCACGAACCACATCCCCGCCCTGACACTGATTTTTCCGGCCGGAATCTCCCGCCCTGCCGTCCGCGGATTTCGTGCATCGAAACGCCGGTCGACGACCCGGTTGAACCCCATCGCCGCATTCCGGGCGAATACCATGCAGGCCAGTACGCCGACCAGCGTCCACGGATCAAACCCCGCCGCCTTCACCCCCAGCGTATAACCGATCAACGCGAATGGCAGCGCGAAAGCCGTGTGCGCGAATTTGACCAATGCAAAATAATCCTTTATCCGAGCCATCGAGCTATTAATAACGGGACAGATAAGGCCCCAGAATATCGATCAGTTTAGTGACATCCCGCGACGGATCGGCCACCACCACACGGGCCCGCCCGTAATATTCCTCCCGCAAAGAGAGGGTATCGCTGATGTATTGCAGCAACTCTTCTGCCGACTTTCCCGCCACCAGCGGACGGCAAACCTTTGCCGATGCCAACCTGCCGGCCAGCGTCGCCGGACTGAGCTTGAGGTAAACCGTCACCCCATTGGCATTCATCAACGCCATATTGTCATGAAAACACGGCGTCCCGCCTCCCGTCGAAACCACCGCATCGCCCCCGGAAGCGATAACCGACCCCAAATAAGTCCGTTCCAATGTCCGGAAATGATCCTCGCCGTGAGCGGCAAAAATCTCCGCAATCGTCATCCCCTCCCGCTCCTCGATCAATTGGTCGAGGTCGATAAAATCATACCCCAACCGCCTCGCCAACGGCCGCCCCAGGGTGGTCTTCCCACTCCCCATGAATCCGATCAAGAATATCAGCATCTCGATAAATTCTAACTAAAACAGTTCCAGTTGATTTTCCGTCCCGACCGGAACCGACTCTTCACCTTCTTCGTTCTCCACCTCCCCCACAGCCGCAGGCGCAGCACCGCTCTCCGCCACCTCCGCATCCTTGCGCAGCGGTTCGAGCCAGATCACCTCGTCCAGCGTCAAGTTCGAGAGCCGTTTCCCCTTCGCCCGATGGCTTTTCACCCCGATAAATTCGTCCGCATCCACCACCTCCGGCGACCGCCCGTTGTACTTCCCGCCGTATTGCAATTGCAGAACCGGATAACGGTCGTCGTTCATCGTCACGAACTCGTTTTCCGGCTCCACGAACCGCTGCGGCCGCTGGTCGCACTGCTCCGCCTGGAACCGTTTAATATAGTGCAATCCCTGCTCCCGATCGAGGTAGACCACCGTATAAATCTTCTCCGGATCGTATTTTTCGATAAAGAGCAGATTTTCAGGAAAATGCTGCCCCAGATCGAAACCGGAAGTATAGTACTGCGCATCTTTCGTAAAGACCACCACCCGATCGTCCCCCGAAAATTCGCCGAGCAATTCGCCCCTCTCCTCCGTATTGAGCCGGTTGATGTCGTGGTCGAACCAGACATTCTGCCCCCCTAACGTGGAAGCCCCCCGCTCTTTCATCACAATCTTGTGAATGGCATACCGTGAAAACAGATTCCCCTGCGACTGCCGTCCCTTGATCACTAAATCGCCGAAATTGAGGTCCGTAATCAGTTTTTTGAGCCGCGGCCGCGGCTTGAAGTAGATTTTGAGCGTCTCCGCCTCGCCGTTCGGATTGACGCTCATGTAGAGCACTTCGCTCCCCGCCGTCCCTTTCGTAATATCGTACTCCCGGTCGCGCGTGATCCCTTTGATCGCACACCTTTTCATCATGATCGCCCCTTTCAGTCCATCCCGATAGAGTACGTTGTAGATCGTCCGTTCGTCGTTCCGCTTGAAAACCCCGATGTAGAGGATATTCTTACTGAAAAACGCCTTCTCGGAGACCTTCGTAATCGTGTATTTCCCCTGTTTGTTGAAGATAATGACATCATCGATATCCGAGCAGTCGCACACGAACTCCTCTTTCTTCATCCCGGCCCCGATCCCGTAGAATCCCTCGGCCCGGTCGACATACAGCTTGGCATTGGCCACCACCACTTTCGCCGCTTCGATCGTGTCGAAACTCCGAAGCTCGGTCTTCCGCTCCCGCCCCTTGCCGTATTTCTTCAGAATATTCTGATAATAAGCGATCGTATAGTCCGTTAGCGTCGTCAAGTGATGTTCCACTTCAGCAATCTCGGTCTCGATGTTCCGAATCTGCTCGTCCGCCCGGAACGCATCGTAGCGCGAGATCCGCTTGATCTTGATCTCGGTCAGTTTGACAATATCGTCGCGCGTCACCTCCCGCCTGAGCATCGCCTTGAACGGTGTCAGTTCCCGGTCGATCGTCTCTAACACCGACTCCCATGTCGTACACTCCTCGATCGAGTTGTAAATCCGGTTTTCGATAAAAATCCGCTCCAGCGACGACAGGTGCCACTCTTCGTTCAACTCTCCGAGCCGTATCTCGAGCTCCCGTTTCAACAGTCCTTTGGTATTTTCCACCGACCGCCGCAGCATGTCGCTCACCCCGATGAACAACGGTTTCTTGTCTTCGATCACACAAGCGTTCGGCGAAATCGACACCTCGCAGTCGGTAAACGCATACAGCGCGTCGATCGTCTTGTCCGGCGAAACATCTCCCGACAGGTGCACCACGATCTCGACATTCGCCGCCGTATTGTCGTCCACCCGCTTGATCTTGATCTTCCCTTTCTCATTGGCCTTGAGGATCGAGTCGATCACCGCCGAGGTACTCTTCCCGTACGGTATCTCACTGATTACCAATGTCCGTTTGTCCTGTTTCGTAATCCGCGCCCGCACCTTGACGATCCCGCCCCGCATCCCGTCGTTATACTTCGAGCAGTCGATCAAACCGCCTGTCGGAAAATCCGGATAGAGCGTAAACGATTCCCCCCGCAAGTAGGCGATCGATGCCTCCAAAAGTTCGATGAAGTTGTGCGGCAGTATCTTGGAAGCCAGCCCCACGGCAATCCCTTCGACCCCCTGTGCCAAGAGCAGCGGGAATTTCACCGGCAGCGTCACCGGCTCCTGATTCCGTCCGTCGTACGAGAGCATCCACTCCGTGGTCTTCGGATTGAAGACCACGTCCAACGCCAGTTTCGACAACCGCGCCTCGATATACCGCGGCGCCGCCGCGCTGTCCCCGGTCAGGATATTCCCCCAGTTCCCCTGCGTGTCGATCAACAGGTCTTTCTGCCCCAGCTGCACCAGCGCGTCTCCGATCGAAGCGTCTCCATGCGGGTGGAACTGCATGGTGAATCCGATGATATTGGCTACCTTGTTGTACCGTCCGTCATCCATGCGTTTCATGGAGTGCAAAATCCGCCGCTGCACCGGCTTGAGACCGTCGTCCAAGTGCGGCACGGCCCGTTCCAAGATCACATAGGAAGCATAATCCAGAAACCAGTCCTTGTACATCCCCGTCAAACGGTGCGCCACCGCCTCGTCGGTCAGCCGGGCATATTTGCCGCGTTGCTCCTCCGTAACCGTTTCCACCGCTTCGCCCCCTGCGTCCATCTTCTCGTTCTCGTCTACCGTACTCATTTATATCCTTTCGTATTCGTTCGTGTTAAATGGCTTCGGCTTCCGCCTCATCTACGACCCCCGCCAGCACCTGAGCGTTTTCCAACTCTTCGATCAAATCCTCTTCGATCTTCAGGTTGTCGATAATGAAGTCCTGCCGCTCCTGGGTATTTTTCCCCATGTAGAACTCCAGCAAGTCCGCAATCGGGTCCCCTTTGGTCAGCCGCACCTTTTCGAGCCGTATCCCCTCACCGATAAATCCCCGGAACTCATCCGGCGAAATCTCCCCTAACCCCTTGAACCGCGTGATCTCCGGATTCGTCCCCAACTGCGCGATCGCCTGCTGCCGCTCGGTCTCGGTATAGCAATACCGCGTCTCCTTCTTGTTCCGCACCCGGAAAAGCGGCGTCTGCAAGATGTAGAGGTGTCCGCTCCGAATAATGTCCGGGAAAAACTGCAAAAAGAAGGTAATCAACAAAAGCCGGATGTGCATCCCGTCCACGTCGGCATCCGTTGCGATAATCACTTTGTTGTACCGCAGGTTGTCCATATCCTCCTCGATGTTCAGCGCCGCCTGCAGGAGGTTGAACTCTTCGTTCTCATAAACGATCTTCTTGGTGAGCCCATACGTATTCAACGGTTTTCCCCTGAGACTGAACACCGCCTGGGTATTGACATCCCGGCTCTTGGTAATCGACCCGCTGGCCGAGTCCCCCTCGGTGATGAAAATCGCGCTCTCTTCCGCCCGCTCGTCCTTGTCACCCAGGTGGATCCGGCAGTCCCGCAGTTTCTTGTTGTGCAGCGACACTTTCTTGGCGAACTCCCGCGCCTTTTTCTGTATCCCGCTGATCGCTTTCCGTTCTTTCTCCGCCTCCTGAATTTTTTTCAGCAGTATATCCGCCGTTTCCGGATTCTTATGCAAGTAGTTGTCCAACTGTTCCTTGAGGAAATCGATCACGAAGTTCCGCACGGTCGGCCCCTCCGGCCCCATCTCTTTCGATCCGAGTTTGGTTTTGGTCTGCGACTCGAAGACCGGCTCTTCGACCTTGATGCTGACCGCCGCGATAATCGATGTCCGCACGTCCGAGGCGTCAAAATCCTTTTTGTAGAACTCTCGCACGGTCTTTACCACCGCCTCCCGAAACGCCGCCTGATGCGTCCCCCCCTGCGTGGTGTGCTGCCCGTTCACGAACGAGTAGTAACTTTCGTTATACCCCGTCCCGTGCGTCATGGCCACCTCGATGTCATCTCCTTTGAGGTGGATCGGCGCATAGAGGAAATCCCCTCCCACACTCTCCGTCAAGAGGTCCAACAGTCCGTTTTTCGACACATACGGCACCCCGTTGAAACGAATCACCAGCCCGGCATTCAGGTAGGTATAATTCCGCAGCATTGTTTCGATATACTCATAGTTATACCGATAAGCTCCGAACACCGCCGTATCCGCCACAAACTGCACCCGTGTCCCGTTCTTTTCGCCGGTCGAGTCGGTATGCTCGCCGATTTTGGAACCGCATGAAAATTCGATGGTTCTCGCCTCGCCGTCCCGCGTACTGGTAATCACGAAACTCGACGACAAGGCGTTCACCGCCTTAATCCCCACCCCGTTCAGCCCGACGGATTTTTTGAATGCCTTCGAGTCGTATTTCGCCCCAGTGTTCATCTTCGAGGCGACCTCCTCCAATTTTCCGAGCGGAATCCCGCGCCCGTAGTCGCGAATGGTCACTGTCGTCTCCTCGACATTGATCTCGATCTGTTTGCCGAACCCCATCATGTACTCGTCCAACGAGTTGTCGAGCACTTCCTTGATCAAAATATAAATCCCATCGTCGGGCTGCGACCCGTCGCCGAGTTTCCCGATGTACATCCCCGGCCTCCGGCGGATGTGCTCTTTCCAGTCTAAGGTCTGGATATGCTCCTCCGAATAGTCGGCTGCTGCCGCTTGTGCTGCTGTCATCTCGTATTTTTCTCCTACTGTTTGTCTTTGTAATGCCGCGGGGCGATCATCTGATGCGTATCGCGCATCCAGGTATTGAGTGTGTCCCGAAGTTCTTTCGGGGAAGTTCTTGAAATTTCATCCGCCCCGACCGCCGGCAGTATCCGCACCCGGAAAACATGCGGCGCGACAATCCGCCCCTCCGCAAAAGCGTCGAACGTCCCGTCGATCACCACCGGCAATATATCCGCTCCGCTCTGCTGCGCCAACACCATCGCCCCCTCTTTGAACGTATTCACACACCCGGTCTTCGTCCGCGTCCCCTCGGGAAACATCACGATGCTCACCCCGCGTTTCAGGTAATCTTCACATTGGGCGAGCATAATTTTCGCCGCCGTCGAAGCCCCCCGTTCGATCGCCACATCGCCGTGCATCCACAAAACCCATCCAAATACCGGTATTTTGTATACTTCCTTTTTGGAAACCCATTTGAAATTGAAAGGCAGTACATATAAAAGCGGTATGTCGAGCATCGCCTGATGGTTCGAGACCACTACATACGACCGCCCCGGCCTCACATGTTCCGCCCCCTCGACCTGCACGCTCCACCACGGACAGAGCCGGAAAAGAGTCTTCGACCAAAACCGCGATACGTGGTGGCACACCGCCCGATCCCGGTCGAACAGCACGGTCAGCACCCATACCGTCGCAAACACCCCGAAGATCGCCACGGTAAACAAGGCCAAAAGGGTCAAATAGTAGATCGTTTTCAAACGATTCATGTCCTTTTATTTTTTGTCCGCTTTGTGAACCGTATGAAACTGTTCTTTTGGTTCAAAAAGCCCCCCAAAAAAACTTAGGAAATGCTTGCGCATTTCATGAGCTGCCGTAGTCAAGAGCCTTGAGAACTTATTTTGTTTGTTCCGGAGAAGGGTAATTCACCCCCTCCGGAACAAACAAACTTGGTGCAGAGCACTGCACAACGAACGGTCATGCGATACGTAAGTATCGTCCAAAGTTCTTTGGGTCCCTTTCTTTCAAGAAAGGGACGGTTCCGGCTCAAAAATCGGATCAATAAATTAACAAGTGGTCAGAACTCCGCCCGCGCGATATTTTCCACCTCAATCACTAACTTCCGATCCCGACCGAGCCCCCCGATCCCCGGAATCTGCACCTCCGTCGCCTCGCCCGGCGCTGCCGAGACATTCACGATCCCCTCGCGCACCAACTTGTCGCCCACCGTCAAACGATAGGAGACCGTAAACCGTTCCAAATCAGTGAACTGCAACCGGTTCTCGAACCGATAAATCCCTCGTGCCGCATCGACCTGCGTGATCGCCACGTTCGCAAACAAGCGCCGCACCGCCTCGTTTCCCGCCACCGACGCCAGATCGACCTTTCCACCCTCCGCCGGCCGACGCTTGTAATCGTCCGACAAGATGAATTTCCCGCCTGGCACAGCCGCCGCCAAAGACATATCGTTCCACCGCTCCAAGAACGCCCCCTGCAAGCCCGGCGTCGTCCACCAGACCGAATCGAACGCCGCCCGCGACGGCACGAACGGCCTCCCCGACCCATTGACCGCCGACTTCGGATAGTCCGGACAGTATACATCCGTGTTCCACTCCAGCCCCGCCCCGTTGTAGACCACCGGCCGCGTCCGCTCCTTCCCCTTGAGCATCAGATACCCCTGATACATATTATATCCGTTCCCCGACCGATCCCCCAGCGACCACATCACCACCGACGGATGATTCTTGTTCCGCTCGTACATCGCGTCGATCCGCGCTAAGAAAGCCTCCCGCCACGCCGGATCGTTCGAGATATTCCCGCCTTTGTTCCGGCTCGTGCCCAGCCCCCACGTATTGATGTCCGCCACATCGCAGACATAGAATCCCAGCTCGTCGCAAAGCCGGTAAAAACTGTACGGCAGCGGATAGCCGTCCGTCCGGATGGCATTCACCCCCGCCCGTTTCATCTCCTCGAGCATCTGCCGCATCCGGGCCGTATCCACGACGTTCCCCGTCCGTACATCGTGTTCCGCCAGATTGACCCCCTTGAAAATCACCGGATTGCCATTGACCAAAAACCGCTCGCCCCGGGCTTCGACCGTCCGGAACCCCACCCGGCACGCCACGTACTCCGTGAACCGCCCCTCGCGCTTGATCCGATACAATATGGTGTACAGATTCGGCTGCTCCGCCGTCCACTTCGCCACGTTCGGAATCGAAGCCGTAAAGCGAACCGTGTCCTCGAGCCGCATTCCGACCTCCACATCCCGAAAATCGCTGTTCACCAACTTGCCCTGCGGATCGTACAGGTCGTAGTAAACCGTCACCGAAAACGGATTGAGCAACTGCGTCTTGAGCAGCATCGCCGTCTCCAGCAAGCCGTTGGTATAGCTCGGATCCAAAGTCGTCTGCACCAGGAAATCCCGCATCCGGATCTTCGGCTGCGCAAAAAGGTACAAATCCCGATTGACCCCCGACAACCGCCATGCCTCCCAGTCTTCCAAGTAGCTCGCCTCAGTCCACTGCGGCACGACGATCGCCACCCAGTTCCGCCCCTCGCCCACGTATTTCGTCACGTCGAACTCGACCGGGTTTTTCGAATCCCGCCGGCTGAACCCCACCTCCTTGCCATTGACATAGACCCGAGCGCCCGCTTTCACCGCCCCGATATGCAGGAAATGGGCCTTGTCGAACAGGTCGAACGGCACGGTAAATTTCCGCACATACACCGCCACCGGTGCCGTCCCCGGCAAAACCGGAGGCCGCACCTGCCGCCGGTTTTCCGCAAAGTCATACGCCCGTGAAGCGAACACCGCACTCCCCTGCCCTCCATGTCCCTCCAGCTCCCACGCCCCCGGCAGGGTCACCTTGTCCCAACCGTCGATCATCCGCTCCCACTCGCCCGCCTCGCCGACCAACTGCCGCGGCACGGCGGCTTCCGAAGCGAAAAACCGACAACTCCACTCCCCGTTCAACCCGATATAGTATTGCGAGCTGTCGAAATCGTTCCGGAAAGCATCCTTCTGACTCCGATAGCTCACGAACACCGAACGCGGCAACTCCTGCCCCGCAGAAATCGCATACGGAGCGGCATATTTTTTCGGCCCGGCCTGCACACCGGAGATCGCGCCGAACAAAACGACGGCAACAAAAAATCGTTTCATAAGAAAGCGTTTTTCCAAACGACAAATATAACGTTTTTTCGGGATATACCCCTACCGTCCGAGCCGCATGGCCGCTTGCAACAAAGAGGAAAAGCATTTCTAAAAAAACGTTTATATTTGCCCATATCTTTAACACAGAACCAAGCATGAAAGCATACGTTTTCCCCGGTCAGGGCGCACAGTTCACCGGCATGGGCAAAGAGTTGTACGACACCGTGCCGGCGGCGAAAGAATTGTTTGAAAAAGCGAACGAGATTCTCGGTTTCCGCATCACGGACATCATGTTCGGCGGGACGACCGACGAACTCAAACAGACCAAAGTGACCCAGCCGGCGGTATTTCTCCACTCGGTGATTCTGGCCAAATCGCTGCCGGATTTCGCACCGGAAATGACGGCGGGCCATTCGTTGGGTGAGTTCAGTGCGTTGGTGGCTGCCGGAGCGTTGAGCTTTGAAGAGGGGCTGAAATTGGTGTCGAAACGGGCGCAGGCGATGCAGAAAGCGTGCGAATTGCAGCCTTCGACTATGGCGGCGATCATCGCTCTGCCGGACGAAACGATCGAGGAAGTTTGCGCTTCGATTCCGGAGGTGGTTGTGGCGGCGAACTACAATTGTCCGGGGCAATTGGTGATTTCGGGTTCGATCGAGGGGATCGACAAGGCGTGCGAACAACTGACGGCCAAAGGGGCGAAACGGGCACTGAAACTGAGCGTGGGAGGGGCTTTCCACTCGCCGCTGATGGAGCCGGCCCGGGTGGAACTCGAAGCGGCGATCCAGGCGGCGAAGTTCACGACCCCGGTATGTCCGGTGTATCAGAATGTGGACGCCAAACCGTACACCGACCCGGAAAAGATCAAGGCGAACCTGATTGCGCAACTGACGGCTCCGGTGCGCTGGACGCAGACCGTTCGGAATATGATCGCCGACGGCGCGACGTCGTTTACGGAACTCGGGCCGGGAACGGTGCTGGCGGGCTTGATCAAAAAAGTGAACAAAGAGGCGGTTACCGAATCCCGGAACATGCTCTGAGCCAGCTCCGAGCGCATAAATATCTACGATCGGACGCGGGGAACCTTACTTGGTTCCCCGCGTTTCTTTTATTGATTCTTATCCAGCCACTCCAGCCGCCGAAGGTCGGGCAGATGCTTCACCCGAAACTGTTCGAACCTCACGTCGAACCCTTCGCCGTCCGGACACGCAGCCATCAGCCCCACCTCAACGGGCCGATTGTCCTCTATCCACGCATTCCGCATCAAGACATAAGTCTCATCGTCGAACGAATAGAATATCTCCACGGCATCCAACCGCCGCACCGCCTTGATCCACACGAACGGCACCGGACGCTCCAACGGAATGACACTCCAATCGCTCGTCCGATGGGTCACGACCGTACTCAAATTGAATTTCCCATCCACAAACTCGATTCCGGCTTTGATGTAATTCTCGCAGTCGATCCGGATCATCAACCCCGCCTGATCGAAACGGGTTCGATAATCTCCCGATATTTTGACTTTCGCCTCAAATTCGCCGCCGTACCTTGCAAAGTAGAACGGAGCGTCATCCACCGTAAAGCCATAATGCGAGATCCGCCAGTAATCGCTGTGCGGCGTGACTTTCATACATAACACATTCCCTTCGATGCTCCAAGTCTGCGGCTCGTTGAACCACTGCATTTTCTCCAAAGTCTGCGCCCCGGCCCGCGGTAACGACAGACCGATCAAACCGGCGAAAAACAATTGGCCGAGCATTCCCGATTTTTTCATTTTCATAAAACAAACTTTCGATTTAAGTTATTTTTGCACGAAAATAACGTCCGGTTTCCAAACGAACAATACTGATTAATAACCATTCGATGAACGTCTCGGCCCTATTGGACAAAGCATTATCGCACCGTCCCGCCCATCCCGGCACGCACCTGTGCGCCTCGGAGCTGGAAGCATACAAAAAAATCGCCGCCGGATATGCACGGATCGAAAATTCCATCGCCGTCCTGAGCGATCTCCGGAGCCGGAAAAGCCATATCTATTACGGAGCAGCCGCAACCGTACTGGGCTTGGGAAAACAAGACGCTTATCGAGAAATCGGCTCCATTTGGGAAACGGAAATTCTGGAACGCATTCACCCGGACGATCGATCACGGAAATACCGGCAGGAGTGGCATTTCTTTCAATATCAGCAACGCCTCGCCCCGCACAAACGCCCCGACCATTACCTGACCGGCTGCTTGCGTCTGCGGGATGCGGCCGGTCGATACCGCCCCGTCATACACCGCATTTTTTACCTATCGCATCCAGCGGCGGAGTGCTCGCCCGAACTGGCTTTATGCCTCTATAATCTGTCCGCCGAATTTACCTCGCAATGCTTCGTGACCGACACCCTCAACGGACACTCTTTCGAGTTGGCTGTGCCAAACAGCAACAGTCTGCTATCCGACCGGGAGCAGGAAATCCTGCGTTCCATCGATACGGGAAAAACCAGCAAAATCATTGCCAACGAATTATCGATCAGCCTGCATACGGTAAACCGGCACCGGCAAAACATTTTGCATAAACTTCAAGCGGGAAATTCCATCGAAGCCTGTCGCGTGGCAAAGAAACTGGGGTGGATGTGAATCGATTCATCGAATACTGACAGTCCGAAATCTCACATTCGCCCCGGCATGGCTCCGGCTTAACAAGAAAGACGCCCCCACCGAAAGTGCCACCCACACCGGCCGAACCTGCCATTCCACTGCCACACGCGGTTCCCAGTCGGGCCGGTTGTCGAGAAAATACAGGCCCGAACTTACTTTTTCCGGATAAAACGCTATCTTTGTCAGTGATTTATCGATATTTCGATCCGGCCCCATGAAAAGGTTCCTATCGCTCGACGTTTTCCGCGGCATGATCATACTGACGATGATCGTCCTCAACAACCAGACCGGAGGATCGGTTTTCGCCCCTTTGGTGCACAGCCGTTGGGACGGCGTCACGTTTGCCGACATGATTTTTCCTTCTTTCCTTTTCATTATGGGGGCGGCGATGTGGTTTTCCACCCACCGGCACGATTACGGGATACATAGCAGCAAGTCCAAGTCGAGGCAGCTGGGGCATATCTTCCGACGCACGTTGATCCTATTCGCCTTAGGCCTGCTGCTGAACTGGATGCCGTTCGACGACTATTTCGCTTTCGTCCGCATTCCGGGAGTACTTCAACGGATCGCGCTGGCCTATTTCTTTGCCGCGATCCTCACGCTCTATATGCCGCGCGTGCGGGCTGTCGTGTTCAGCGTGATTATTTTGCTGGTCGGATACTGGTTTTTGTTGGATGCCTGGGGCACCGGCCTCGTGGGACGGGTGGACGCGGCTTTGCTGAAACCGTACCATTTGCTGACGCCGACTTTCGATCCGGAAGGATTGCTCGGCACGATTCCGGCCATCGCGAGCGTTTTGATCGGCTATCTGGCCGGGAGGATGATGGATCGGCCCAACAGTGCGAGCGGAGGTATCGGCCCGCTGATGATAACCGGTTTGTTGCTTACGGGAGCCGGAATCCTGTCCGGTCTGTTCTGGCCGATGAACAAACAACTCTGGACGGGAAGTTACGTCTTGTTCACCTCGGGGACGGCGATGGCGGTTTGGAGCATACTGTCGTTTGTCATCGAATATATGCAGGCCCGGAAATGGTGCGAATTCTGGGCCATTGCGGGTACCAACTCGCTGTTCATTTACTGTCTTTCGGTCGTTCTGGCTAAGATGTTCGCTCTTTGGGGCGTGACACCAGCGGTGTACGGTTTTTACCAAAGCTATCATGTGCCGGACTCGGTGGCTTCGCTGATGTGGTCGCTGACGATGGTTATCCTTTGCTGGCTGATCACTTGGCCGCTCTACCGGATGCGGGTTTTCATTACGGCATGACTTGCGGATGCTCGGTTCCTGCCGGGAAAATATTTTTTCTTTGCCAGCCTTTCGCAGGATGTATCGAAAGCGGGAACGGCTGGCGAACGATGCTGAAACGTGATACCCTCTTTTTCGGCCGATCGAAAATCAATGATCGCGATTATAATTGTACCTGCATTCTTTGGGGTCGTTTTTTCGGCTCACGCCGGCACCGCAGGCTTTGGCTTTCTCTGCAACTCTCTGCACATTAGTAAATCCGGTTCGCAGAACCGGGCGGGCCGATGCCGCTCGGCACTCGAGCCGGGCTGGAACTGCCCTAAACAGCTCCGCCGGCGTCGGACGGGGCTGCTCGGCATGGCTTATCCCAATAATTACTCTGCTGGTGGCGGACTATGCTTTGCAAAACCGTTTCCCTGATCTCCCGATGTCAGGCCGCAGCCTCTCTCGGCGAAAGCCCGGTACCGCTGGGCACTCAAGCCGGGCTGGAACTGCCCTAAACAGGCCCGCTGGCTCCGGCCCACACAGACCAGAAACAGTTTTTTGCCCGCGCGCTGGCAGAAATCCGGTTCGTAAAACCAGGCACGCCGCAACCCCGTCCCGAAGCCAGCGGAGAAGCAACAAGCAGCGCGTGTTGCGCCCCTCCGCGCCGGGTGGCTTCGGGGCGCCCGACTCTCCGAGTCGGATATCGAAACATCCACTTCCCGCGCGCCGGGAAAATCATTCGGTTTCAACTTTCGTTAAAACCGTCGATTTTCCTCTTTCGGCGTGGCGCGCGGAGATGAACATGCTTTGTCCGCGCGCTGGCGGAAATCCTGTTCAAAAGTAATTCACGCTTGTGAACGATTCCTATTCCAGCTATCGCGCGCGGGGAGTTTGAGGGTACTACCCTTACGCCGGGCAGGCAGTGCCGCTCGGCACCCGAGCCGAGAGTTTGCACCTCATCATCCGGAGAATACTGCCCTCAGGCCAGGCTGGCCCCGCTTAACTAAGTCCTCTCCAACTCTAACAAAAGCCCCAACGGGGCCCCGCGCTGGGCAGGCGATACGACGCATCGCTATAACAATTTTCCCCAAACAAAACTCGCACACAATGTCGCTTGGCACCTCAACCGAATAATTTGCACCACCCACCTCACCAAACAACAGACCGATAACACAAATCGACAGCCCCAATTGCCCGCTCGACCGCCCCCAAAGAGGCAAAACGCCATGAACAAAAAACGGAGGTGCATCCGGTAACAGATGCCCTCCGTTTTGTACAATCGAAGTCAGGAGCGATTACAGATTCTTGAGCGTATAGAGCAGGAAATCATAGAATTTCACCACCGACGCAATTTCGACCTTTTCGTCCGGCGAATGCGGATAACGCATCGTCGGCCCGACCGAAACCATATCCAATTGCGGATACTTCGCCCCGATAATGCCGCACTCCAGCCCCGCATGAATCGCCTTCACCTCCGGCATCCGGCCGAAAAGTTTTTCGTACCCCTCCTTCATCACATGCAAGATTTTGGAATCCGGATTCGGCGCCCAGCCGTCATAGTCGCCCTGGGTTTCGATCCGCCCCCCCGCCAACGACGCCACCGATTCGATCATCGCCACCACCTGTTTTTTGCCGTAATTGACCATACAACGCACCATAAAAAGCAGTTGCGCCTTTCCGTCCGCCAGCTGGACACGCGACATATTCGTCGAAGTCTCGACCAACCCCGGCACCGCATCGCTCATGCGCATGATCCCGTTCGGCATGGCCGTCAGCGCCGCCACGAAACGCGTCTGGAAATCGCATGCCGCCACGATCGCCGGCGTATCGACCCGCCGAACCCCGAATCGAATGCTATCCTCGACCAGCGCAAATTCCCGCCGAATCGTCTGCTCGAAATCCTCAGCCGCCTTTTCAAATCCGGCAGTCTGAGCAACCGGCACCGCCACGATCGCCCGCGCCTCGCGCGGAATGGCATTCCGCAGCCCCCCCGCATCGATCGTCGAAATCCGCACATACGGATTCTCGCGCAGGAACCGCGTCAATAACTTGTTCGCATTCCCCCGCTGCAAAATAATCTCCATTCCGGAATGTCCCCCCTTCAGCCCCGAAAGCGCCACCTCATACCCCACCGAATCGTCCGGCGTAGCCACCTCCTTGTATTCAAAATTGGCCGTCACATTGACCGCCCCCGCACATCCCACGTACAATTCGCCCTCGTCCTCCGAGTCGAGATTGATGAGTATATCCCCCGAGAGCATCCCGTCGCCCAACTGATTGGCCCCCGTCAGCCCCGTCTCCTCGTCCACCGTGAAAAGACATTCGAGCGCCGGATGCGGAATATCCTTCCCCTCCAAAACCGCCAGCATCGCACTGACCCCCATTCCGTCGTCCGCCCCGAGGGTCGTCCCGTCGGCCGTCACCCACTCGCCGTCCACATACGGCCGGATCGGATCGGTCTCGAAATTGAACTTCAGATCGCTGTTCTTCTGCGGCACCATATCCATATGCGCCTGCAAAACCACCGTCGGATGCCCTTCATATCCCGCCGCAGCCGGTTTGCGCACCACCACGTTCCCCACCGCGTCCTGCCGGTACTCCAAGCCGTGCGACTGCGCGAAATCAATCACATACTGCCGCAGCTTCTCCTCGTGTTTGGAAGGGTGCGGGATCGAGCAGACCTTGGCGAACTGCTTCCAAAGAGCCTTAGGCTCCAATTCGGTTATCTCTTTCATTTTATTTGAAAATTAATATTGTACATCCGTCAAAAACAGACCGTGCGCCGGCGCCTGGGCACTCGCTTCGGCCCGCGCCTTGCTCTCGATGATCGAGCAGAACTGCGCCGGGGTTATCTTCCCCCGCCCCACATCCACCAGCGTCCCCACTATCGCCCGCACCATCCCCCGCAGAAACCGGTCGGCGGCAATCGTAAAGACAAGCCGATCCCCTTCTTCCTGCCAGTTCGCCCCGAAAATCGTACAGCGATTGGTTTTATTGTCCGCATGCAGTTTGGCGAACGACGTGAAATCTTCGTACCGCATGAGCGACACCGCCGCCGTCTGCATCGCATCCACATCGAGCGGCTGCGTGATCTGCCATGCGGTGTTCGTGGAAAAGGGATCTTTCACCGTCGTGATATAATACTTGTACTCCCGCCTGCGCGCATCGAACCGGGCATGCCTGCCGTCCGGTACGGCATATATTTTCTTTACGGCAATATCCTTGGGTAAAATGCAATTCAGATGATACACGAACTGCCGATCGAGTATTTTCGCGGCTTCGGCACCGGTATCGAAATGCGCCACGGCGAACGCCGCATGCACCCCCGTATCGGTCCGCCCCGCCCCTACGATCTCGTGCGGCGCACCGAGCAGGGTGGAGACGCCCTTTTCCAGCGTTTCCTGCACGGAAGGCGCATCCGGCTGCCGCTGCCAGCCGTTGTAACCGGCTCCGTTATAAGTCAATTCGATAAAATATCTCGCCATAGGCAAACCGATCTGTCGTGAATGGAAAGCGCAAGGTAATCAAAATATCGGGAAAAGACTCCGGAACGACCTCCGAAAGCGCATCTCGGCTCCGAAATATTTGTAAACTAACGAAAAATGCTTACCTTTGCACGCCCCATAAAGTATGGGAATGGGTCACAACAAACACAGTATTAACCAACAAACACGCAAAAACAGTGGAGTCATTAAGCTACAAAACTATCTCTGTCAATGCGGCGACTGCCAATAAAGAGTGGTATGTCATCGATGCGACGGATGCAGTGCTGGGGCGGCTCGCATCGCAGGTGGCCAAAATCCTGCGCGGCAAGAACAAGCCCAGCTACACTCCCCACGTCGACTGCGGCGATAATGTAATCATTATCAACGCCGACAAGATCCGACTCACGGGCAAAAAGATGACCGACAAGGTCTACACGCGCCACACGGGCTATCCGGGCGGACAGCGCTTCGCAACGCCGGCGGATTACCTGGCCAAGAAACCGACCTTCGTCATCGAAAAAGCCGTCAAAGGAATGCTGCCCAAGAACCGCCTGGGCGCGGCTCTATTCGGCAACCTGAAAGTCTATGCGGGGGCAGAACATCCCCACACGGCACAAAGCCCCAAAACCATCAAATTAAACGATATTAAATAATGAGTCAAGAAGTTGTAAACGCCGTAGGCCGTAGAAAATCAGCCGTTGCACGCGTATACCTCACTGCGGGGGGGAGCGGGAAGATCACGATCAACGACCGTCCGATGGAAAACTATTTTCCGTTGGAAATCTTCCAGTATGTCGTTAAGCAACCGCTGTTGGTTACCAACCTGACCGAAGGGGTGGACATCAAAATCAACCTGACTGGCGGCGGGGTCAAAGGGCAGGCTGAAGCGGCACGGCTCGGGATTTCACGCTGCCTGATCGAAATGGACGCCGAACTGCGGCCGGAACTCAAGAAAAACGGATTCCTGACCCGGGACGCACGGGTGGTGGAACGGAAAAAACCGGGACGGCCGGGAGCACGCAAACGGTTCCAGTTCAGCAAACGGTAATCATCCGTTCACGCGGGCGGAACCTGCCATGCTCCGCCTAATTATTTGCACGGCTTATGTTACCGGCCTCACTGTCGGCCCAAACGAACGCAGACTACCCATACAGTACTACCGCTTCGTTGCATAAGACGCGGGAAACCGCACCGGACTGTTTTTTCCCGGCATTCGCTTTGTGTCGGCAAAACGCTACCGGAACGGTGACGAAAGAGTTAAAAACAGATTTTTAAAAATCGAAAAAATGCCAAGAACAGACTTCAATCAACTTTTAGAGGCAGGCGTACACTTCGGACACCTCAAACGGAAGTGGAACCCGAAAATGGCTCCCTATATCTTTATGGAAAAGAACGGGATCCATATCATCGACCTGCATAAAACCGTAGTCAAACTCGACGAAGCGGCAGCTGCACTCAAACAGATCGCCAAATCGGGACGCAAAATCCTTTTCGTGGCCACGAAAAAACAGGCCAAAGAGATTGTGGCGGAAAAAGTGGCGGCAGTGGCGATGCCTTACGTGACCGAACGCTGGCCGGGCGGGATGCTCACCAACTTCCCCACCATCCGGAAAGCCGTTAAGAAAATGGCCACGATCGATAAGCTCAGCAACGACGGAACTTACGATAACTTCAGCAAACGCGAAAAACTCCAAATCTCGCGCCAGCGCGCCAAACTCGAAAAGAACCTCGGCTCGATCGCAGACCTGACCCGTCTGCCGGCAGCGTTGTTCGTGATCGACGTACAGAAAGAAGCCAATGCCGTGAAAGAGGCCAAACGCCTCAATATTCCGGTGTTCGCCATGGTTGATACTTGTTGTGACCCCACCCATATCGACTACGTGATCCCGGCGAACGACGACGCTACCAAATCGATCGCAGTCATCCTCGATACCGTGACGACGGCTATTCAGGAAGGGCTGGCCGAACGGAAGGTGGAAAAGGAAAAAGAGGCGGCTGAAACGGCGAAAAGCGCTGCTCCGGCCAAGAAAGAAGCCCGTCCGCGAACCAAAAAGGCGGCTGAAAACGAAAGCGAAGCAGTTGAAACGGCTGCTTCGGCGCAGGCCGAAACCGAACCGGCTCCTGAAAGCGCTGCCGAATAATACACGACACGGCTCTATTATAACATACGACAAAAGCGTCAGCGTGCCGGGAGTCTGTTGGAACATACTAAACTCGCGGCACGTTACGTCTTTAATCAATAAACCTTAGAAAGGAACGACCTATGGAAATCAAAGCCGCAGACGTAGCCAAATTACGTAAAATGACCGGCGCAGGCATGATGGACTGCAAAAAAGCACTCGTGGAAGCCAACGGCGACTTCGACCGCGCACAGGACATCATCCGCGAAAAAGGCAAACTCGTCGCCAGCAAACGCGCCGACCGCGAAGCTACCGAAGGCGTGGTCGCCGCCAAACTGACCGACGGAGACCGAAAAGGATACATGATCTGCCTGGCCTGCGAAACCGACTTCGTGGCAAAGAACGAAGAATTTATCAAGACGGTGAACGAGATGCTCGACATCGCAATCAAGAACGATGTGGCGGATCTCGACGCGCTCAAGGCATTGAAAGTCGGGGGGCAGACCGTCGAGGAAATGGTGACCGCAAAATCGGGCCAGACCGGCGAAAAAATCGAACTGGCATTCTATGCCAAGATCGAAGCGGAACAGTGTGCAAGCTATGTTCATATGAACAACAAGTTGGGGACGCTGGTGGGCTTTAACGCCCAGATTCCGGCGGACGTGGCACACGACGTGGCCATGCAGGCGGCTGCAATGGCTCCGATCTCGATCAGCAAGGAAGACTGCCCGGCGGACGTGCTCGAAAAAGAACGTGAAATCGGTCGCGAACAGGCACGTCTGGAAGGCAAGCCGGAAGCCATGCTCGACAAGATCGCCGAAGGGAAAGTCAATAAATTCCTCAAGGAATCTACGCTGTTGAACCAGGCATTAGTGAAAGACAACAAACAGACGGTGGCGCAGTTCATCCACAATGCCAATAAAGATGCGACGGTGGTGGCTTACAAACGCTTCTCGCTGAACGACTAACGTTCTTCGGAACAGAATTACACCTATGCGGGCCTTTCTTTCCTCCGGGAAAGAAAGGCTTTTTTCATTACCTTTGTTTTCCTCTGTGACCAGACATCAACCCATGGCCGAAAATTTGATAATACCGCCAACAGCCGACAGACGCGAATTGTACACCGCCCTGCTTCCGCAAATCCAGGCACTCGTCGCCGGCGAAAGTGATCCGATCGCGAACATGGCCAATGTGGCTGCGGTTTTACGGCAGGCTTTCGGCTTCTTCTGGGTAGGCTTTTACCGCGTGGTCGGGCAAGAGTTGGTATTAGGGCCATTTCAGGGGCCGTTGGCCTGCAGCCGGATCGGATTCGGCAAAGGAGTATGCGGTGCGGCATGGAAAGCACGTCGAAGCATACGGGTTCCCGACGTGGACACGTTTCCCGGACACATCGCATGCAGTTCCGAATCGAAATCCGAGATCGTCATCCCCGTATTCGACGCGAAAGGCCAAGTGACCGGCATATTGGACATAGACAGCGACAAGCCGGACGATTTTACCCCGGTGGATATTTCGTGTTTGGAAGAATGGATGCAGACTATCGGCGGAAGACTGTTTTAATATGAAAAGAATTATCCCCCTATTGACCTTGTTCTTAATCGGTTGCGGACATACATCCGAACCGGAGGAAGAAGTCGTATACGTATCTATCGCCCCCCTGAAATATGTGGTAGAACAGATTGCGGATTCAGGGACACGAATCGAAGTGCTGGTGCCGGAAACCACCTCGCCCGAAAGCTACGAGCCGACGGTACAGCAAATCAGAGCCTTGGCCGATGCACAGGCTTACGTGTCGACGGGCTTGATCGACTTCGAGCGGGCTTTGTCCGATAAAATCCGGGACATCGCTCCGAATACGGCGGTTTTGGATCTTTCCGAAGAGGTCGATGTACTGGAAGGGGATTGCAGTCACAGCCGCGGCCACCGCCACGGGTATGGAATCGACCCGCACATTTGGCTCTCGCCGAAGATCGTCGGCGGCATGGGAGACCGGATTGCCGAGCTTCTGACGGCATACAGGCCCGGTTCGGCCTCGATTTACAAAGAGCGGGCAGAACGTTTCAAGAAGCGTATCGATACATTGGATCGGTATATCCGTCAAACTCTTTCGGGAGCCAAGCGCAAAGATTTTGCGATCGGCCACACCTCGCTCACCTACTTTGCCAACGATTACGGACTGAATCAAATTGCTGTCGAGACCGACGGCAAAGAACCGAGCGTCAAAGCGATGAAACAATTGACGGACTCGCTGCAACGGATGGGGATAAAAGCGGTATTATTCCAACGACAGACCAGCGATGCGGCGGCACGGACAATCGCACGCGAACTGCCGGGAGGAAGAGCCGTGGAGTTCGATCCGCTGGCTCCGGACTGGATGGGCAACCTGTACCGTTTGACCGACAGCCTCCGAGTAATCCTGAACGACTGACGATGGAACTGCTCCGAATCCAAAATCTGGCCGTGGGGTATCCGGACGAAGTCCCGATTGTGAGCGGCATCGACCTGACCGTCCATGACAGCGACTATATCGGCGTGATCGGGCCGAACGGAGGGGGCAAAACCACCTTCATCCGCACTCTGACCGGCGCACTGCGGCCGCTGGGCGGCACGATCGAGTACCACTCCGACGGATTGCGGACAGGCTACCTGCCGCAGACCAAAAGCATCGACCGGAACTTCCCGATCTCGGTCGTCGATGTCGTCCTCTCCGGATTGAGTGCACGCAAGGGGGTGTTCGGGAGGTACGGCCACACAGACCGGGAACGGGCGGGAGAGTTGTTAAAGGAGATCGGCATCGGCCGGCTCGCCCGACGCACGATCGGCGCTCTTTCCGGCGGCGAATTGCAACGCGTACTGCTCTGCCGGGCCTTAATCTCCGATCCGCAACTGTTGATACTGGACGAACCGACGACTTTTGTGGACAACCGATTTGAAAAGGAACTCTACGAACTGCTGGCGGAACTGAACCGGCGGATGGCGATCATCATGGTATCGCACGATTTGGGGACAATCAGCCGCTATGTGAAAAGCATCGTCTGCATCAACCGGTGCTTCCATTATCATCCGTCGAACATCATCACGCCGGAACAGTTGCAGGAGTACGACTGTCCGATTCAGTTGATTTCGCACGGGCCGGTGCCTCATACCGTGCTGTCGCCACACCGGGGATGTGCCTGCTGTGAACCCGACAAACAGGAAAACCGATGATCGAATTCATACAGGAGATATTCAGCTACCGATTTTTGGGAAATGCTGCGCTCGCCGCCGTATTGTCGGGGATCGCCTGCGGCATCATAGGCACCTATATCGTGTCGCGACGGCTGGTTTTTATGAGCGGCGGCATTACCCACGCTTCATTCGGCGGGATCGGAATCGCCTATTACTTGGGGGCCAATCCGCTGGTCGGAGCATTGATTTTCGCCGTTTGCTCGGCCATAGGGATCGAACTTTTCAGCCGAAAAGGACGGATCAGCGAAGATGCGGCCACCGGGATTCTGTGGTCGGTCGGGATGTCGGTCGGGATTATTTTCGTCTTCCTGACCCCGGGCTATGCACCGAATCTGATGAGCTTCCTATTCGGAAACATCCTGCTGGTAGATCGGGTGAACCTGCTGTGGCTGTGTGCGTTGGATGCAGGATTGCTCCTGCTCCTCGGCCTTTGCTACCGGGCGATCGTCTACACGGCTTTCGACCGCGAGTTCGCCGCCACGCAGCGGCTGCCGGTCGCGATGATCGGCTATGCGATGATGATCTTGATTGCGATAACGATCGTGTTAAATATCAAAACGATGGGGATTGTTCTGCTGATGTCGCTGCTGACGATGCCGGCGGTGATCGCCGGTACGATGACGCGAGATTACAAACGCATCACGATCTGGTCTTGCGTGATTGGCAGTGCGGCGACACTCGTCGGACTGTATGTCAGTTACGTGAGCAATGTGCCGTCAGGGGCGGCGGCGATCGCTGTCTTGGCCGTCGCTTACGGTTTGACCAAAGCGACCCTTTGGATGATGCGCAAATGCAACGGAAACCGCGCGATTATTTCACGCGAATAAGGGTCAGCCCGTCCCGCATCGGCACAATGACTTTTTCGACCCGCGCATCTTCCCGCACCATTCGATTGAACTTCAAAATCCCCTGCGTCTGGCGATCGCTGCCGCCGGCAGAAGCATCCGCGTCCGCCACCTTTCCGCTCCACAACACATTGTCGGCCAACAGAATACTTCCCGACCGCACCATCCCTCCCTCCATCAGCATCCGGTAATAGTCCGGGTACTCCCGCTTGTCCGCATCGATAAAAACCAGATCGAACACCAGCCCCAACCGCGGCACCACCTCCAACGCCGGCCCGATGTGTTGCACGACACGCTCCCGCACCCCCGCCCGTTCGATATACTCCGCTGCAAAATCATACAACTCGTCATTCTTTTCGACCGTATGCAGCACCGCCCCCGGCAAATCTAATCCCCTCGCCATCGCAATCGCCGAATAACCCGTAAAAGTCCCCAACTCAAGTACATACCTCGGCCTGACCATCTGCGTCAGCATCGTCAGCAGCTGCCCTTGCAAATGCCCGGACAGCATCCGAGGCTGGATCACCCGCAGGTGTGTCTGCCGGTCCAGCTCCGCCAGCACCGGATCCTCCGGCGAAATGTGATCGAGGATGTATCGCTCCAAATCGAAAGTCATAACTACTTATATATCAAAGAATACTGGTTCTTTTCCGTAAAAATTTCGTTCGCCGCCTCCCACAGTTCATCGGCCGTAATCGCCTCGATCTTGGCCGCAATCTCCGCCGTGCTGTCGAACGTATTGTAAACCAGCACACTCTTGGCAATCCCCAGCATCAGATTCTCCGTATTTTCCGACGAGAGGATCAGTTGCCCGATGAACTGCCGCTTGGCCCGCGCCAGCTGCACCGTCGTAAGTTTCACTTCGCATAACCGTTGCAACTCACGCCGTACCAACTCGATAGACCGGTCGAGATTCTCCCGGTCGCACCCCAGATAGATCGTGTAGACCCCGCTGTCCCCATACGGCACATATCCCGCCTCCACATTGTAAGTCAGCCCGTATCGCTCCCTCAGCTGCATATTGAGCCGCGACACCGAGAACGGCCCTCCCAACAGATTGATCAAAAAAGCGAGCAGCACCCGTTTTTCATCCTGCAAATCATACCCGTAACCCCCTATAACACAATGAGTTTGATAGGTTTTCTTATGCCGGACGACATCGAATGCCGGCTGCCGTTCCGGGGCCACACGCCC
>NZ_CANQYJ010000019.1 GCF_947628055.1 uncultured Rikenella sp.
CGGCGGGGCTTCTACTTTCTTTGCCACCAAAGAAAGTAGACAAAGAAAGTGCCTCCAGCCGGTTTCGCCTTGTCGGGAGTCCGCACATCCTGCGCGGCCCCCTCAAGGCAAAACACGACGCTTCCGGGAATGCTTTCGCGTGCGCCTCATTTCTCTTTGCCCCGCTGCCCCGAGTGGTAAGGGTCTCTTCATCATTTCGGCCGCAGCCTGCGGGGAACGCAACTCTCGCGCAAGCGATCAAAGAGTTGCGGGCCTCCGCCGGGGGAGGCTGCGGCCCGCCCGCTACGCGGAATATTTTTCGCACCAGAACGGAGACGTGCAGTCTTTTGCACCCTCTCTTGGCCGAAGCCAACGGGGCCGCTCAGCACTCGAGCCGGGGAGTTTGTTTCGCCTAAGTCTCCCGCTCGGGGTGGCTCCGGGGCGTCATCGGGAGATCATTGGCCGAACCGTCTTTCTCCGCACGCGAAAGCACCCCCGGAAGCGGGTAGACACGGCAGACCCGGGCATGCCGTGTTTTGACATGAAAAAGCTGAGCGGCACCGCCCCTCCGCTGCGGGAGATTGCAACCCCGTCATGCTAAATGTACGATTTATAATACTTTGGCTGCCGTAATAGGCCACCGCCACTCCACCCCGAACGTACACCCCGACACCCGCAGCGCCGGCGGCAGCTGGAAACGCTTGAAATCGCCCGCCAGCAACAATCTGCACACCCGCTCCACCGTCCCCCTGTCATACCCTTCGGCGATCACCTCCTCCGACGACTTCCCCCCCTCGACGAGCCGCACCAAAATCGCATCCAGCACCGGATAATCCGGCAGCGAATCGCTATCCTTCTGTCCCGGTCTGAGCTCCGCCGACGGCGCTTTGGTCAGAATATGCTCCGGAATGGGCGCAACTCCCCCCTTGCCTACCGCCGCCCCGTTGATTTGCCGCGCAAGCGCATAGACATCCCCCTTGTACACATCCCCGATCACACTCAACGCACCGCTCGTATCCCCGTACAGCGTCCCGTAGCCCACCGCCGCCTCGCTCTTGTTCGACGTATTCAGCATCAACGCCCCGTGGCTGTTCGCCAACGCCATGGTCATCATCAGCCGGATGCGCGCCTGCATATTCTCCTCCGCCAAGCCGCGCGCCGCCGCACCGGCAGCGGAAAGCAGCACCGGTCGCAAAGCCTCCCGCGCCGCATCGAATGTCCGCGCAATAGACACCAGCCACGACCGCCCCTGCGGAATCCCCACCCGCCGGATCATCTCCTCCGAATCCGTCACCGAATGATCCGTCGAATACTCCGACGGCAGCATCACCGTCTTGACATGCTCCGCCCCCAGCGCCTCCGCCGCCAAAGCCAGCACCAGCGCCGAGTCGATCCCGCCCGACATCGCCACGCACGCATCCCGGCATCCCGTCTTAGCAAAATAATCCCGCACTCCCAGTACCAACGCCCGGTGCAACTGCTCTACCCTATCCCCCCACACCGCATTCCGCACCCCGCAAACCGCAGAACCCTCCGTATCGATCACCGTCATCGCCTCCTCGAACAGCGGCAACGCCAGCACCTTCCCCGATGGATAAGCCACGCACGAGCCGCCGTAATAGATCGTTCCCGTCTGCGCCCCCACCGCATTGACCCAGACCACAGGCCTCCCCTCCTCCACCGCCGAAGCCGCAATCCGCTCCCTGTTGGCCTCCGCCACTCCGTGCCGGAAATGATCCGCCGCACAGACGATCTTCACCCCCTCGCATTCCGTGTCCGACAGCACCAGCCGCACTCCCCGGGAAGCCGCAAACGCCTCCAAACCGGCCAGTTCCCTCGCCGCCTGTTCCCGGAACCGCGCCGACTCCGCCAGCCCCAGAAGCGGCGTTCCCGTCACCGCATCCGCCCCCATGACCGCCATATCGGCCCCTTCCGACGAAGCAAAAGCGATGGCCGCCCGAATCTTCGCCGCATTCCCCGCGGTATCCCCCACCTTGTAATTCTGCTGCACGAGTGCTATTCTCATAATCCGACTTCGATTTCAAAAAGTTTGTCCCAGTTCTTTCCCGTCAAGAAAATACGCCCCGTCGCCGGGTCGTGCGCGATTCCGTTGAGCACATCCGTCCCCCTCCGGTGCGCAATCCGCGTCTCCAACGCCGAACAATCGATATAGTGCGTCACGTACCCCGTCGCCGGGTCGATCACGGCGATCCTGTCGGTCAGGTACAGATTCGCCCACAGCCGATCCCCGATCCACTCCAGCTCGTTGATCTCCGTCACCGGCCCGTTATGATCCCGCACCTGAAATCGCCGCCGCTGCGAGAAATCCGCCGGATCCAGCACCCGCACCCACGAACTGCCGTCGCTCATATAAAGCGAATCCCCTGTCCGATCGGATGTCAGCCCCCATCCTTCGCCCGAATACGCAAAAACGCCCACCTGCCGGAAATCCGATTTCCGGTACACGAAGCAGCGCTGCTCCTGCCAGGTCAGCTGGTACAGCAGCGAATCCCCGACCAAAGCCAGCCCTTCGCCGAAATAGCGTTCCGGCAGCGTCACTTTCCGCCCGACCTTTCCCGTGGCCGGTTCCACAAACCGCAAAGAAGATTCCCCGTACTCGCCCGTACTCTCGTAGAATCCGCCGTCCGCCCACAGCAGGCCCTGGGTATATGCCTTCGCATCGTGCGGGTATTCCGCCACGATCTGCGGCACCGCCGTTTTCGGCTCCGGCACCGCCGTCACCGCATCGGACGCTGCCGAAGCGGAACCGGCCTGCCCCGCTCCGCCGACCGACGAACCGCAAGCCGACACGGTAGAAAATAGAATGACCGAGGCCAATAATCGTTTCATATCACATCATATTCCCGAACGTGCGCCATCCGAACACATACCGCCAGGCCACGCTGCCCCGATACAACACCTCTTTGGGCGGCAGCGCATATCCCCCGCTTCCCGTCCTGCGCACCATTTTTTCCCGCATCCGGAGCCAAAAATCCGCGTGCCCCCTGAACACCGCCCCCGCGAATGACGATTTCCCGGTCGCTAAGTAACCTAACGCCTGCAATCCATCCGCCCAGAACCGCACGAAATAGACTGCTGCGAAAAGCCTGTGGGACAGGTTCTTATAGAGCATAGCCAAGTTGTTCCGGAAATTAAGGTAGGTTTTCCGCGGCGAAGTGGCGGGCAATGCCCCTCCGCCCACATGGTACACCGCGGACTCCGGACAAACGACCACCCGGAAGCCTTGTCTATGCAGCCGCCAGCAGAAATCGATCTCCTCCATATGGGCGAAAAACGCTTCGTCCAGCCCCCCCAATTCCCGCCACAAGTCCGCCCGCACTAACATCGCCGCCCCGGAAGCCCAGAATATGTCCCGCACGGTGTCGTACTGTCCCCTGTCCTTTTCGACGGTGCCGAAGATGCGCCCCCGGCAGAACGGATAACCCAGCGCGTCGATGAATCCGCCGCAGGCTCCCGCATATTCAAAGTAATCCTCCCGGCCGTAAGCGAGCAGTTTCGGCATCACGGCTCCGACCCGCGCATCGGCGGTCAGGATTGCGGCCAACGGAACGAGCCAGCCCGGGGTCACATCGACATCGGAGTTCAGCAGCAAATAAGAATCGAATCCCGCCAAAGTTTCATGCGCCAGCGCCCGGTTGTATCCTCCCGTAAATCCGTAATTGGCATCGAGAGCGATCACCCGCACCCGATCGTCACCGGCGGAGACGTACGTATCCGACAACCAGCCCAAAGAGCCGTCGGCAGAGGCATTGTCGGCCACGGCCACAACCACTTCGCACCCCTGCGGGGCATAATCTCCTGTAGAGTATTCGACGACCCTCGGCAGAAACCGCCGGAGGAATCCCTCTCCGTTCCAGTTGAGGATCACCACGGCCAACCGGCTCATCCCTTTATCTTCGTCCCGCATTCTGAACCTGGTTTGCAATTTTCACTGCGTGCGGATGCTGCGCCAACCAATCCTCGACGTTGTGTTTCCACCTCCGGTGCGACCACATCCACAATTCCGGCCGCTGCCGGATCATTCTCTCCAGCCGTTCGGCGTACCGGCGGGTGATTTCGCCCTCCTCGACCTGCTCTTCGCCGTCGTAAAGCAGGTCGAAGCGCGCCTCGTAGTATCCCCGCCGCACTTTCCGCACATCGAGAAAGACCACCGGCATCCGGAATTTGAGCGCCATTTTTTCGGTTCCGGTAAAAAACGGGGTCCACCGCCCCAGAAACATCGTCCAATTCTGTATCTCGGGCCCTGCGGGGGTCTGGTCGGCGATCAAGGCCAGCGTCACGTGACTTCCCATCCGCGCCCGCCGCACCATTTCGCGCCCGACTTCGTGCATCGGCACGGGAATGACCCCGAACCGGCTGCGAATCCGGTGGTAAAAGCGATCCGCCCCTTTGTCGCTCAAAGGCCGGTACACCGCCAGCGCATTGTCGTGCGTTTTGTATAGGTCGAAATTGGTGGTGTATTCCCACGATCCGTAATGCGCCATGGCCGAAATCCACGACCGCCCTCCTGTCCATCGCATCAGGTCGTCCAGATTCAGGTACTTCATCCTGCGGCGTATCTCCCGCTCGCTAACGGAGGCCAGCGACAAGGTCTCAATAAAAACGTCCGCCAGATGTTTGTAGAAGCCTTGTTCGATCTGCCGCAGCTCGGCCCGGCTTTTTTCCGGAAACGAATCCTGCAGGTTGGCGCGCACGACTTTCCGGCGGTAGCGCACCACGCCGTACAGCACCCACCGGACCAGGTCGGAGAACAGGAGCTGCACTGGATAAGGCAGCTTGCCGAGGCACCACGCAACGGGGTATATCAGATAGTAACTCAACATCCGCAGCTGCCTTTTTCGGTCTCATTTCCGGTCACGAGCCGGAAAATATCGTTCCATATCCCCGGAGCGGCCGTCACGATGCTCCGTCCGTAGGTGTAGTCATCCCCGCCGCAGAAATCCGTCACCCGGCCGCCCGCCTGCCGCACGATCAATGCCCCGGCTGCCACGTCCCACGGCGACAGGTTGACTTGGTAAAAGGCATCGGCCCGCCCGCAGGCCACATAGACCAGATCGGTAGCGGCCGATCCCAGCCGTCGCGCCCCGTGGCTGTGGCGGTTGAAGTAGGCAAAGCTGTGCTCGAAATGGCGCGACACGGCTTCGTCGGTACCGTAAGCGAGGCCTGTGAGTACCAGCGCGTCGTCTGTTTTCGCTACTTCGGAAACCCGGATGGGGCTGCCGTTCAAATAGGAGGCCGAGGCGCCTTTCCAGGTATAGAAGCATTCTTGCAGGGTCACTTCGTACACCACGCCAACCACCGCTTCGCGCGCACGGCTGTCCCAAAGGGCGATGCTCACTGCATAGGGCGGCAGGCCGTGGACGAAGTTGGTCGTCCCGTCCAACGGGTCGACAATCCACTGGTACGGCGCCTCCCCGTCCGTGCGCCCCGATCCCTCTTCGGCGATAAATCCGGCTTCCGGCAACAATTCGCTCAACGCGTCGACGATGATCTTCTCGGCTCCTTTATCGACATAAGAGACGAAATTGTATGCGCCTTTTTCTTCGACTTTGTCGATCGTAAACCGCTTTCTTTCTGCTGCTATATAAGTTCCGGCCCGAACGGCGGTCTCCCGTGCGCGGCTGCATACTTGTTCCCAGTCCGGCTGTTTCATCCTGTTTCTCCTATTATTTTATCGGATATTTTCTTACGGTCTTTAAGGCAAAGATAGCAATTCCGCCAAAGGATAGGCGGGCAAGGCGTTGTTTTTTAACGGCGGATTGCAAAAACGGGCTTTATATCCCCGTGGATATAAAGCCCGAAAGGAAAAATCGCTGCTCGGAAAACAGCAGACTATTTATTTGCGGTATATCTTGGTATATCCGTAAATCGCTTCATCTCCGAGTTCTTCTTCGATCCGGAGCAGCTGGTTGTATTTGGCCATCCGGTCGGAACGGCTCATGGAACCGGTCTTGATCTGTCCCGAGTTGGTCGCCACGGCGATATCCGCAATCGTAGCATCTTCGGTCTCACCCGAGCGGTGCGAGGTCACGCTGGTATATCCCGCGCGGTGTGCCATTTCGATCGCATCCAGTGTTTCGGTCAGTGACCCGATCTGATTTACCTTGATCAAGATCGAGTTCCCGCATCCCATTTCGATCCCTTTCTTCAAGAATTCGACGTTGGTCACGAACAGGTCGTCTCCCACCAGCTGGCACTTATCGCCGATCGCTGCGGTGAGTTTCTGCCATCCTTCCCAGTCGTTTTCGCTCATACCGTCTTCGATCGAGTCGATCGGGTATTTGGCCACCAATCCCTTGAGGTATTCCACCTGCTGGTCGGAAGTGAGCTTAGCTCCCTTGTCCCCTTCAAAAATGGTGTAGTCATAAACGCCGTTCTTGTAGAATTCCGACGAGGCGCAGTCCATCCCGATCGCCACATCGCCTCCTTCGCATTTCCGCCCGGGTTTGTAGCCTGCTTTCTTGATGGCTTCGATGATCGATTCGATGGCATCTTCCGTTCCTTTCAAGGTCGGTGCGAAACCGCCTTCATCGCCCACTGCCGTCGAGAGACCCCGATCATGCAGCACTTTCTTCAGTGCATGGAACACTTCTGCGCCCATCCGCAGCCCTTCGCGGAACGAAGTGGCGCCCACGGGCCGAATCATGAATTCCTGGAATGCAATCGGGGCATCGGAGTGCGATCCGCCGTTGATGATGTTCATCATCGGCACCGGCAGGGTTTTGGCATTGGCTCCCCCGATATACCGGTAGAGCGGCACTCCGACATAATTCGCCGCCGCCTTTGCGCAAGCCAGCGATACGCCCAGAATGGCATTGGCCCCCAAGTTCGATTTGGTCGGCGTTCCGTCCAGTGCGATCATGGCTTTGTCGATCCCTACCTGATCGGTGACCATCATCCCGACGATTTCTTTGGCGATCACTTCATTGACGTTCTGCACCGCCTTCAAGACGCCTTTCCCCGAGTATCTGCCTTTGTCGCCGTCGCGCAGTTCGAGTGCTTCATTTTCACCGGTCGATGCTCCGCTCGGCACGGCTGCACGCCCGAAAGCGCCGCTGGCGGTCAGTACTTCCACTTCTACGGTCGGATTGCCGCGCGAGTCGAGGATCTCGCGTGCATGTACGCTGATGATTTGTCCCATTTTTCTTTTGGTTATTAAGTAGTTGTAATATTTCGGACGGTCTCAAAAAAATTGAGGGGTTTCGCCGAACATGTCGTTGGCGAATTCCCCTCAAAAATAGTGTTTTGTTTCGATCTGCGCAAATTATTCCGCAGTCGTCTCTGCAGTCTCAGCCGTCTCCGTTGCCGTCGGAGCTGCTGTTGCTGCCGGAGCGGTTTCCGCAGCCGGAGCTTCAACCCCAGGAGTCGCGGCCGCTTTCTTGCCTCCCGCACGCCGGGTGCGTCCTTTCCCCGCAGCGGTTTTCTTGGCAGCCCCTGCGTTCTGGGTGTAGTCCGTGTCGAAGTCCACGAGTTCGATGAAGCAGGTTTCCGCTCCGTCTCCCTGCCGGAATCCGGTTTTCAGGATGCGGCAGTACCCTCCCGGCCGTTCCGCGATCTTCGGTGCCACTTCGCGGAACAATTCGCTGACGGCTTCCTTGTTCTTGAGGTAGGCGAAGACCATACGCCGCGAATGGGTGGAGTCGTCTTTCGATTTCGTAATGATCGGCTCCACAAAAGTTCGGAGCGCCTTAGCCTTGGCCAAGGTGGTATTGATGCGTTTGTGCAGGATCAACGATGCAGCCATGTTGGACATCAAGGCTTTCCGGTGGGAGGCCTGACGTCCGAGGTGGTTGATGGTTTTGTTATGTCTCATAGTGATGTTTAGTCTTTGTCCAGTTTGTACTTAGCCACGTCCATCCCGAAGTGCAGATTCAGGCTCTCGAGCAGTTCGTCGAGTTCGGACAAGGATTTCTTGCCGAAGTTCCTGAATTTCAGCAGGTCATTCCGTTGGAAGCGCACGAGTTCGCCCAGTGTTTCCACCTCTGCCGCCTTGAGGCAGTTCAAGGCCCTCACCGACAGGTCTTGTTCGGTGAGTTTGGTTTTGAGCAGCTGCCGCATGTGGAGAATATCTTCGTCGAACTCTTCGGTAGCGGCTTTTTCTTCCGTGTCCAGCGTGATCTTTTCGTCGGAGAAAAGCATAAAGTGGAAGATCAGGATCTTGGCCGCTTCCTTGAGTGCGTCTTTCGGGTGGATCGACCCGTCGGTAGTAATCTCGATGGTCAGTTTTTCGTAGTCGGTTTTCTGCTCCACGCGGTAGTTTTCGACCGAGTACTTAACGTTCTTGATGGGTGTGTGAATCGAATCGATCGGGAGCAGACCGAACGGGGCATCGGCGGGACGGTTTTCCTCGGCCGGCACGTACCCGCGGCCTTTGCCGATGGTGAGTTCCATCTGAAACTTGACATCGGGTTCGAGGCGGCATATCAGCAGTTCCGGATTGAGGACTTTGAAACCGGTCATGAAGTTCGACAAATATCCCGCGGTCAGTTCGGTAACCCCGGTCACATTAACCGTCACTTTTTCCGATTCCACGTTCTCGACGGTCCGTACCAGACGCACCTGTTTGAGGTTCAGAATGATTTCTATCATCTCCTCCATCACTCCGGGGATGGAGGCAAACTCGTGGTCTACGCCCGGAATATGCACTGTGGTAAAGGCGTAACCCTCGAGTGACGACAGCAGTATTCGGCGGAGTGCATTACCGACGGTGATGCCGAACCCCGGCTCCAACGGACGGAATTCAAACCGTCCGAAAGAGGCTGACGAGTCGAGCATGATCACCTTGTCGGGCTTCTGGAATGCTAATATGGCCATAGTGTTTTGTGCTCCTCGATTAATTACTATTTAGAATAGAGTTCGACGATCAGTTGCTCGTTGATATTTTCGGGGATTTCCGCCCGTTCGGGTTTCTGCATAAATTTACCCGACATGGAAGCGGCATCCCATTCGATCCACGAGAAGCGGCTGCGCTGAGTGGAGCCCAATGCGTTGGCGATCACTTCGAGCGCTTTCGATTTTTCGCGAACGGCCACTACTTGCCCGGGTTTGAGCGAGTACGACGGAATGTTGACCACTTCTCCGTCCACGGTGATATGCCGATGCGAAACGAGTTGCCGTGCCGCAGCCCGGGTCGGTGCGATCCCCATCCGGTAAACGACATTGTCGAGCCTCGATTCCAAAAGTTGGAGCAGCACTTCACCGGTCACGCCGCCAGCCCGTTCGGCCGCTTCGAACGTACGCCGGAACTGCTTTTCGAGCATCCCGTAGAGTGCCTTGACCTTCTGCTTTTCCTTGAGCTGTACGCCGTATTCGGAAACTTTCTTGCGCCGACGATTGAGCCCGTGTTGTCCCGGAGGATAGTTCTTCTTTTCGAATGAAGAGTCCGACCCGAAGATAGGTTCGCCGAATTTACGGGCGATTTTGGTTCTTGGTCCTGTATAACGTGCCATTTTATCTTTTTACTTTTTTGTCTTTGTTGAAAGGTATGGTAAAATATCCGCTTTATGCGATCTTTCCGATTTTCCTCGCCGTATCGTCCCGAAGCATAGGGCTGCGTGGAAAATCACAGTGAAAGATCAGACACGACGACGTGCCGGCGGACGGCAACCGTTATGGGGCAGCGGGGTAACGTCGATGATTTCGATCACTTCGATCCCGGCGCCATTGATCGTCCGGATCGCCGATTCGCGTCCCGATCCCGGCCCTTTGACATACACTTTCACTTTACGAAGCCCCAGATCATACGCCACCTTAGCACAATCCTGCGCCGCAGTCTGCGCTGCATACGGGGTGTTCTTCTTGGAACCCCGGAAGCCCATCTTACCGGCGGAACTCCAGCTGATGACCTGCCCTTCGCCGTTGGTCAGGGTAATGATGACGTTATTGAATGTCGAGTGGACGTGGGCCTGACCCAGTGCGTCAACCTTAACGACTTTCTTTTTTACTGATCCTGTTTTCTTTGCCATAATTTTATGCCTAATTGGAGTTAGGATAGACGATTAACAACTACTTGGTCGCTTTCTTCTTGTTCGCAACGGTTTTCTTACGTCCTTTGCGTGTGCGGGCGTTGTTTTTCGTGCTCTGTCCGCGCACGGGCAGCCCCAGCCGATGCCGGATCCCGCGGTAGCAACCGATGTCCATCAGGCGTTTGATGTTGAGCTGAATGCTCGAACGCAGTTCCCCTTCCACGCGAATCCCTTCGTTGGCGATCACGTTACGGATGGCGCCGACTTGTTCGTCGGTCCAGTCTTTCACTTTGGTATCCTGATCGATGCCTGCTTTCTCGAGGATAACGGCAGCCGTGCTTCTCCCGATGCCGTAGATATAGGTGAGGCCGATTACGCCTCGTTTGTTCTTAGGTAAGTCGACTCCGACAATACGTGCCATAAGTTCTGTTCTTTTTCTTTGAAATTCGTGAAACTCAGTTCAGACTTGCGTTTCCCGGCGGGCTGATGCCAGTGCGGCCCGTTCGGGAATACTACCCCTGGCGCATCTTGAGCTTGGGGTTCTTTTTGCAGATCACATAGACGCGGCCTTTGCGGCGCACGATCTTGCAGTCTTCGCTGCGTTTTTTGATGGATGCTCTGACTTTCATCGTTTTGAGTTGTTTGTGTTTGACGGCCCCGGCAGTGGGCCGGGCCTGCAAAATTACTTGTACCGGAACGAGATGCGCCCTTTCGACAAGTCGTAGGGCGACATTTCGACCTTCACTTTATCCCCAGGCAGAATCTTGATGTAGTGCATCCTCATCTTTCCGGAGATGTGGGCGGTGATGATGTGGCCGTTGTCCAATTCCACGCGGAACATGGCGTTGGACAAGGCTTCGATAATCGTTCCGTCCTTTTCGATTGCTGCTTGTTTAGCCATTCGGTGTTGGTTTGTTAAGCGGTGCGCACTTCCTCTCGCATCCGGGCAAAGCATGGTTATGCCTTGACTGAATCAGTCGAGCGGAAGATTTTTTTCGATATACTCAAACGTTGTGAGGACATCCGGCCCCTCATCGGTTATCGCGACTGCGAATTCGAAATGAGCGGAGGGTTTGCGGTCGGCGGTTCTGACTGTCCAACCGTCCTTTTCAAAGATCACGTTGCGGGTGCCGAGGTTGATCATGGGTTCGATGCAGAGCACCATCCCTGCCTTGAGCAAGGTGCCGCTGCCGCGTTTCCCGTAGTTCGGTACCTGGGGTTCCTCGTGCAGGCTGCGGCCCAAGCCGTGGCCGACCATTTCGCGGACGACGGTCATGCCATGCCGTTGGGCATATTCCTGTACGGCGTGGGAAATGTCGCCGATTCTATTTCCCACTGTTGCCTGCGCGACACCTCTATAAAGGGCTTCTTTGGTGACGTCCAGCAGCTCGCGCACGCGGGGTGCCAAGCTGTCCGTACCTCCTACCGCGAATGTGTAGGCGGAGTCGCCATGAAAACCGTTCATAAATGCGCCGCAGTCGACCGACAGGATGTCGCCTTCCTGCAAGACGTAGCCCGAGGGAATCCCGTGTACGATCTGCTCGTTGACTGACAGGCAGAGCGTGGCGGGGAATCCTCCGTAACCTTTGAAATTCGGTACTGCACCGTGCGAGCGGATGTACTCCTCAGCCATTTGGTCAAGCTCTTTGGTTGTAACACCCGGACGGATGTTGCGCCCCACAAGGGCCAGGGTGCGGCTGACAAGCTGGTTGCTCTGGCGCAGCAATTCGATCTCCTCTTCGGTTTTAAGGTATATCATTGATATATATAAAAGAACCTTTTTTTCTGAATGCGGTTCATTGTTCGGAGCAGGGGGCTCCTATCACCGGGGAAAGTGGATCGGCACACTGCCGCCCACTTCCTATGGTCGAAGCGACCTCGGGGAGCCCGCTCCATCCCCCGGATAAAATCAGTTCATGCGTCCTTTCATGCGTCCGCTTTTCATCAAGCCGTCGTAGTGCCTGAGCAGCAGGTGCGACTCGATTTGCTGCAAAGTGTCCAGCACGACCCCTACCAAGATCAACAGCGATGTTCCGCCGTAAAACAAGGCGAACTGTCCGTCGACCCCGATCATGCGGGCGAACACCGGCAGTATCGCGATCACGGCCAGGAATATCGATCCCGGCAAGGTAATGCGCGTCATAATGGTGTCCAGATACGATGCGGTCTGTTTCCCCGGTTTGATCCCCGGAATGAATCCTCCGTTCCGTTTCATGTCGTCGGACATCTGGTTGGTGTTGATGGTAATGGCGGTATAGAAATAAGTAAACGCCATCACCAAGATCCCGAATACGAGGTTGTACCAGAAGCCGTAGATGTTCCCGAAGATCGCCCCGAAGCCTTGCGTTGCTTCAAATTTGGTGAAAATCAGCGGCAGCATCATGATGGCCTGCGCGAAGATGATCGGCATCACTCCCGCTGCATTGATCTTGAGCGGAATGTATTGCCGCACGCCGCCGTATTGTTTATTCCCGACGATCCGTTTGGCATACTGCACCGGAATTTTCCGCACGGCCTGCACGAGTGCAATGGTGGCGGCAAAAACCAGGAACAGCAGCACCAGTTCCACTATCAGCATCACGAATCCCCCTCCCGCCGTGGTAAAGCGTGCATTGAGTTCCGCGAGGAACGCATGCGGCAGTCTGGCAATAATCCCGATCATAATGATCAGCGATACCCCGTTTCCGATCCCTTTGTCGGTGATTTTCTCGCCGAGCCACATGACGAACATCGTCCCTGCGATCAAAACCATCGTGGCACTGAAGGTGAAGAGGAATGAGCCTGTCCCTAACACGAATGCCGACGGCAAAAGCTGGTCGTTCAGATTAACCAGATACGCCGGTGCCTGAATGAGCAGAATCCCAATGGTCAAGTATCTGGTCCACTGGTTGATCTTCCGCCGTCCGCTTTCTCCCTCTTTCTGCAATTTCTGGAAGTAGGGGATCGCAATCCCCAGCAGCTGGATCACGATCGAAGCCGAGATGTACGGCATGATCCCCAATGCAAAGATCGAGGCATTGGAGAAAGCTCCTCCCGAAAAGATATCGAGCAGTCCCAGTATCCCGTCCTCGGTCTGTTGCCGGAGCCCGGAACCGGCGAGTGCTTCCGGATTGATCCCCGGAAGCACCACGAAGCTCCCCAGCCGGTAGATCAGAAGCAGCCCCAAGGTGTAGAGGATGCGGTTGCGCAGCTCTTCGATCTTGAAGATATTCCGAATGGTGTCTATTAGTTTTTTCATGAGCCAAAAAAGTAGGCAGTAGGGTTACCTAAATTATAAGGATTAAAGTTTTGTCGCGGTTCCGCCCTGGGCCTCGATAGCGGCCTGGGCCGATTTCGAGAAGGCGTTCGCCGTTACGTCTACTTTCTTGGTCAGCGTCCCGGTGCCGAGCACTTTCACCACGTCGTTCTTGGCGATCAAACCGGCGGCATACATTTCCGCAGGGCCGACAGCCGTCGCTCCGCTCTTTTCGACGAGCGTTTCGATAGCTCCCAGATTGACGGTCTTGAATACGACTTTATTGATATTGGTAAACCCGAACTTGGGCAAGCGCCGCTGCAACGGCATCTGGCCGCCCTGGAAACCGCGTTTGTGTTTGTATCCCGAGCGCGACTGCGCCCCTTTGTGCCCACGGGTGGAGGTGCCGCCGTAGCCCGACCCCTGGCCGCGGCCGATGCGTTTCTCGCTGTGGGTGGAGCCCTGTGCGGGTTTGATATTGCTGAGGTTCATAATGTTTCTCTCTGTTTAAGGAATCTATTTAACTTCTTCAACGTTGACGAGATGTTTCACTTTCTCGACCATACCCATGATTTCCGGGCATTTGATGTGTTCCACGCTCTGGCGGATTTTGCGCAGCCCGAGAGCGTCCAAATTCGCGCGCTGCTGTTTGTTAGCGCCGATGCGACTTTTGGTCTGGGTGATTTTAACTATTGCCATTTCGCTGTAAGTGCTGTTTGGTTTGGGGTATTTCTGTTTCTGGGCAGGATACGGAAAACGCTCTGCCCCAAGAAATTACATTACCCGTTAAATACTTTGGTAAGTGAAATCCCGCGGGTTTCCGCGATCGTCACCGGGTCGCGCAGTTCGGCCAATGCCGCCACCGTGGCTTTGACCAGGTTGTGCGGATTGGACGAGCCTTTGCTCTTGGCCAGCACGTTCTTCACACCCACGCTCTCCAGCACGGCGCGCATTGCACCCCCTGCGATCACCCCGGTACCCGGGCTTGCCGGTCTGAGCAGCACCCTGGAGCCGCTGAACTTGGCGACTTGCTCGTGCGGGATGGTTCCTTTCAGAACCGGCACTTTGATCAGGTTTTTCTTTGCGTCTTCGACTCCTTTGGCGATCGCTGCGGTCACTTCGGAGGCTTTACCGAGGCCGTAGCCTACGATCCCGTTCTCGTTCCCGACCACAACGATGGCGGAGAAGGTGAATGTCCGCCCCCCTTTGGTGACTTTCGTCACACGCTGTATGCTGACCAGCCGATCCTTGAGTTCGATGTCGCTGGTGCGTACTTTTTTTATGTTGTTCGTTGACATAATAATCCGTTATTATGGTATGGAATGGGTTAGAATTTCAGCCCGCCTTCGCGTGCGGCATCGGCGAGTTGCTTCACACGCCCGTGATAGAGGTATCCGTTGCGGTCGAATGCGACGCTGGATATTCCCGCAGCCAAAGCCTTTGCCGCCACGGCCTGCCCGACCAAAGCCGCTACTTCGGTCTTGTTTTTACCTTTGACGGCTTCGGCCAGCTCCTTATCTATCGAAGAAGCTGCTGCCAAGGTCTTGCCGGCCTTATCGTCGATCACCTGGGCATAGATTTGCTTGTTGCTGCGAAAAACCGTCAGGCGCGGCATTTCGGCCGTCCCGTTCACGATTTTGCGAATGCGCATCTTGATGCGTGCGCGTCTTGCTATTTTAGTGAGTGCCATGGTCTTCTTAACTGTTATTTGGAGTTAGCTGACTTACCTGCCTTGCGGCGCAGTTGTTCGCCTACGAACTTGATACCTTTGCCTTTGTACGGTTCCGGCTTGCGCAGCGAGCGGATCTTGGCAGCCACTTGTCCGATCAGCTGTTTGTCGGCGCTTTTCAAGGTGAGGATAGGGTTCCCTTTCTTTTCTGCAAAAGCCTCTGCTTTCACTTCCGCCGGCAGCATGATATGGATGTCGTGCGAATACCCCAAGCTCAGTTCCAGGATCTGTCCTTTGACTTCCGCTTTGAAACCGACGCCGATCAGTTCCTGTTTGATTTCGTAACCGACCGATACGCCGTGCACCATATTGGCGATCAGCGCGCGGTACAGTCCGTGCAGCGACCGGTGCCTCGGCTGGTCGGTCGGCCGCGTAACATGAATCTGGTCTCCCTCGACCTTCACGGTGATGTCCGGATCGACTTTCTGGGAAAGTTGTCCGAGAGGGCCTTTCACGCTTACCACATTGTCGGCGCCCACGGTAACGGTAACGCCTTTAGGCAGGTTTACAGGTAATTTTCCGATTCTTGACATTGTATTGTCTTCTTATTGTTGGTATGTGTGTTAATATACGTAGCAGAGCACTTCCCCCCCTACATTTTCGCTGCGGGCCTGTTTGTCGGTCATGATCCCTTTCGAGGTCGAAACGATGGCGATGCCCAGTCCGTTCATCACGCGGGGCATGTCGGCCGCGTTCGAGTACCGGCGCAAGCCCGGACGGCTCACGCGCGTCAATGCCTTGATCGCCGGAGTTTTGGTTTCCGGGTGATATTTCAAGGCTATCTTGATGGTGGAAAAGCCTTTTTCGTTGGTTCCGAATTTGTAAGCGAGGATGTAGCCCTGTTCGTGCAGGATGCGTACGATCTCTTGCTTGATTTTCGAGCCGGGAGCTTCAACCACTTTATGGTTGGCTTTCACCGCGTTTCTGATACGTGTCAGAAGATCTGCAATCGGATCTGTCATGGTTTGAAAATGGGTTATTTAATTACTGTTTATCAATGCGTTACGCATGCAAGTCTTACGTAAAATCATTGCATTGCGGCCGCAAAGAGTGGCAAAGTTACAAACTATTCATTAATAATCAAATTATTAGCTTTCTTTTTCTTGTGTTTTTTCTGGTGTGACCGTAAACCGGAATTTGTTACCGGGCCTGGGCTGTATCTTCGAGCTGCGCGCTGACACTGCCTTTACGCCGGACTGGGCGGCGGTGCCACAAGCACACCGAAAATACCGTATAAAACTTCCGGAGGCGTTCCGCCTTGTTGCGGAACGCCTCCGGTTCTGATCTTGCATCGGGCGAAAGCAATATACCCTCTCCCAATATATTGACGATAATATCGTAATTACCAGTCGTACAGCTACCAGCTCGCTTTCTTGACCCCCGGCAGCAATCCTGCCGATGCCATTTCCCGGAACTGAATCCTGCTGATACCGAACTGACGCATGTATCCTTTCGGCCGTCCGGTCAGTTGGCAGCGGTTGTGCAACCGGACCGGACTTGCGTTCTTCGGCAGTTTGGCCAGTCCCGCATAGTCTCCCGCTTCCTTGAGGGCTTTGCGTTTCGCTGCATATCGTGCCACCAGCTTGGCCCGTTTCACTTCGCGGGCTTTCATCGATTCTTTTGCCATGGCTTAGTTCTTTTTAGCGTTTTTAAATGGAAGGCCGAACTGTTTGAGCAGTGCGTAGGCTTCCGTATCATTTCCCGCAGTGGTCACGAACGTGATTTCCACGCCGAAGATTTTGGTGATCTTGTCGATGTCGATTTCCGGGAAGATGATATGTTCCTGAACTCCCAAGGTATAGTTTCCTTGTCCGTCGAATTTGTCGTTGATTCCTTTGAAGTCGCGGATACGGGGCAAGGAAACTGCGATCAGCCGTTCTAAGAATTCGTACATCCGTTCTCTGCGCAGAGTCACCCTTACTCCGATCGGCATTTGCTTGCGCAGTTTGAAGTTGGAAATATCTTTCTTCGACCGGGTTTGCACGGCATGCTGTCCTGCAATGGTAGAGAGTTCGGCCTGGGCCACTTCCACCAGCTTCTTGTCTGCCACCGCGGCGCCGATCCCCTGATTGATGACGATTTTCTCGAGTTTGGGCACTTGCATGATGCTTTTGTAGCCGAACTCTTTCATCAAAGCGGGAGCGATTTCCTCTTTGTATTTGATTTTGAGTGAAGGTACGTATGCCATTATTTGATCTCCTCCCCTGATTTGACGGCCACGCGGACCAGTTTGCCTTTATCGTTCAGTTTACGGCCTACACGGGTAGCTTTCCCGGTCTTCGGGTCGAGCGGCTGGAGGTTGCTGATATGGATCGGCGCCTCCTGCTTGACGATCCCTCCCTGCGGATGGGCGGCGTTGGGTTTGGTGTGTTTGCTCACCATATTGACCCCTTCGACGATGGCGCGCTGCTTTTCGACGAGCACTTCGAGCACTTTTCCCTGCTGCCCTTTGTTGTCGCCGGCATTGACGTACACCGTGTCCCCTTTTTTGATATGTAATTTGGTCGACATTTCTGTGTGTTTGTTAAAAAGGTTTACAGCACTTCAGGTGCGAGCGAAATGATCTTCATGTTGGCATCCCGCAGCTCCCTGGCTACCGGCCCGAAGATACGCGTACCGCGCATTTCCCCGGCGTTGTTGAGCAGCACGACGGCATTGTCGTCGAACCGGATGTATGATCCGTCGGGACGGCGGATCTCTTTTTTGGTTCGTACCACGATCGCTTTCGATACCATGCCTTTCTTGATGTCGCCCGACGGAGTAGCGCTCTTCACGCTGACGACGATTTTGTCCCCGATCGACGCATAGCGCCGTCCGGTACCGCCGAGCACACGGATACAGAGGACTTCCTTGGCTCCGCTGTTATCGGCTACGGAGAGCCGGCTTTCTTGTTGTATCATGGTTACTTAGCTCTTTCGATGATTTCTACTAATCTCCACCGTTTGCTCTTGCTCAAGGGGCGGGTCTCCATAATCCGGACGGTGTCTCCCTCTCCGCAAGTGTTTTCCTCGTCGTGAGCCACGAATTTGGTGGTTTTATTAACGAATTTGCCGTAGATCGGGTGCTTCACTTTCCGTTTGACAGCAACGACGATCGATTTGTCCATCTTGTTGCTGACAACCACCCCGATTCTCTCTTTTCTAAGGTTTCTTTCTTCCATGTCCTCTACTTGTTAATAGTGGCGGTTTGTTTTTCGCGCAGGATGGTCAGCATTCGTGCAATATCGCGGCGCATATTTTTGATTACGGTCGAGTTTTCCGCCGGAGAAACCGCATGGTTCAGTTTTGCCTGCAGCAGGTTGTTCTTTTCGGTATCCACACGTTCGATGATTTCGCCTGCAGTCAGTTCACGTATTTCAGATGTTTTCATGTCTTCGTGTTAGATTGAGGTTTCGGTATAATCGCGGCGGATGATGAATTTGGTGGTGATCGGCAGCTTCTGGGCTCCCAGGCGCAATGCTTCCTGCGCCACCGCCAGCGGCACGCCTTCGGCTTCAAACAAAATCCGGCCCGGGGTCACCGGTGCCACGAATCCTTCGGGCGACCCTTTCCCTTTACCCATACGGACTTCGGCCGGTTTCTTGGTTATCGGCTTGTCGGGGAATATCCGGATCCAGACTTGTCCTTCACGTTTCATCTGACGCACGATGGCCTGACGAGCGGCTTCGATCTGCCGTCCGGTGATCCACGCCGATTCCAGCGCTTTGATCCCGAACGACCCGAAAGACAGTTCAGCTCCTCTCTGTGCCAGACCTTTCATGCGGCCTTTCTGCATTCTGCGAAATTTCGTCTTTTTTGGTTGTAACATGGTTAGTTCCTTTTATTACGTCTGACGACAGATTTACTGATTATTACCGTTGCGGTCTGTGCCACGGCGTTCGCCGTTTCTGCGGTCTCCGCCGTTTCTGCGTTCGCCGCTGCGACGGTCGTCACGTCCCCGACCGCCCCGACCGCCACGTTCGCCGCCGCGGCCTGCCGTCCCGGCTGCCGAAGCGTTCATGCCTACGATCGGTGACAAATCCCGTTTGGCATAGACCTCGCCGTTGCAGATCCAAACCTTAACCCCCAGCAGCCCTACCTTGGTCAATGCCTCAGCCAGGTTGTAGTCGATATCGGCACGGAATGTATGCAGCGGAATGCGTCCTTCTTTATAAGATTCCGACCGGGCCATTTCGGCTCCGCCGACACGCCCCGAGATCTGAATCTTGATCCCTTCGGCGCCCATGCGCATGGTGGATGCGATGGTGGTCTTGATCGCCCGCCGGTACGAGATGCGCCCTTCCACCTGTCTTGCAATGTTGTTCGAGACGATCACCGCGTCGAGTTCCGGACGTTTCACTTCAAAGATATTGATCTGGACGTCTTTCTTCGTCAGTTTGCGCAACTCTTCTTTGAGTTTGTCCACTTCCGAGCCGCCTTTCCCGATTATGATCCCCGGCCGAGAAGTACTGATGGTAACGGTCACCAGTTTCAAGGTCCGTTCGATCACGATCTTCGAGATGCTGGCTTTGGCCAGGCGCGCCCCGAGATACTTGCGAATTTTAGAATCTTCGACGAGCTTGGCAGGGAAGTCCTTGCCGCCATACCATGACGAGTCCCATCCGCGGATAATGCCCAGTCGGTTTGCTATCGGATTTACTTTCTGTCCCATCTTAGTTCGCAGCGTTTTCAGGTTTCACATCGGTTGCCGCCTTTTTAGCAGCGGGGGCAGCCTTTTTCTTAGCCGGAGCGGCTTTCTCAGTTGCAGCAGCGACCGGTTGTTCGGCCTCTGCCATGCGATCCACGATGATCGTCACGTGGTTCGACCGTTTCCGGATCCGATGCGCGTGGCCCCGCGATGCCGGCTGAATGCGTTTCAGCTGCCGGCCGCCATCGACGAAGATGGTCTTTACGCACAGCGGGGTTTCTTCCAGCGAAACGCCCTGGTTTTTCGCTTCCCAGTTGGCGATGGCCGACCGGAGGAGTTTTTCGAGGCGTACCGATGCCTCTTTCTTTGAATAGCGCAGCATGCCGAGCGCTTTATTGATCTCGACGCCGCGGATCATGTCTGCGACGAGTCTCATTTTTCTGGGAGAGGTCGGGCATTCGCGCAGCGATGCGATCGCCGTGACGCGCTTTTCTGCCTTGAGCTTTTCGGCTCTCAATCTTTTTCTGGCACCCATTATCTATGAATGAATTACTTTCGGTTTAACACTATTTTTTCTTGTTTCCTCCGTGACCGCGGAAGCTGCGGGTCGGTGCAAACTCGCCCAACTTGTGTCCCACCATGTTTTCGGTCACATACACCGGGATGAATTTATTCCCGTTGTGCACCGCTAAGGTATGTCCCACAAAATCAGGCGAAATCATGCTTGCCCTCGACCATGTCTTGATAACCGATTTCTTGCCACTGTCGTTCATGGCGAGAATCTTGCCTTCGAGTTTCGGTTCGATATACGGTCCTTTTTTCAGTGAACGGCTCATTTACGCTCTGTTTTTAATTATTTATTCCTACGTGAAACGATGAACTTGGTGGTCGTCTTCTTCGGGTTCCGGGTTTTGTAGCCCTTCGCCAGAACACCGGTGCGTGAGCGCGGGTGTCCCCCCGAAGCGCGCCCTTCGCCCCCACCCATCGGGTGGTCGACGGGGTTCATCACGACGCCGCGGTTCCGAGGCCGGCGACCTAACCAGCGTTTGCGTCCCGCCTTGCCGCTCTGTTCGAGGCTGTGGTCCGGGTTGGACACGGTCCCTACCGTTGCGCGACAGGTGGTCAGCACCATTCTGGTTTCGCCTGAAGGAAGTTTAATGATGGCGTACTTCCCCTCGCGGGCAAGCAGCTGAGCGTAAGTCCCGGCAGAGCGTGCCATAACGGCCCCCCTCCCCGGTGTGAGTTCGATGCAGTGTACAACGGTGCCAAGAGGAATTTCCGAAAGGAATAGCGTGTTGCCCACTTCGGGTGCTACGCCCGCGCCGCTGGCGATCTTCTGCCCTACCTGGAGCCCTACGGGCGCCACGATATAGCGTTTTTCGCCGTCGGCGTAAACCACCAGCGCAATCCGGGCGCTGCGGTTCGGGTCGTATTCGATGGTCTTGACTGTTGCGGTCATCCCATCTTTGTTGCGCATGAAGTCGATGATGCGGTACTGACGTTTGTGTCCACCACCGATATAGCGCATGGTCATTTTTCCGGTATTGTTCCGTCCGCCGGAAGATTTGAGCGGACGTACCAGCGATTTTTCCGGGGTCGAAGTAGTAATATCGTCGAACGTGCCGATAATTTTGTGTCTCTGACCCGGGGTCGTCGGTTTAAATTTTCTAACTGCCATCGTCTTTAGATATTACTGTAAAAATCGATCTTGTCTTCGCCCCCGAGGGTGACGATTGCTTTTTTGTAGCGGTTCCGGCGCCCTTCGAGCATCCCGGCCTTGGTGTAGCGGCTCTTGTACTTGCCGTCGTAGTTGCAGGTGTTCACGCTTGCAACCGTGACGCCGTACATAGCTTCCACCGCCGCTTTGATCTGCAGTTTGTTGGCGCGCGGATCAACAATGAAACCGTAGCGGTTCAGTTTTTCGCCCTGAGCCGTCATTTTCTCGGTCAATATCGGCTTAATTAAAATTTCCATGATCTTTCTTTAAAAGATGTCTTCGTTACTGGATTCCACAAACCTGCTGCATGGCTGCCACGGCTCCTTCCCCGCCGATGAGCAGATGCGCAGCGTTCATCACATCGTAAGTATTCAGGTTCTGCGCCTGGATCACTTTGACATTCGGCAGGTTCCGCGAGGCAAGGATCACTCCTGCATTATTCATGTCGCCGCACAGGATCACCAATGTTTTCTTGTCCGTCAGCCCCAGGTTCTTTGCCGCAGCGACGAATTCTTTGGTTTTCGGTTGCATTTCGAGGCTGTCCACCACGGTAATCGCCGCATTCTTCGCCTTATAGGTCAAGGCGCTTCTCCTGGCCAGCTGTTTGAGTTTCTTGTTGAGTTTGAAGCTGTAATCGCGCGGCACCGGCCCGAAAACACGCCCTCCGCCGACAAACAAAGGCGACAGAATGGCCCCGCTTCTTGCCCCGCCGGTTTCTTTCTGTTTCTTGAGTTTGCGCGTAGACCCTGCCACTTCGTTCCGCTGCTTCGACTTGTGCGTCCCCTGCCGTTGATTGGCCAGATACTGCTTGACATCCAGATAGATGGCGTGGTCGTTCGGCTGTTCGAGCGCGAATACGGCGTCGTTCAAGGTAATCTTCTTTCCGGTTTCTTTCCCGGCGATATCGAGTATGTTCAATTCCATAACTTAAGTCTCCTCCCTTGAAATTAGCCTTCGATTAACAAGTACGATCCTTTCGCTCCCGGAATGGATCCTTTCACGAGCAGCAGGTTGTTTTCCGGAATGACCTTGAGCACTTTCAGGTTAAGCACTTTAACCTGTTCGCCGCCTGTCCTTCCCGGCATTCGTTTTCCTCTGAAGACCCGCGACGGATAGGACGAGGCCCCGAGCGATCCCACATGCCGCTGCCGGTTGTGCTGACCGTGGGTCTGTCCCCCCACTCCGCCGAAGCCGTGGCGTTTCACAACCCCCTGAAAACCTTTCCCTTTCGAGATTCCGGTCACGTCGACCCATTCGCCTTCCGTGATCACGTCCACCCCGACAACGTCCCCCATGTTCGGCATCGTTTCAAACGATTTGAATTCGGCGATTTTCCGTTTCGGCGTGGTGCCCGCCTTGGCGAAATGGCCCATCATCGGCTTGCTGGTGTGTTTTTCCTTTTTGTCGTCATAGGCAAGCTGCACCGCCGCATATCCATCTTTTTCGACGGTTTTCACCTGCGTAACCACACACGGACCAGCTTCGATCACAGTGCATGGGATGTTTTTCCCCTCGGCACTGAAAACGGATGTCATTCCGATTTTTTTCCCAATTAGTCCTGACATTTTGTTTGGTAATGATTTGTAAATAGTCCACTGCCTTTTCAACGCTCTTCATCGACAAGCCTGCTAATTATCAATCAGTTACCTGCATAAAGAGAGCAAAGGCGACTGCAAAGATAGGGCTTCCTGCGTTGATTATCAAATTTTTCGGGTATTTTTTTCGGGGTTCGCGCTTCATTTTCAGTGTGCTATGGGATAAAACGCCCCAAGCGCCGCCCGGGCGGAAACCGCAGGCGGCGCTTGACTGTAATTCCGGAGCCCCCCTCAGGTCAATCCGGCAAAGTAAACGTGCAGAGCTGATACTCCGCCGTCGGATCGGCGGCGATCACCGTCCGGCCGTCCGGCAGGATGTCGAAACAACCGATTTTCCGATCCAACCGATAGGTTTTCAGCCACTTCCCGTCCAGATCGAAGACACGCAACATACTTCCCCTACCCTCAGCGGTCTCATTCTCCGCCTCGCCGAACCGTTCCCCGAGGTATATGGCATAGATCCGGTCGCCCATGATTTTCAAATCCTGGTATCCGCTCTTCACTCCGAAAACGATCGTTTCTCCCTCAAATCCCACCTCCGGCACCCCGTCCGGCCCGCGAACCACCCGGTTCCGGGTCGAATCGCGCAGGTTGTAGATTTCGAGCACATCGCCCAACGTGGTCCCGAGCACGACCGTCTCGCCCGCTGCCGCCGCCTTAACCTGCCAAAGCATCGTAACCATATACGGACTGTAACCGGCCAAGTGTTCGACATCCTCCGGCCGGTACGGAATCGAATAATAACTTCCTGTCACTCCCCCGAGGCTGTCGATCCGCACCACGCGTCCGGATGCCGGGTCGCCCGAAAACCGCACGAGCATAAATCCGGAATCCAGTTTTCCAAATCCGTTCGCATTCTCGCACTGCTCCGCCGGATAAGGGATGATCCGGGCCGGCTGCCGTTCGCCGCGCACCAAATCGGCCAGCGCATAAACGAGCATCCGTGCCGGCATACCGACAAACACCCGGACGCTGTCGCCATCGACAACATAGCCGGCCATCCCGAGCGTCTCGCCGGGCCCTTTCCCTTTGGAGACGAACCGGCACAAAGGCCGCAACGAAGGAAAGCCGTACAGTTGCAGAAAAGCACCGTTCTGGCCCTGACCCTGAACGTACAAGTCGGACAGCAAAAGGAAGGTATCCCGCACGGTCACCGATCCGACGTACCCGAGCATCAAGGTGTCGCCGGGCAGCGGATCGACATGCACGGCGATTTCAGGCACAGCCTCGCCGACAGACGAAGAACTGCCGCCGCACGACACGAGGCCCCACAGCGCAGCCCCCACACACCACACGACAATGTTTGTTTTCATAGCGATAACCTGTTATTTCGCTCCGTTTCCGCAAGATTCCGAAGCCGGAGAGTTTCCTGAGAGCAAATTTAGTCAATTCATAAATAATTATCCGCATCCGACCGGATTTTGAAGCAAAGACTTTCGTCCGTTATCGCACAAAAAGGTTCGGGGGAATGTCCTTTGCGGAACATTCCCCCGAGCCTGAAGTAATTATCATGGTGTCTCACGGAAAGGGATAAGACACCCTCTAAAAAAAACGAAAGCAATCAGACTTTGATTTCGACTTCCACCCCGCTGGGCAGTTCGAGTTTCATCAAGGCATCGATCGTCTTGGAGGTCGAGCTGTAGATGTCCAGAATCCGCTTGAACGTAGAGAGTTGGAACTGTTCGCGCGATTTTTTGTTGACGAAAGTCGACCGGTTGATGGTGAATATCTTCTTGTTGGTCGGCAGCGGAATCGGCCCGCTGACCACCGCGCCCGTCGATTTCACCGTCTTGACGATCTTTTCGGCGGACTTGTCCACCAGATTGTGATCGTACGATTTGAGTTTTATTCTGATTTTCTGGCTCATTATTCGTCTTCGTTTTTGAATTTACCACTTGCTTTTTCGATGATCTCCTTGGAGATATTGCCCGGCACGGCTTCAAAGTGCGAGAATTCCATCGAGCTGGTCGCCCGTCCCGACGAAATGGTCCGCAACACCGTCACATAGCCGAACATCTCTGCCAGCGGCACTTTGGCCTTGACCACCCGCGCATTCCCCTTGGTTTCCATCCCGGAGATCTGCCCCCGCCGCTTATTGAGGTCGCCGATGATGTCCCCCATGTTTTCTTCCGGGGTCACGACTTCGACGGCCATGATCGGTTCCATGATCACCGGATTGGCTTTGACTGCCGCATGCCGGAACCCGTTTCTGGCGCAGATTTCAAACGACAGCGCATCGGAGTCCACCGGGTGGAACGAGCCGTCTTTCAAGGTCACTTTCATGGCGTCGATCGGATAGCCGGCCAGCGCCCCATTCGCCATCGCAGTGGCAAACCCTTTCTGCACGGCCGGGATAAATTCTTTCGGGATATTCCCCCCTTTGACAATATCTTCAAATTCCAAGCCGGAGACCTCTTTCGACGAAGCCGGGCCGATTTCAAAGATAATATCTGCGAATTTACCGCGTCCCCCGGTCTGTTTCTTGAACACTTCGCGGTGTTCGTACGTCCCGGTAAGCGCTTCCTTGTAGTTGACCTGCGGCGCCCCCTGGTTGATTTCGACCCCGAATTCGCGTTTCAGGCGGTCTACGATAATTTCCAGGTGGAGTTCGCCCATCCCCGAGATCACCGTCTGCCCGGAATCTTCGTCGGTCTTGACGGTAAAGGTCGGGTCTTCTTCTGCCAGTTTCCCCAGCCCTACCCCGAGCTTGTCCAGGTCTTTCTGGGTCTTCGGTTCGATCGCGAGCCCGATCACCGGTTCCGGGAAGGTCATCGATTCGAGTACGATCGGATGGTTCTCGTCGCACAAGGTATCCCCCGTGCGCACTTCCTTGAACCCTACCGCCGCAGCGATGTCCCCTGCTCCGACAAATTCGATCGGGTTCTGTTTGTTGGCGTGCATCTGGTAAATCCGCGAGATCCGTTCCTTCTTCCCCGAGCGGGAGTTGAAAGTGTACGATCCTGCATCCAGTTTCCCCGAATAGACCCGCATGAATCCGAGCCGCCCCACAAACGGGTCGGTCGCGATCTTGAACGCCAGCGCGCAGAACGGATCCGATTCGTTCGGATGCCGTTTGGTCTCTTCGCCCGTCCGCGGATCGGTCCCTACGATCGCCTCCACATCGAGCGGCGACGGCAGGTAAGCGACGATCGAGTCCAGCAGCAGCTGCACCCCTTTGTTCTTAAACGACGATCCGCAGAGCATCGGCACCACTGACATATTAATGGTCGCCTTCCGCAAGGCCACGACGATCTCTTCCGGCGTAATGGTATCCGGGTCTTCAAAGAATTTTTCCATCAGCGCATCGTCCGACGCAGCCACCTCCTCGATGAGTTTCGCCCGCGCCGCCGCCGCTTCAGCCTTGAGGTTTTCCGGAATTTCTTCGATGTGGTAATTATCCCGCACGGTCTTATCATCGAAGTAGATGTAAGCCCGGTTGTATACCAGGTCGATAACCCCCTGGAACTTGTCTTCCGCGCCGATGGGCAGCACGACCGGCACCGCATTGGCTCCCAAGCGTTCGTGCACCTGCGCACAAACCCCTGCAAAGTCCGCCCCTGTCCGGTCCATCTTGTTGACGTACCCGATCCGCGGGACATTGTACTTGTCTGCCTGCCGCCACACGGTTTCCGACTGCGGTTCGACGCCCCCTACCGCGCAGAACGTGGCCACCGCCCCGTCCAAGACCCGCAGCGAGCGTTCCACTTCGACGGTAAAGTCGACGTGTCCCGGAGTGTCGATAATGTTGATCTGGTAGGTGTTGTCTTTGTAGTTCCAGAAAGCGGTGGTTGCGGCCGAGGTAATGGTAATCCCGCGCTCCTGTTCCTGCACCATCCAGTCCATGGTCGCCCCGCCTTCGTGAACTTCCCCGATTTTGTGTGTCTTACCGGTGTAAAACAGGATACGTTCCGTCGTGGTAGTCTTGCCCGCGTCGATATGGGCCATGATACCGATGTTTCTGGTGTATTTAAGGTCTCTTGCCATAAACTGTGTCCTGTAATCCGGTTAGAATCTGAAGTGTGCGAATGCTTTGTTGGCTTCCGCCATCCGGTGCATCTCTTCCTTGCGTTTGAAAGCACCGCCTTCTTCATTGTATGCCGCGATAATCTCTGCGGCGAGTTTTTCTGCCATCGAACGACCGGCGCGTTTCCGCGAGAATTGGAGGAGATACCGAATGCTCAACGAAATTTTACGCTCCGGACGCACTTCCATAGGTACTTGGAAGGTTGCCCCGCCGACGCGCCGAGATTTGACTTCGACTTGCGGGGTAATGTTTTCCAGCGCTTTTTTCCAGATTTCCAAAGGAGCCTTTTCCGTGTCCTTCATCTTCTCGCCTACGATGTCTATGGCGTCATAGAAAATACCGTACGCAATACTCTTCTTACCGTCTAACATCAAGTTATTGACGAACCGGGTGACCAGCACGTCGCCGAACTTGGGGTCAGGAAGTAGAATTCGCTTTTTAGGCTTCGCTTTTCTCATTTTGTTTTTTTGTTTCGCCGCGCGGTTCGCTCCGTGGGTTGCGGAGCCGGAAGGCCGGCGGCCGATGAAATTAGTGTGTGTTGTTTACTAAAATACGGTTCTCGAACCGAATGACAGTGGGGGTAAAGGTGTGGAAAATGTTATTTCTTCGCCGCCCCCGCCTTGGGCCGTTTGGTTCCGTACTTGGATCTGCGCTGGTTCCGTCCGTCGACCCCTGCGGCGTCGAGCGTCCCCCGCACCAAGTGGTAGCGCACCCCCGGCAAGTCCCTGACACGGCCGCCGTGCACCAATACGATGGAGTGTTCCTGCAAGTTGTGTCCTTCGCCCGGAATGTAGGCGTTGACTTCCTTGCCATTCGTGAGCCGCACACGGGCGACTTTACGCATCGCCGAGTTCGGTTTCTTCGGGGTGGTGGTGTAGACACGCACGCAGACCCCGCGACGCTGCGGACAAGCCTCCAAGGCCGGAGCCTTGCTCTTGTACGCCACGTCCGTCCTTCCTTTACGTACTAACTGTTGGATAGTTGGCATGTTGTTTTTTTCTGTTTGTTTTTTGGATTACACAAAATCGGTGCGCAAAGATACGCACTGTTTTTTGATTTTCAACACCTTTTCTATCCGAACCGCATATTTTTCTTTCGCAACCACCTCGGCAGCCCCGTCGGGAAGGATTCCGTTTCCGCAGCGGAGCCCTCCTTCCTGTGGCGTGCCGGAGCTGACGAGGGCGGAGAAAAAACGTATGGGGTGGAAAGACCGTGCACGGTCTTTCCACCCCATACGTTTTTTATTCGTCCGAGAAATTTCGGATCAACTTACCGGATGTGTTCGGCAATCTCCTGTTCGATACGTTCGCCGCGCAAGCTCCGCGCTATGATCGTGCCGTCCGGCCCGAACAGGATGATGTGCGGAATCCCCGACACCCCGTACAAACCACACGCCACGCCGTTCGAGTCGATCAGCTGCGGCCAAGTAATCTTCAAATCTTTCACCGCCTTGCCCAAATTCTTCAGCTGGTCCCAAACAAAAAGCCCAAGCACCTCCTGCCCTTTATCCTTGTATTTTTCGTAAGCCTTGGCCACGATCGGCGTCTCTTGCCGGCACGGCCCGCACCACCGCGCTGTCCAGCGGCTGACTCACCCCGTACGCGTTCAGGTAAACCGTCTGCCCGTTCTCCGACTCCGGCACCCGACCCTCGATCGTGCAACGACGCTGGGCCTGCGCCGACCCCAAACCGAACGCCATCGCTCCCACACATACTGACAAAAGAATCTTTTTCATCTCAGAAATTACAATTGTAGTTTTACATATAATAAAAATAGCGATTCCGAGGTAAAGTACAAAAGAAAAAACGTGTACTTCGTGGCGCAATCTTCATATTAGTCCGTTCTTTAGCGACGGGAGGGAACTGTTCTCTTTAACTTCGCTACGCTCGTTTTGCCTCCGGCTTCCTCGCCGCTCACCTTATGCAGGGCAGAGGCGGCCCGGTTCGAGTGCCGAGCGGCACCTGACAGCGTCGGTTGTTCACAACCGACGCTGCCAGCGAATCCAGAGGCCGCTGGCGGACTATGGTGAGCGGCAAGGAGGAACCGAGCAGCGTTCCGAGGGCAGAGGCCGCTGGCGGAATATGCCGAGGTAGCGCGAGGAAGCCGGAGGCAAAACAAGCGAAGCGCAGTTAGCGAGAACCAGAAAACCGACGCACCCACCGCCGCCGGAAGTGGAAAAGCCCGCCGTTTCCAAGCGCTCGAATGGCAGTGTGCCGGTTCGGATTGCGGAGAAAGGGCGGGCATGGCCGGTCGAGTTCAGGGTGTATGAAAGCGGGGTGTCGGGGTAAATTCTTGGAGGCACCGCACCTGAAAGCCGTGGGCGCGGTTATGCGCGTTGCCGGAATTGAGAGCCGTCGAGCCGTAGTCCAAGTAGCACGCGTTGGTTCCGCTGACAGTGGACGACCAACTCATCCCATAGTTGCCGACATTCCTCAATCCGCCACCGGCGCCGTAGATGCCTGGGTCGCGGAAGCCCGGGGCGGGAACCGCGCACTGCCGGAAAGCTGCTGCGGCCGCTCGTTCCGGCTGAAGCAACGTGTTGCTGTGGCTCCAGTCGTTTTGATAACTAATGCCGGCCCGATAGGCCGGCTCAGTGGGCCGCTGAATTTACCATTCGCTCTGCCGGAACGCTTCCGCGCGCCGGCACTCCGGAACCAAACACCCCGCCGGCCTCTTCCGGCATATGACAGGGGCCCCGATAAATTCTTGGAGGCACCGCACCTGAAAGCCGTGGGCACGGTTATGCTTATGGCTGGGAATGACGTGCGTCGTATTGAAGTCCAACCACACGCTGTACGTCCCGCTGACTGCCGACGACCAACTGTACCCAAAGTCGCCGACGCCGCAAGCTATGCCCTCATTGGGTGTCCGACCGAAGTCGCGGTAGCCCGGGGCGGGCACCGCGCACTGCCGGAAAGCGGCTGCGGCCGCTCGTTCCGGCTGAAGCAACGTATTGCTGTGGCTCCAGTCGTTTCCATAACTAATCCCGGCTGCTCGGCGCGGGATCAGTGGGCCGCTGAATTTATCGTTCGCTCTGCCGGAACCTTTCTGTCGGCGCCGGCACTCCGGAACAAAACACCCCTGACCTCTTCCGGTATATGGGGCAGGGGCCCCCGATAAATGCTTGGAGGCACCGCACCGGAAAGCCGTGGCCTCGATTATGCGCGTTGCTGGCACGGAGGTTCGTCGTGTTGTAGTCCAAGTAGAACGCGCTGGTTCCGCTGACCGTGGACGACCAACTCATCCCGTTGTTGCCGACGTTCCTGATCTCGCCCTCGTACCCTGCACGACCGAAGTCGCGGTAGCCCGGGGCGGGAACCGCGCGCACACAAAGCATAAACAGCCGCTGGGCTACATCCGGCGGCGATCATTCGCACCGCCGGATGCCCTTGATTGGGAATAACTAATCCCTGGCCGCTCGGCGCGGGATCAGTGGGCTGTTGAATTTATCGTTCACTCTGTCCGCAACGCTGCGCAAACGCTGACGGACACTCTGGAAACCGAACGCTCCCTGCCTTAATATCCGATTTTTTCATTACTTGCTTTTCTTCCCGGAGGATACGGTTCTCTGTGGTTTCGCGCTGGCGTTCCCCGGCTCTGCTGTGTCGAGCGTTTCATCTGTACCTGGGCAACAGCCCGCTGAGCATCCTCCGGATCGCAACGACTAAAATAAATCGTAAGTTTTATTGTACACCCGGTTTGAGGGTACTGTTCTCTTTAACTTCGCTTCGCTTGTTTTCCTCGCGCTACCTCGGCATAGCCCGCAAGCGGTCT
>NZ_CANQYJ010000020.1 GCF_947628055.1 uncultured Rikenella sp.
AAAACAAGGGTACCCGGCAGGCTCAAGAGATGCGTTAGCATCTCAAAAAGTTTTTCTGGTTCTCTTTGTTCACAAAGAGAACTGTTCCCTCAAACAGAGGGTAACGAAATAACCGGACGGTAAAAAAAGCAAAAGGATTGATGATATTCACAGGTTACGGGTCATATTACCGAGTCAACCTGCGGTTAGCGGTACCCGTCATCATTTCGCAAGTCGGTCAGTACTCCGTTCAGATCGTCGACACCGTCATGGTCGGTCATCTCGGCGAAGCCGTGCCCCTGGCCGGCATATCATTCGCCTACGCACTCTCCTGGCCGATACTTTTTTTAGGCACCGGAGTCGCCATGGGACTGACCCCGCTGGTCGGGAAAAGCTACGCCCGCGGCGACCGGATGCGCAGCGCCTCGCTATTCAAAAATTCGCTATTGACAAGTATCGCGATGAGCGGCATACTGATGCTCCTGCTCGGCGCCATGCTGCCCCTGATGGGGTACATGGGGCAAGACCCGGCTATTTTGCCCATTGCCCGCGGATATATGGGGTATCAACTCGCCTCCGCCCTGCCCATGATGCTCTTCGCCAGCTGCAAACAGTTCCTCGAAGGAGTGGGGAACACCTCCCGCACCATGACGATCGCCATTATCGGCAACATGCTCAATATTGCGCTGAACGGAGCACTGATCTACGGCTGGTGGATATTCCCCGAAATGGGCGCCGTGGGTGCCGGGGCCTCGACCTTCATAGCTCGGGTCGTGATGGTCATCCTCTTCGCCCGGCTCATGTTCGTCGACACCGACTACCGCGACTACCTGAGACTGTTCCGGAAAGTCAGGATCACCCGGTTCCGTATCCGCCGGCTTCTGAACGTAGGTTTCCCGATCGCCATGCAGCTTTTTGTCGAAATGGCCGCTTTGAGCCTGATGGCCATCGTGATCGGCGTCTTCGGCGCTGTGCCGCAGGCCGCGCACCAGATCGCCGTGAACCTGCCCTCGCTCAGCTTTATGGTCGTGACCGGGCTCTCGGCCGCCACCACGATCCGCGTGAGCCAGGATTACGGGCTGCGGCTCTACCCCTCGATGCGCAAAGCGATGAACGCCTCGCTGCACCTGATTACCGCCTTTACGGTATGCGCCTCGCTGCTTGTTTTCCTCTTCGGCAGACAGATCGCCGGACTGTTCACCGACGAACCGGAGGTGATCGACATCGCCGCATACCTGCTCCGGTTCGGCTGCCTCTTTATGGTGATCGACGGATTCCAGGGCGTGATCCTCGGCGCCCTCCGCGGACTGACCGAAGTGAAGCGGCCGATGTACTACGCCCTCTTTACCTATATCTTTATTTCGGGGCCGGTCGGGTATGTATGCGGTTTCGTGTGGGGAATGGGCGCTGCGGGCACCTGGGTGGCATTTATTGCCGGGCTGGGCGTGCTGTCCGTCCTCTATGGCCGGTTGTTCCGCAAACGATACCGGCAGTTGGTCGGCGCCACAGCTTCTGCCTGACTCCTGCGCAGGGAGGCAGACCGCGAAGATACCGTCAGACGTCGGCCGGAATGGCAAGCGGGGCGTTTCCCGTATGGGAAACGCCCCGCTCGGTTACCGAGCCTCAGGATCACCGGGGAATGAAAGCGAATATCCAGTGTTGCCCCGGGAATACTTTCTTAGAACATATCCGGATTACGTTCCGACCGGCCCGTAAAGGTATTTCCGACGGCTGGCGTGTCCAGAACAGCTGTTCGTCCGTGTACGGCAACTCCTCCTCCGGCTTTGCCCACGTGTTGAAGTGGAAAGCATACGCCCCCGGCTCATTCCACACCGGCGGTTCGACCGCGACGCCGTTCACCCACAGGCCGCTCCCCGCTTCCCACTCGCCCTGCCGACCGATCCCCGGCGAAATCCGGTTCGACCGCGACGGGGCTTCAAAACCCACCTGTGCCAGAATCACCGTATCGTGCGGCACGGTAAGAATCGTCTCGGCCCACACCTCGCCCGAGTCCGGCCGAGGCAGCCGGAGCGTCGCTATCATCGCATCCACGTCGATCGCGCCGCCGTATAAAGTATGCCAGGCCAAGTCGGAAGTACCCGTTCCGAAAGGCACCGGCTCCGATACTCTCCATTCCAAAGAGGCGTTCGGCCACCAGCAGAAAGGTTCGTCCCGCAGTTGCCCGTTCTTGTGCGCGAGCATCCGTTCCTCGAACTCGATCAAAGCACGTCCCGCCGGAGATTCCGGATTCGGGAACAGATTCGGGTTTTCCGGCGCGCCTTCCGGCGTCAGGCCGCCCCGCCAGAACCGCTCGGCGAACGGCAGCAGCCCCGACCACGCACCGCTGTTGCGGACAATCCCCTCCGAACCCGGCGCTTTGGTGTCGTTCCACAGACAGAGAATCCCCCCTATCGCCACCGAGTCCCCCTCCGCCCGGTCGCACGGATTGTGCAACAGCATCCGCGGCGTGAACGAAATCGGATCGTAGTTGTTCAGGTAGCCCATGTACGAGTCGACAAACGGCCCCCGTCCCTCCGTATGGTTGGCCACATAGCCCGGCGCCTCCGACCACACCTGCCGGATCGTCCCCCTCGAAGCCGCCGGCAGCCCCGGGTCCCAGACCATCGGAATACGTCCGTTGGCCACGACTACACTGTCCGCCCAGTGCATGAACTCCTTCGGGTTCGGAATCCGCACCTCGTCCGAACCGATATGGATATACGGCGCATCCGATACCGGAATCTCCTCGAAAAACTCGTCCAGCGCCTCCTCCAGCACCTTCATCCCCCTCGGATCGGCCATTCCGAAACCGAACGCGCTGTTGAAATAGGTGCTGTGGCCCGGCATGTCGATCTCCGGGATCACCAGGATTCCTTTCTTGCGGGCATAAGCGATCACGTCGCGTATCTCGCCGTAGGTGTAGAACTTGCCCTGGTCGCGTCCCGGCCGCTGGTAGATCGGGTCGTTGAGCTGCGGAAACGCCCGCGACTCGATCCGCCACGCCGGATAGTCCGTCAGGTGCCAGTGGAACAGGTTGATCTTGTACTGCGACAGCAGGTCGATATGTTTCTTCAGCTCCTCGACCGAAATAAAGTTCCGTCCCGTGTCGTGCATGAAGCCGCGCCACTCGAACGCCGGCCAGTCGACGATCCGCACGCTCGGCACCAACCCCCGCTCATCGGTCAGCTGGCGCAGCGTCTGACGCGCCCACACCGTCCCCCGCTCGTCCCGGGCCGTGATGCGCACCCCTTTTTTATAGGTCTCCAGGACATAGCCCTCGGCCGGCAAGTCCAACGTCGTGTCGATCTTTACCTTAACGTTCAGCAGCGGCATTTTGTACGGCCCCGTGATTTCGATCCGCTGCGGCGACGGAATCAAGGCCGGCAGTGCGTGTTTCGGCATCGCGTCCTTCGGCGCGGCGGAAGCGGCGAAAGCCGCGGCGCACAAGGCGAAAAAACAAAAGATTCGTTTCATATGGAGCGAAGATAGCGATTTTATCCGCAATCCGCCGAATCGGGAGCGGCGATTTCGTGTTATTCTGCTAACAACTCTTTTGCAGCTTCCGAAAAAAACAATACCTTTGGGGAGCTAATTCTTAAAACTCCAAAGAGCGATGAGCAACATTCCATCCAACCTGAAATATTCAAAAGACCACGAGTGGATTCGTGTAGAGGGCGAAGAGGCGTTCGTGGGGATCACCGATTTCGCACAGGATCAATTGGGCGATATTGTCTTTGTGGACATTACCACTGAAGGGGAAACGCTGGCGCAGGGCGATGTATTCGGGACGATCGAGGCGGTGAAGACCGTGTCGGATGCCTTTATGCCGGTGGCGGGCGAGGTGCTGGAGATCAACGGCGCGCTGGAAAATGCGCCGGAGACGGTGAACAAAGATCCGTATGGCGAAGGGTGGATGATCAAAATCCGCATGACCGATCCGGGGCAGATCGACGGGCTGCTGTCGGCGGACGAGTATGCAGCCCATATCGGATAAAATTGTTTTCTCTCCGATTTCTCGTCGATAGATTTTTTTCATGACTAATATACGAAAGAAAATGGCAAAAGTAACTGTTGTGGGGGCGGGCAATGTAGGGGCGACCTGCGCGAATGTGCTGGCTGCGCGCGAAGTGTGCAGCTCTCTGGTGCTGCTGGACATCAAAGAGGGGGTTTCGGAAGGGAAAATCCTCGATATGTTCCAGACGGCCACGCTGATGGATTTCGACACCAATATGGTGGGCGTGACGAACGACTATGCGGCGACGGCCGGGTCGGATGTGGTGGTGATCACGTCGGGGATGCCGCGCAAACCGGGCATGACCCGCGAGGAATTGATCGGGGTCAATGCGGGGATTGTCAAGAGTGTGGCGACGGAGATTCTGAAATACTCGCCGAAAGCGATCCTGCTGATCATTTCCAACCCGATGGACCCGATGACTTATCTGGCGCTCAAGGCGACGGGGCTGCCTAAGAATCAGGTTTTCGGGATGGGGGGCGCGCTGGATTCGGCGCGGTTCAAATGCTATCTGGCGAAGGCGTTGGGGGTGAACTCCAACGACATCGAAGGGATGGTGATCGGGGGACACGGCGATACGACGATGATTCCGCTGGTCTCGAAGGCTTCGGTCAAAGGGGTTCCGGTGACGGAACTTTGCAAGGACAAGGCGGTGCTTGACAAAGTGGTGGCGGACACGATGGTCGGCGGAGCGACGCTGACCAAGCTCTTGGGAACTTCGGCGTGGTATGCGCCGGGGGCGGCGGCTGCGATGGTGGTCGAATCGATCGTGCGGGATCAGAAAAAGATCATCCCGTCGTGCGCCTATCTCGAAGGGGAATACGGACAGCGGGATATTTGCATCGGGGTGCCGACGGTGATCGGACGCAACGGGGCAGAACGGGTCGTCGAAGTGGCTTTGACGGCGGAAGAAAAGACGGCGTTCGAGGCGAGTGCGGCGGCGGTGCGGAAAACCAATGCGATTCTCAACGAAATCGGTGCGCTGTAATCGCTACGGGTACTGACACTCTTATTTTCGGCATCGGGCGGAACGTACATACGTTCCGCCCGATGTGTTTATCGCAGCCTACCGAAACGGGCTATATTCCTTATCGGAATGATCGACTTTACGCTTGTCGTTCGCTTGTTTGCGGTTCGTCAGAGTCGCACGAGCCACAGCTCTCTGTAGTTTTTGGTAGCGGAAGTCCGGTGCCTTTCGGCCCCGCGCCACGGCTGGAGTAGGAAATCGTTCAAAAGCATGAATTGCTTTTGAACAGGATTTCCGCCAGCGCGCGGACAAAGTATAGTTTAGGTGCAGCTGGCGGAAAATATTTCGGGTAGTTGCAGCCTAGTTCGAGTGCCGATCGGCATTACGCTGGGACAAATAATCGTCAGAGAACCTTTCCCACTAATGGCAATTTGAGAATGGTTATCGGTGATCTCCCCATGTCAGGCCGGAGCCACCCCCGGCGGAGGCCTGCAACTCGCTTTGCTCGTTATCCGGCCCCGCTGGCTCCGGCCCGTGCGAAAGATGTGTGATAAATTCTCGATTGGGGTGCCGAGCAGCACCGGCCCCCGCGCGCGACGGCTGGAGTAGGAAATCGTTCAAAAGCAGTTTGTGCTTTTGAACAAAATTTCCGCCAGCGCGCGGGCAAAAATCGGTAAAGGGCCGCAGCTCGCGGAGGATATTTCGGGTAGTTACAGTTCGGCTCGCGTGCCGAGCGGCACCGGGCCTCCCGACGGGGCGGCGTCCGGCCCGACCGGTTCTGCGAACCGGAGACTGTGAAAACCGTTGTACGAAACAAAACGCAGTTCCTTTTACAGAGAATAGCCGGAGCCAGCGGGGACTGTTTGGGGTAGTTCCAGCCCGGTTCGCCTACCGAGCGCGGCATAGAGAGATCGCAGCCGAACCGGATTGTCACCAGCTTCGGAACGCAATAACAGCCCTCGACTATTCAGCCGCCCACCCCGAAATACCTTCGACTATTCGGCCATCCACCCCGAAATACCTCCGACTATTCAGCCGCCCGCCCCGAAATGCCCCCGACTATTCAACACCCTGCCGAGCCAGATACGCATCATACATGTCCAGCATCCACGCATCATCCACTTTGGCCTCCTTTTTATGCGCTTTGCCATCGGCCCCCTTGAACCAGCCCTTGCAGAACTCTTTCAGTCCCGGATGCAGCTTGTCCATCAGCATGGTACCGACCAACATGTAAGGATACACGACCCCCTCCGGATCATTATGGAACCGGATCCCGTACATCGTTTTCAATACTCGGCGCTGGATATTGCCCACCTGCTCCGTCGTCCACACCTTCCACCAGTAAACCGTGGCATTTTCCCCCGCCTTGTTCAGACAGACCATCCGCCGGAGCGTGCGGTAACGGTCGCCGATGCCAGGCGAAGCCAGATCGCGCGATTCCCAGCGGATCCCGTCAGGATTGTTTTCAGTCTTTTCGACATATTCGACCCACTCCACCTCGTCCGCCGTATACTTGACCGGCTCCTTGTCATCAGGCGTACGGACAAGTTTGAACGAATAATTTTCCTTTTTCATAAAGGAATTGTCAGCATGCCAGCCGCGATGCAGATAACCGTCGATCTGCTCGCCCGACCGGAGCATGACCGTTACCCGGCGAAACTCCTGATCCTCCGTTTTCTTAGCCTCCGCCCGGTCGGTCGCGCTCCACAGGCCGAGCAACACAGCCATAAATCCTAAAAATCGTTTCATACGCTTTATTTTTGGTTAAGAGTTACTATTGGATCGTAGTCCCGCAACATCAGGATCGTCTTGCTCCGATCGGTATTCGACCGCCGTATCCGCTCGGCCAGCACAAGATCATCGTTGATGCAGCCCGCAAGGCGTTCGCGGAAAGCGTCTTTCGACCGGCGCGACGCATCGCCCACCTCCCGAAACACCCCCTCGCCGCATTTCCGGAGCCAGTAAGCCGTCCTCGACCGGCTGAACCACCCGCGCCGCTGCCACACCTGTATTCCGCCATTCGTATCGATGCCGTACCCCTTCTTCGAATAGATACCCACCTCGACATGCGGCGTCTCGACATACACCCACATCCAGCCCGGATCGTCCGCATAAACGAACTTGCGGAGATGTTCCGGCGTTTTGGAGTGCCAGCAGACCACCGAATCGATCTCCGCCGCCGCAATGAGCTCTTTGGTTTTCGTTTTCCGGAAAGCGTTGCGCCACAGCTTCAGTTTGCCGGATTTCGCAGGTAACTGCATCCGGTCGTTTCCCATACAATCGACCGTGGAATCATTCTTCAGATAGACACGTCCCTCGACGAGCGACGCCGCCCGACCGCCGGCAACCGCGAAAAAGAGAGACAAGACCGATAATAAATACTTAGCCATCGCGCATTGTGTTTGTAAAAAAAACGATCATTCTCCCCTGCAAAAACAAGAGGTCGGACAGTTTCGTCGGCGGTTTTTCCCTGACTCCCGATTTGTGCCCCGGAGCCGCCGATCGGCACCGCCCAAGGCCGATGCGAAAGCGTTCTTTCCTGTTTCGGGAAGAATTGGATATGCCCCTATCGACAAAGATAATATTTTATTTTAAAAATCAAATTAAAGCTATTCTTTTTATAAATTGCAAATAAAAATATTAGATGATAGAAAAATGTCGGTTTTAAAATAAAAGAACAGGCCTTTTGTGCCGGAATTTATTTCCCGATTTTTCCCGAATACGATTTGCCGTGCCACCCGAGACAACCGGTTTTGCGGATTGACCGGAAAGTTTTATACATTTGCCTCCCGATAATGACACGAATCGAAAAGCTTATGTCTACTGAAGGAAAAACACGGGTCGTAACGACCTTCCGGCTGGCCGAGATGAAAGCGCGCGGAGAAAAAATATCCATGCTGACGGCCTACGACTATACGATGGCCGGGATCATGGACGCCGCCGGAATCGACGTGATTCTGGTGGGCGACTCGGCTGCGAATGTCATCGCAGGTTACAAAACGACGGTGCCGATGACACTGGACAGCATGATCTACCACGGGAAAGCGGTGGCGCGGGCTGTGGAACGGGCCTTGGTGGTGGTGGATCTGCCGTTCGGGAGCTATCAGGGAAACTCCAAAGAGGCCCTGAACTCCGCAATCCGGATCATGAAAGAGACCGAAGCCGACGCCGTGAAGCTCGAAGGGGGCGCTGAGATCATCGACTCCGTGCAGCGCATCCTGTGCGCCGGGATTCCGGTGATGGGACACCTGGGGCTGACGCCGCAGTCGATCAACAAATACGGGACTTACGCCGTGCGGGCCAAAGAAGAGGCCGAAGCCGAGAAACTCTACTCCGACGCCCTCTTGCTGGCTGAAACGGGATGCTTCGGCATCGTGTTGGAGAAGATTCCGGCAGCACTGGCCGGACGGGTGGCCGAGGCGGTGAAGATTCCGATTATCGGGATCGGAGCCGGAAACCGGGTGGACGGGCAGGTGTTGGTTTCCTACGATATGCTGGGCATCAACAACGGTTTCTCGCCCCGGTTCTTGCGGCGGTACCTGAACCTGCACGAGCAGATCACCGAAGCGGTGGAACGGTATCACGAGGATGTCAAGAGCGGGGATTTCCCGAACGAAAACGAGCAGTATTAACAATCTGTCAACAACGATCGCTGTTTTCGGGCCGGCTTTGTTCACAAAGCCGGCCTTGTTTTTGACCAGCGGATGGAATGGGCTGCCTGTTTTTCGGGAAACTTATTCACACAGATAAGATGCTGAAATAGAGCGATAACGGAATGGAAGTCTGAAGTTATCGACATTTTTCCGGACATAGGGGCGGGTTATTCACATCGTTATCGACGGTTTCTCCGCTTTTATCCGGCGGTTGTCCACACGGAAGTTAACAAGCCGGTCTGCGGGGCTGCCTGTTATTCACAACGTTATCCACAATCTTCGGCTGATCCTCGGAACGGTAGGAGCGGGTGACAAGGAACACGCCGGCGAAAACCAACAGGGCGGCGACGATCTTGACCCAGTCGGCTTTGTCCTGGCCGCGCAGGATAGCTGCGAGAGTTGCGATTACGGGCTGAAGGTAGGTGTAGATGCTTACGGTCGTGGGCTTGAGTTTCTTGAGGCCTCCTGCCACGCAGAGGTAGGAGAGAACGGTGGCCCCGAACACGACGAATGCGAGACTGCCCCAGGCAGCCGGGGTGAACCCGTCCCAGTCGGTCGCAACCAGTGTATGGCCGAGAAACGGAATCATGGCCAAGGTCGAAAGGCCGAACATCCATGCGGTCACGGTAATCGCGCGATACCGCATCATCAGGTTCTTGACCACGACCAAGTAGCAGGCATACGACAGGGCCGCAATAAAGACCAGTACATTGCCGGTGAGGTGGCCGCTGCCGAAATGGGCGATTCCGCCGTACAGGATGGTCAGCAGCGCTCCGCTTGCTCCGACAGCGATTCCGATGCTTTTCATCCACGTGATGCGGTCGCGCCCCAGCAGGGCAGAGATGACCAGCACGAGCACCGGGCCGGTGACCGAAATGATGGCGGCGTCGACGGGCGAGGTGTATCGGAGCCCGTGCAGAAAGAGGTATTGGTTTCCTCCGGTACCGAACAGGGCGGCGAGGGCCAGCCACCCGAGGTCGCGCCACAGGATGCGTTCGCGCACCAGGGTAACGGCTACCAGGACGAACACGACGGCGGCGCATCCGATGCGTGCGATGCAGAGCGCGTCGGGTGTCAGGGAGCCGGGGATCAGCGTTTTGGAGTAGGAATAGTTGAGGGCGAACAGGATGTTTGCGGTGAGGATGGCGGCGTGGGCCCGGATTTTTCCGTTCATGAAGGGTGTTTTTGTCGATGCAAAAATAGGGGGTAAGAGGGCGATATGTTATCTTCGCGGGTATGGAAAATTCGATTTTTTTTAAAACGGATGCCGTTCGATGGCGGGACTTGGGCGGCGGTGTACGCCGCCGGATGATGGGACATGACGACCGCATCATGATGGTCGAGGTGGAGTTCGACGGGGGAGCAGTGGGCATGGCGCATACTCATCCGCATACGCAGTCGTCGCGGATCGAGCGGGGCTCGTTTGAAGTGACGGTCGGCGGTGAAACCGCCGTGCTGCATGCCGGTGACGGCTTTTTCGTCCCTTCCGGGGTGGAGCATGGAGTGCGGGCGCTCGAGGCGGGCGCGATCGTGGATGTCTTTGCGCCGGCCCGCGAAGATTTTCTTTGATTCGCGGGGGCCGGAGATTCACGGGGGCCGGACTGTTTTTCACAGAGCGGCAGGCAGGTGGTGAATCCACCTGCCTGCCGCATTCAGTCCGGACAGGGGACAGTCTCCGCTGTCAGCCCCGATCGGCAAGCATCCGGTTGTTTTTGAGTATCCGCGAAGGGGTGGTGTCCCGGTAGCGTTTGTCGATGTCTTCGATCATCGACTGCACGTCGTCCGGCGTCACGAGCCCTTCGTGCAGCATCTGGGCCACAGTGGCTTTTTCGTTGCTGATAAGCATGCGCACCGTTTTCTGGGTGATCGCCAGCCGGTACGAACTCGGAAAGTGACTTGCGATCCTGTCCATGATCGACTGGCTTTCGTCGATATTCCTGCGCACCTCGTCGCGCAGCGTTTCCAGCTTCCGGATGTCCTCCGGGCCGAACGAGCCGGAGGATTCCAGTTCGTCGAGCAGGGTGATCGAAGTCCGTTGGGAGTGGATCAGGCCGCGCGCCACGTCGTACACCGCCACGAAAGTCGTCGAGCGATGGCGGTCGACCCAGCGGTAAAGCACTTCGCGCGAGCGTCTTTTCCACCGCAGGTAAAGCGGCAGCTTGGGCAGCTCCAGCAGCTTGGCCCGTTCGCACAGCGACCGTTTCCCGTCCGCATCGTACAACTCTTCGACGACGGCCAGCAACCGCCGCAGCGAAGCGGGCGAGATGATCCCCTTTTCGTACAGCTGCCAGTACCGTGTCCGCTCCTTGTCCAAGATTCGCAGCCGAATATCCGCGATCAAGTCCTGAGCCGGAACCGGGCCGCGGGGCGCGGGCTCCGGAGAAGGCAGAAATGTCGCCACCTTATCCCAGTCTGCCGCTTTCAAGGCCTCGTTCTGCTGAAGTTCATGGAAGTATCTCTCGGTATTCTCGCACAGCTGTTTGTGGATCGTATAGTTGAGGTAGGTTTTGGCCGACGACGCGCGGGTCAGCCCCAGTTTGCGCAGCAGCCATCCGATGGTCGTGGCGTTGATCGTCAGGGTCAGGGTCACGATCCCGGCCGTGAGGAACAGCACCTGCCGCCGCACCGGTTCGGGAATGGAAAGTGTGTAGGAGACCATCAAGGCCAGGGTCAGCCCTAATGCTCCGCGCAGGCCGCCCCAGCAAAGAATCACCGCTTCGCGTTTGGAGAGTCCGTAACCGGAACGTTTCATAATGGGATAAAAAATGGCGATCATCGCCATCCGCGCCGCGTTGATGCCGATATAGACCAGTACGAGTACCACGAAGTCCATCAGTGAGGCTTCGACCTGCAAGGCGATGACCACGCCGACCAGAATGAATATCAAGGTGTTGGCCATATAAGTGGCCAGTTCCCAGAATTCCTGCATGAACCGGTTCACTTCGGGTGCGATCCTCGGCCGTCCGTAATAGGCGATCACTAAGCCGTAGCCGACCAGGGCGATCACTCCGGAAACATCTAAATAATTCTGGGCCAGGAAAAATGTCAGGTAAGCCGAAACCAGTATGGCGCTGTTCTGCATGATCGCATCGTTCCGGCTCCGGGTGATGAACCACAGGCAGAGCCAGCCGAATATGACGCCGAGCAGCACTCCGCCGAGCACGACGTAAACGAAGTCCATGATCGGTGCGTCCACGCCGCCGGCTGCCGTGAAGGTGCCGAAGAAGAGCATGAAGAGGACGATGCCTGTCCCGTCGTTGAGCATCGACTCGGCGTCCACGAGGGTCGAAAACCGCTTGCTGACGCCCAATTCCTTGAGCAGGGCCACCACTGCGACCGGGTCGGTGGCGCTGATGAGTGCGCCGAACATCAGGGCGTGCGTCCAGTTCCACTGGGCGTAATGCGGTGCGAAAAGGCTGATCCCCATCATCAGCAGACCGGTCAGGAACATGGCAACCACCATCCCTGGCGCCGAGAGCAGGGTGGCGTTGGTGAGGGTTTTGCGGAAGATATGGGCGTCCAGTTCGTAAGCTGCGTCGAAAATCAGGATCGGGAGGAACAGATAGAGGATGAGGTCGGGGTCGATATTGCCCGCAAAGTCGATCGAGGCTTTGAATATGGAGCCGTCGGCGTACACGCCGATCCGGTCGAGTAACCCGATGAGCAGGCCGAATGCGAACAGTCCCACCGTGTAGGGCAGAACGGTGCGTTTGAGGCCGTATTTGAGAAGGGCTCCGGCCACCAGCGATACGATCACGAAGACTAACGGGGCCAATAATTCCATTGAATCCATATCTGTGTTTTAAACGATGCGTGGCAAAATTAAGAAAAATCCCCGGCTCTGAACGGGGATTAGCGGCATAACGTATTTTTGTACCGTACGGCGCCGGGGAAAATCTAAACTATTATTTCATCTCACACACTGTGATGTTTTTGACGATATAATTCTTTAGCTTTTCATAAAGCTGAGGACCTAACTGGGAATTTTCCTCCTCCTGTATCCGCCAAAATTCCATAATTTGATACGGAAAAGGAGGAACAAAAGAAATGCTTAGTCTATAATACGATTCATGTCGCGCTCCTCTTGAATTAGTCTCCTGTTCCGTATTATAATACAAAGAAGCGAACTTAACCAAGTATCTTTCTTCTTCTTTAGTCGGCCACATACCTGTATCGCCGAAAACAAGAAAGCCCACTGGCAACTGTGCTTTCCATTCGTCCAATACTTTGGAGAACGGCTGTCCGATAAACTCCGACTTGCGGTCGTCAAACGCTTTCCGAAGATAAAGAACAGTATCTCCGCCGCACTCGACCAACGTTACTTTTTGCTGGGCCTGAATCGCTGTTATCGAAAATATTGATAACAACGTTAAAATCAATCGTTTCATGGCTTGAAAATACAAAAATCCGGCGAATGTCCGCCATCCTCCGGTTTTTTCTCTCGATTCTTTTAGGGTAATCTCTGTGTTAGGTTTGCCAAATCGCGGGAGGCTGTCATCGAGGGGGTGAACCAATTCCCGGCTGGAGTGCCGAACGGCACCGGATCGGACGCCCGGGAGAGAACGCAACGAGCATCGTCGAGTAGCGGGCCTTCGCGGGGCGAAGCTCCGGCCCGCCCGGCTCTAAAAAGTCGGATTTGTCTCTGCCATAATTCCCGCGCACCGAATTATCATTTCGGACGCAGCCTGTGAGGCCCGCATCAATTGCGGCAACGATTGTTTTGCGGGCCTCCGCTGCGGGAGGCTGCGGCCCGCCCGCTGGCGAGGAAAGTCAGGTTCAGACAACCTCGCTTTTATCCGCGCGCCGGGAAAATCAATCGGTTTCAACTCTCGTTGAAACCGTCGATTTTCCTCTTTCGGCTTCGGCGCGCGGATGAGTTTGAGAGAACTGCGTTCCCGCGCGGGGCCGCGTTCTCGCGGTGGGCTTGCGAAACTGCGTTTCGCTCGAACCGGAGCTATACATTCAAACAATACCCGCGCGCCAGCGAAATCTTATTTCAACAAACTGTCGTTTGTCGAAATGATTTCGCTCTGTAAAGCATGGCGCGCGGGAGCCAGTGTTGCTCGGCACCCGAGCCGGGCTGGAATTACCCGAAATATCCTCCGCGGGCTGCGACCCGAAACTGTACTTTTCCCGCGCGCTGGCGGAAATTCTGTTCAAAAGCAATTTATGCTTTTGAACGATTTCCTACTCCAGCGGTCGCGCGCGGTGTCGGTGCTGCTCGGCACTCGAACCGGGAAGTTTGCATCGCCTTAACCAGAGGGTACTGCCCTTACGCCGGGCGCGCGGCGCTGCTCGGCACTCGAACCGGGGAGTTTGCACCGCCTTAACCAGAGGGTACTGCCCTTACGCCGGGCGGGCGGTGCCGCTCGGCACTCAAACCGGGCTGGAATTACCCGAAATATCCTCCGCGGGCTGCAGCCCCTTGCAATTCAGAAACGGTCTTTGTCCCGCGCGCTGGCGGAAATTTTGTTCAAAAGCGCAAGCTGCTTTTGAACGATTTCCTACTCCAGCCTCGCGCGCAGGTGCCGGTGTCGCTCGGCACACGAACCGGGGAGTTTGCACCGCCTTAACCAGAGGGTACTGCCCTTACGCCGGGCGGGCGGTGCCGCTCAGCACGCGAACCGGGCTGTAACTACCCGAAACGGCTCCGCCGGCATTGAACACGCTTTTGTGTCAGGGAAAGGATGCCGGTATAAAGATTTTCCGATGCGTTTTTCTTTTCGAGCCAATACGGAGCCTCTTTTTCGCGTTGTAAGGATATGATGGAAAAAACGGTTAATTTTATGCGTCGCTCCGGAGCCTTCGGATTGGGGGTACGGTGGGCGACGATGCTGGTTGTGCTCCTGACGGCCGGCACGGTAAATGCTCAGACGATGACGAAAGAACTGACGCCCGAAGAGAAACGGGTCATTATAGACAAAGGCACCGAACGGCCTTTCACTGGAAAATACTACGATTTCAAGGAGGCGGGGACTTATCTCTGCAAACGGTGCGGCGCGCCGCTCTACCGGTCGGAAGACAAGTTCGACTCGGGCTGCGGCTGGCCGAGCTTCGACGACGAGATTCCCGGCGCGGTGAAACGGAGCCTGGATGCCGACGGGCGGCGGACGGAAATCTCTTGTGCGCGGTGCGGGGCGCACCTGGGACACGTTTTTACGGGCGAGGGTTTCACGACCAAAAATACGCGGCATTGTGTGAACTCGATCTCGATGGAGTTCGTCCCGGCCCGATCTGTCAAAGACATGCAACAAAAGACGGCCGAGGCGATTTTCGCGGGAGGCTGTTTCTGGGGGGTGGAGCACATGATGCAGAAACAGCCGGGGGTGATTTCGGTGGTGTCGGGCTATATCGGGGGGACGGTGGACAACCCGACTTACGAGCAGGTGTGCACGAAAAAGACGGGCCATGCCGAGGCGGTGAAAGTGACTTATGATCCTGCGAAGGTGAGTTACGAGACGCTTGCCCGGCTGTTTTTCGAGATCCACGACCCGACGCAGACGGATGGGCAGGGGCCTGATCTGGGGCCGCAGTATCGTTCCGAAATTTTCTACCTCTCGCCGGAACAGAAAGCTGTAGCTGAAAAACTGATCGGCCAGCTGAAAGCGAATGGTTATGATGTGGTGACGAAAGTAACGCGGGCGACTCGGTTCTGGCCGGCGGAGACTTACCACCAGGATTATTATGTCCGCAAAGGAACGGAACCGTACTGCCACACTTATACGAAGCGATTTTAAATTTCTTCGATTTTTTATTTAGCATTGTGCCGTGTGGAACCGTACCTTTTAACTTCGCTACGCTCGTTTTTCTCCTCGCCGCTCTCAGGGTGGAGGCAGCCCGGTTCGAGTGCCGAGCGGCACCGCTGGCAGCGTCGGTTGTTCACAAAGAGAACAGTTCTATACCGGTACGTACTAATAAAAGAACGAATAAATCGAATCGGTTTGTATTGCGTTAGGCATTCGTTATCTTTGTGAACTATGGAATCATTCGTCGTATCGGCTCGAAAATACCGTCCGGCAACTTTCCGCAGCGTGGTCGGGCAGAACCACATCACGGAAACGCTCAGGAACGCCATTGCCCGCGGGCAGTTGGCGCACGCTTACCTATTCACCGGGCCGAGAGGCGTGGGGAAGACCACCTGCGCGCGGATCTTCGCCAAAGCGATCAACTGCATGAACCCGACCCCCGATCACGAAGCGTGCGGCGAGTGTGAATCCTGCCGCGCTTTTGCCGAAGGGCGGTCGTTCTCCATACACGAGCTGGACGCAGCATCCAATAATTCCGTCGAAGATATACGTGCGCTGACCGAGAAAGTGCGGATTCCGCCGCAGGTGGGCAAATACAGCGTTTACATCATCGACGAAGTGCACATGTTGTCGGCCAACGCCTTCAACGCATTTCTCAAGACATTGGAAGAGCCGCCGCATTATGCCGTCTTCATCTTGGCGACCACCGAGAAACACAAGATTCTGCCGACGATTCTGTCGCGGTGCCAGTGCTACGACTTCAACCGGATCCGGGTCGAGGATACGGTGCAGTACCTGCAATATATCGCAGGTAACGAGGGGATTGCGTATGACGACGAAGCGCTGCATATCATCGCACAGCGGGCGGACGGCGGGATGCGGGATGCCCTGTCGATGTTCGACCGCGTGGTCTCGTTCTGCGGGACGCAACTCACGGGAGACAAAGTGGCCGAAAGCCTGAATGTATTGGACTACAACACCTATTTCGCGGCGACAGACCTGATTCTGGCAGGGAATTACGCCGAGCTGCTGACTTTGTTCGACGGGATACTCCGGCGGGGGTTCGAGGGGCAGCTTTTTATTGCAGGGCTGAACGGACATATGCGGGATCTGCTGATGTGCAAGAATCCGCAGACGGCGCCGCTGCTGGAGGTGACCGGCCGTGTGGCGGAGCGCTATCGGGCGCAGGCGGCTGCCGAGGGGTGCGATGCGGGGTTTCTGTTCAACGCGATCAACTTGTTGACGCAGACCGATACGGGGTATCGGCAGGCGACGAACCGGCGGCTGCATGCGGAACTGGCATTGATTAAATTGTGCGGGCTGTGCGGATTAAAAAAAAAAGGTGACGCGGTAGATGCTTCGGGAAGGGGGATGGACGACTTAGCTTTGGTGGCGGGGGTAGGGAAATATCCGATGCCGGCCATCGCGGTCTCGGGAACGATTCCGGCGGCACCTGCACCTGCACCTGCACCTGCACCTGCTCCTGCTCCTGCTCCTGCTCCTGCTCCTGCTCCTGCTCCTGCTCCTGCTCCTGCTCCCACACCGGCATCGGCACCTGTTTCGACATCTGCACCTGCAGCGGCCTCTCCTGCTCCTGAAACGGCCCCGCCGCAACCGGCGAAAAAACCTTCTATCACGGGGCGTTCGATTACGGGAGTTTCCCTTGCAAATCTGTCATCCATTGCGTCAGGTGCTCCTGTCCGGGCGGCGGAACCCCGGGTCGCACAGGAACCGGCCCTGGCAGTACGGACGTTGACGCCGGCAGAAGCCGAACATGCGATTGCGGAAAAATACGACGAACTGATCCGGCTGTGGAACGAACGTCAGCGGCCTCGGTTAGCCACGGCATTGACTGCGAGGACGATACGGGGGAATGCGGTGACCGTGACGGTACCTAACGAAGTGCTGGCCGATGAAATCAATCAGGCCAAATGGGAAATCGAACGCGACCTGCGCACCTTGACGAGTGCGCAAGTTACGCTGACGGTGGAAGTCAGCGAAGTGCAGCAGGCATACAAACCGGTCTCGACCGAAGACAAACTGCAATATCTGGTCAATCTTAATCCCAACATTCTGAAGCTGCGCGACGAGCTGGATCTGACGGTATAACCCGGCTTGCGGGCCGGCCTTTGCGGGGCGCGGTCGGGAAAAAGAATGTAAATTAACCCGTTGGGTTTTGTCCGGAACCGAAAAAGTTTTACCTTTGCGGTTCAAAACACTAAACAACAAGCGAAACATTATGTACGCTATCGTAGAAATTGCAGGGCAACAATTCAAAGTTGAAAAGGGTCGCAAGCTCTATGTTCACCGTCTGGCCGACGCGGAAGGCGCCGGCGTGAGCTTCGACAAAGTCCTGTTGATTGACAATGACGGAAAGGTTGCAGTTGGCGCACCTACGGTAAAAGACGCCAAGGTCGAAGCGACGGTGCTCCGGCATCTCAAGGACGACAAGGTGATCGTCTTCAAAAAGAGACGCCGCAAGGGCTACCAGAAACAGAACGGGCACCGGCAATGTCTGACCCAGATCGAAATCAAGGACATTATCGCTTAGTTTCGCTCTGTTTTGAAAGGCGGGTTTCCCGTCGGTTTAAGAAAAACGTTTAAAAAAGTTAAGACATGGCACATAAAAAAGGGGTAGGTAGTTCGAAGAACGGCCGTGAATCCGAAAGCAAACGTCTGGGGGTCAAACTCTTCGGGGGACAGATGGCGAAAGCCGGGAATATCATCGTGCGTCAGCGCGGAACAGTGCACAATCCGGGCGAAAATGTCGGGATGGGGAAAGATCATACGCTGTTCGCTTTGGTGGACGGAACCGTATGCTTTAAGAAGAAAGCGGAAGGGAAGTCGTTCGTGTCGGTGGTACCGACTGCGGAATAACGGCTGCCGCTCATATACGGCATTAGACTTTTGAAAAGGCCGGTTTTCTCCGCAGAGAGAAAACCGGCCTCATTTTTTTGTAAAAACAGTAACTTTGAAAATCTGCGGCACGTAACGGCGGCCCGATGAATAGAAAAATAAAAACACGACAATAAGATGCTCACACTGAAACAGATCCGGGACGAACGCGAATTGACCGTCGCCCGGTTGGCCAAGAAAGGGGTGGAAGCCGCTCCGATTATCGACAAAATCATTGCGCTGGACGACCGCCGCAGGGCGATTCAACAGCAGTTAGACGGCAATTTGGCGGAGCAGAACAAGATCGCCAAAGAGATCGGCGGATTGTTCAAGAGCGGGAAGGCCGGCGAGGCCAATGCACTGAAAGAACGGGTCGCCGGGCTGAAAGAGCAGTCGAATGCGTTAGCGGCGGAGCAGGCGAAGGTGGTTGCCGAGATGGAGGCGGCGATCGTGACGCTGCCGAACCGGCCGGCTGAGATCGTGCCGGAGGGAACGTGTGCGGCGGACAACTTAGTTGTAAAGATGGGCGGGCCGGAACCCCGGCAGCTGAAAGGGGAGGGGATTCTGCCCCATTGGGAGCTGGCCAAGAAATACGACATCATCGACTTCGAGCTGGGGAACAAGCTCACCGGAGCGGGTTTCCCGGTCTACAAGGGGAAAGGGGCCAAACTGCAAAGAGCATTAATCAACTTCTTCCTGGACATCAACACGGCTGCGGGCTTCCTCGAAGTGGAGCCGCCAGTCATGGTCAACGAAGCCTCGGGATTCGGCACGGGCCAGCTGCCGGACAAGGAGGGGCAGATGTATCATGCGACGATCGACAATTTCTATATGATTCCGACGGCGGAGGTGCCGGTGACGAACATCTTCCGCGACGAGATCGTGGACGAAGCCTCGCTGCCGATCAAAATGACGGCCTACACGCCGTGCTTCCGGCGCGAGGCGGGGTCGTATGGGAAGGATGTGCGGGGGCTGAACCGCCTGCACCAGTTCGACAAGGTCGAAATCGTGCAGGTGGCGCATCCGGCGGACTCGTATGAACGGTTGGACGAGATGGTGGCCCATGTTGAGGGGATCGTGCTGAAACTGGGGCTGCCGTATCGGATCCTGCGGCTGTGCGGGGGGGATATGAGTTTCACGAGTGCGCTGACTTATGATTTCGAGGTCTACAGCGAGGCGCAGGATAAGTGGCTGGAGGTTTCGTCGGTCTCGAATTTCGAGTCTTTTCAGGCGAATCGGCTGAAGCTCCGCTTCCGCAACGCGGAAACGAAAAAAACGGAGCTGGCGCATACGCTGAACGGGAGTTCGCTGGCTCTGCCGCGCATCGTGGCGGCGCTGCTGGAAAATAACCAGACGCCGGAGGGAATTGTTGTCCCGGAAGCGCTTAGACCGTACACGGGCTTCGATATTATTAAATAGTTCGTTTATTTTCTGCCCAACTGTGAGTGACTGTTCTTTCTTTGAAAAGAAAGAACCAAAGAAACTTTCAGATAGCTGCGCTACTCCTTACGCTTCGCAGTCCTCTTTCTTTGCATTGGGTCCGGGGCGCGGGAATCGGGCCGATAAGGGCTAAACTTCATGATGTCGGCCCGATTCCCCGCACCCCGACAAATCGAAGACAAGGGTATCCGGCAGGCTCAAGAGATGCGAAGCATCTCAAAAAGTTTTTCTGGTTCTCTTTGTTCACAAAGAGAACAGTACCCTCAACATTAGGGTAGTGATCAAACGAACGGATAATATATGAAAAGCTAAGTGAATCGGAAGATACTCGCCCTGGCGATACCCAACATCATATCCAATATCACCATACCCTTGTTAGGCATGGTCGATTTGGCCATTGCAGGGAGGTTAGGCGACGACGCCCAGATCGGCGGGATCGCAGTCGGCGGCACCATCTTCAACTTCATGTACTGGAACTTCAGCTTCCTGCGCATGGGCACCAGCGGTTTTACCGCCCAGGCATACGGAGCGCGCCGCCTTCGGGAAGCCGCGAAAGAGCTTGTGAGAGCATTGAGCGTCGCCCTTGTCGTCGCGCTGGCGATATGGGCATTGCAGGTGTCCGTCGTGAGGACAGCTATGGGCGTGATGGACGGCAGTGAAGCCGTCGAAAATGCGGCGAGCCGTTATTTTCAGGTCAGGATATGGGCCGCCCCGGCCACCTTGTCGCTATACGCCTTCACCGGCTGGTTTATCGGAATGCAGAACGCCCGGATACCGATGTGGATATCCATCGGGATCAACATAATCAATATCCTATTCAGCTTTTTAGCCGTGCGGGCATGGGGCATGGGCATCGAAGGCGTCGCGTTGGGCACCCTTATCGCCCAGTGGAGCGGAGTAGCGATGACCATCTTGATCCTCAGAAGATATTACGGCCGTTTTTTCAGCCGCGAGACATTTCTGCGGAGCGGGATCCTGTCGTGGAGCGTTATGCGGCGGTTCTTCAAAGTAAACAGCGATATATTCCTGCGCACGGTTTGTCTGGTCGCCGTTTTCACCTATTTCACCGTCGCCTCGACGAAGATGGGAGACACCTTATTGGCTGTCAATACCTTGATGTTGCAGCTGTTTACACTGTTCTCCTATATGATGGACGGATTCGCCTATGCAGGCGAAGCATTGACCGGGCGGTACTGCGGGGCAGGGAACCTGCCCATGCTGCACCGAGCGGTGAGGAACCTTTTATTGTGGGGCGCGGCATTAATGCTTTTTTTCACCCTTTTGTATGCCGCGGCCGGACAACAGATACTGAGCCTCTTTACGCCGAGTTCCGTGATACTTGCGGCGGCGAAAGAATATGCCGTGTGGGCCGTGTTAGTGCCGGTTTGCAGCTTTCTGGCGTTTATATTGGACGGGATCGTGGTGGGAATCACCGCCACACGGATCATGCGCAACGCCATGTTCGCCGCGACGATTTTCTTTTTCGCAGCTTATTTTCTGCTGGAACCGCGGTTGGGTAATGCAGGGCTGTGGATCGCATTTCTGATCTATCTTTTTATGCGCGGGGCGGTTCAGCTGGCTTTGTCGAAGCGCCGGATTTTAGGTTAGATTCCGGCGGTAAAATTGATATATTCTATTGAAAACCAGATAAAATGCGACTGATTCTCCGGATTTGCCATCGTAGAAAAGTTTTTTGCGGATGATACGGACGGAATTCCGCTGAGTACTTTTACGTGCTTAAAAATGGAGAAATCGTATGGCAGATAAACTGTATATCTTCGACACGACACTTCGCGACGGCGAGCAGGTTCCCGGCTGCCAGCTCAATACGGTGGAGAAGATCGAAGTGGCGCGTCAGCTCGAGTTACTGGGCGTCGATGTGATCGAGGCCGGATTCCCGGTTTCCAGCCCCGGCGATTTCAACTCGGTGCGCGAAATATCGAAAACAGTGACGCAACCGGTTATTTGCGCCTTGACCCGTGCCGTGGAAAAGGATATCGAAGTGGCGGCCGATGCGCTGAAATATGCTAAACACGGACGCATTCACACGGGGATCGGCACCTCGGACGAACATATCAGATATAAATTCAACTCCACGCGCGAGGAGGTGCTCGAGCGGGCTGTGGCGGCGGTGAAATATGCCAAACGGTTCGTGGAAGATGTCGAGTTTTATGCCGAAGACGCCGGTCGGTCGGACAACGAATATCTGGCCCGGGTGGTGGAGGCGGTGATCAAGGCCGGGGCGACGGTGGTCAATATTCCGGATACCACAGGGTATTGTCTGCCGGCAGAGTATGCGGCCAAGATCACTTACCTGATGGAACATGTGGACGGGGTGCATCGGGCGGTGCTTTCGACGCATTGTCACAACGACCTGGGGATGGCCACGGCCAACTCGCTGGCGGGGATTGCGGCGGGGGCCAGACAGGTGGAATGCACCATCAACGGGATCGGCGAACGGGCCGGGAACACGGCGCTGGAGGAGGTGGTGATGGCTCTGCGCTGTCATCGCGAGCTGGGGATCGATACGGATATCGACACCAAACGCATTACGGCCACCAGCCGGATGGTGTCGAGCCTGATGAATATGCCGGTGCAGGCCAACAAGGCGGTGGTGGGCAGGAATGCCTTCGCCCATTCGTCGGGCATCCACCAGGATGGGGTATTGAAAAACAGGGAGAGCTATGAGATTATGAATCCGGAGGATGTGGGGCTGGCGGATAATGCCATCGTACTCACGGCGCGCAGCGGACGGGCGGCTTTGAAGCATCGGTTGGAACAGATGGGCTATGTGCTGGAGGGAGAAGCATTGGCGCGGGCGTATGAAAAGTTCCTCGTGCTGGCGGACAACAACAAGAATATCCAGGATGAAGATCTGCTGCCGCTGGTGGGAGGTGCCGAGAAAAAAGACCGGCATATCGAGCTCGCTTATTTGCAGGTGCTTTCGGGAACGCTGGTGCCGACGGCGACGGTGCGGGTGCGGATCGGGGGGAGCGAGGCGACCGCTACTGCCACGGGGAACGGGCCGATCGACGCTTCGATCAATGCGATCCGGACGATTATCAAGGATAAGATTACGCTGCAGGAGTTCTTGATCCAGGCGATGACCAAAGGTTCCAATGACTTGGGTCGGGTGCATATGCAGCTGGGGTACGGGAATCTCAACGTACATGGGTTCGGGATCAACTCGGACATTACGCTGGCGGCGGTCGAGGCGTATCTTGACGGGGTCAATAAGGCGCTGGCGTAGGGGTTCTCGGGTACGGGCTGCCCAGGCGATACGAAGTATCGCAAGCCCACCGCGGGCACGCGGGGCCCGCCTGGCCCGAGGGCAGTTTCCTCCCGTTAAGGCGACGCAAACTTCCGGCTCGCATGCCGAGCGGCATCGGCACCCCGCGCGCGACGGCTGGAGAAGGAAATCGTTCAAAAGCAGCTTGCGCTTTTGAACAGGATTTCCGCCAGCGCGCGGGACAAACGAATGTTCATTCTCCGCGCGCCGACGCCGAAAAAAGGAAAATCGACGGTTTCAACGCGAGTTGAAAGCGAACGATTTTCCCGGTGCGCGGGACAAAGAATAATTGGGGGTAGAGGCTGCTCAAGCGATGCGAAGCATCGCAAACCCGGCGGCGCGAGCAACTTCGGCAAAGCTCATTGCTCTTTCCGCTGGCGGCAACTCGATGGCTTGCCGGACAAATCGACCAGAGAGTTAGATAAGAGACAATCTCTAAACGCCTGAAAAAAGGCTTTGCTTCAAGCAAGAGCCAAGAACCTTGCGAGTTCCGCCCCGTCATGAAAAGATACCGGAAATGAAAACGACAGGGAAAAAACGGATCACCGTTCCGTACCGGTGGGAGACGCAAACTATCGTGATCACGATCTTGTGCATTGTGGTTTTGGTCGGCGTTTGGGCTGTTGTCGTGGCGGTTAACTCCCATGCAGCCGGGTGGTTGAAATGGGTTCTCGGAATCGTGTGCCTCGGCGCAATTCCGGTATCGGCGGCATATCTGCCCCGGTCGTTGTCGGTGGCCGACCGGAAAATTACCCTGCGGAGATTGGTCGGGCGGATCGATATACCGTTGGACGAAGTGGTCGTCGTGCGAAAGATCGAACCCATGATGCTCGACGGCAGTTCCCGGGTGTTCGGGAGCGGCGGACTATTCGGTTACTTGGGGCGGTTTCGGAACCGCAGGTTAGGGACGTACAGCATGTGGATCACCGAGCAGCAGAACCTCCTGTTAGTCGAGACCGTGCAACGGCGGTGGGTCTTCAATTGCCGCCGGGCCGATGAGTTCATTCGGATCGCGACGGAGGAGCGGGGCGATTCATAACCGGTTCAGAGGACATTGCGTAAATATTATAATAGAGAGCGAATGGGACAAACACTTTTCGACAAGATCTGGGATGCGCACGTGGTGCGGCAACTCGACGGGGGGCGGTCGGTGCTTTATATCGACCGGCACTATATTCACGAAGTGACCTCGCCGGTCGCATTCGGAGGGCTGCGGGCCCGGGGGATCGGGATTTTCCGGCCGGAGCAGACTACGGCCACGGCAGATCATAACACGCCGACCCTCGATCAGGACAAACCGCTGGAACCGGGCGAATCGAAAAACCAGTTGGACCAGTTGGACAAAAACTGCCGCGAGTTCGGGATTGTCAATTATTATGGGCTGAACCATCCGAAAAACGGCATCGTGCATATCATCGGGCCGGAATACGGGTTCACGCAGCCGGGGATGACCATTGTGTGCGGGGACAGCCATACTTCGACGCACGGGGCGTTCGGCGCGGTGGCGTTCGGAATCGGAACGTCGGAGGTCGAGATGGTGTTCGCCTCGCAGTGCATCATGCAGCCGAAACCGAAAAAGATGCGGATCACGGTCGACGGTGCTTTGGGCGAAGGGGTGACGGCTAAGGATGTGGCGCTCTATATCATCTCGCAGATCAGCGCGGCGGGGGGAACGGGCCACTTTATCGAATTTGCGGGCTCGGCGATCCGCGGGCTGTCGATGGAGGGGCGGATGACGCTGTGCAATATGAGTATCGAGTGCGGAGCGCGCGGCGGGATCGTGGCACCGGACGAGACTACTTTCGCTTATGTCAAGGGGCGTGAGCATGCTCCGTCGGTCGAAAATGGCGACTGGGATCGCGCGGTGGCTTACTGGAAGACGCTGTACAGCGATCCGGATGCGGTGTTCGACAAAGAATACCGGTTCGATGCGGCGGATATTCAGCCGATGATCACCTACGGGACGAATCCGGGGATGGGGCTGCCGATTACGGGGGTGATTCCGGAACCGGCGTCGGAGAGCGATGTCAAGGCGCTGGAATACATGGGGTTCCATGCGGGCGAGGCGATGATCGGCAAACCGGTGGATTATGTGTTTCTGGGGAGCTGTACGAATGGGCGGATCGAGGATTTCCGACTTTTCGCCCATGCGGTGCGGGGGCATAAAAAGGCTCCGGGAGTGGTGGCGTGGCTGGTGCCGGGGTCGCATATCGTGGAACGGTTAGTGCGCGAGGAGGGGCTCTTGGACATCCTTCACGAGGCGGGGTTCGAGTTGCGGCAGCCGGGCTGCTCGGCGTGTCTGGCGATGAATGCGGACAAGGTGCCGGCGGGCAAGTATGCGGTGTCGACGTCCAACCGGAATTTCGAGGGACGGCAGGGGCCGGGGGCGAGAACGTTGTTGGCAAGTCCGCTGGTGGCGGCGGCGGCGGCGGTCTCGGGACGAATTACCGACCCGCGCGAACTCTTTAAAAAATAATCGTTCGTTTCATCTGTACCCCACTGTGAGTGACTGTTCTTTCTTTGAAAAGAAAGAACCAAAGAAACTTTCAGATAGCTGCGCTACTCCTTAGGCTCCGCAGTCCTCTGGCATTGAGTTTGGTTCGGGGCGCGGGAAGCGGGCCGATTAGGTACAAGCCTCATTATATCGGCCCGCTTTCCCGCACCCCGACAAATCAAAGACAAAGGTATCCGGCAGGCTCAAGAGATGCGCAAGCATCTCAGAAAGTTTTTCTGGTTCTCGCTAACTTCGCTTCGCTCGTTTTCCTCCTCGCCGCTCACCATAGTCCGCAAGCGGCCTCTGGATTCGCTGGCAGCGTCGGTTGTTCACAAAGAGAACAGTACCCTCAAACCGGGTAGAGAATAAAACGAACAATTCATATTCAGAATTATGTCAAGAGAAAAATTTGTAAAGATCATATCATCTGCCGTTCCGGTGAACATCGAGAATATAGACACCGACCAGATCATTCCCGCCCGGTTTTTGAAAGCCACCGAGCGGAAAGGATTCGGCGACAACCTGTTCCGCGACTGGCGGTACACTAAGGATAACCGACCGATCGCAGAATTTCCGGTCAACGACAAGACTAAATATGAAGGGAAAATCCTCGTAGCCGGATATAACTTCGGATGCGGGTCATCCAGAGAACATGCCGCGTGGGCCATTTACGACTACGGATTTCGGGTCGTGGTAAGCAGCTTTTTCGCCGATATATTCCGGAACAACGCCTTGAACAACGGACTGCTGCCGATACAAGTGACACCGGCATTTCTCACAGAGATATTCGATACCATAGATAAGAACAGCCGAGCACAGTTTACAGTCGATCTCGAACATCAGACCTTGACGAACAACTCGACAGGCCATTCCGAAACATTCGCTATCGACGGATATAAAAAAGAGTGCTTGTTGAACGGATACGATGACGTGGACTATTTGGTCACGTTACGGCCAGAAGTAGCCAGATACGAGCAGGCAGCCACCAGCAGGTAGCGTCCTCTCGATCCTTTACCGACCCTAATGAAAAAGTTTATGTCCCGAGTCGAGATTATGGATACCACCCTGCGCGACGGCGAGCAGACCTCCGGCGTATCCTTTGCGCCGCAGGAGAAACTCAGCCTCGCGCGGTTGCTGCTGACCGATATGAAAGTGGACCGGATCGAAGTCGCCTCGGCCCGCGTGAGCGAAGGCGAACGGCAGGCCGTCGGGCGGATCATGGAGTGGGCTCTCAGAACCGGAGGAGAAACGATGCTCCGACGAGTTGAAGTGCTCGGATTCGTAGACGGAGGTGTTTCTTTAAAGTGGATCGCCGAGTGCGGCGGCCGGGTCGTCAACCTGCTGACCAAAGGGTCGGAGAAACATTGCCGGTACCAGCTGCGGAAAACCCTCGACGAACATGTGGAAGACATTCGGCGGGAAGTACAGCGAGCCGAGACGATGGGGATCGGCGTTAACGTGTATCTCGAGGACTGGTCGAACGGGATGCGGCATTCGGCAGACTATGTCTATGCCATGATCGACGCTTTGCGGGACTTGCCGATCCGGCGGTTCATGCTGCCCGATACGCTGGGGATTTTCGAGCCGTGGGAATGTTTTGCAGCGTGCCGCGCTATGGTGGAACGGTATCCGGATCTGTGGTTCGACTTTCACGCCCACAACGACTACGACTTGGCCGTGGCCAACACCTTAGCCGCAGTGCGGGCAGGGATCGGCGGGGTGCACACCACGGTGAACGGGCTGGGCGAGCGGGCGGGGAATGCGCCGCTGTCGAGCGTGATAGCCGCATTGCACGATCACTTGCATGTGGAAATCGGCGTGGATGAAGCGCGGACGAACCACGTTTCGACCGTCGTCGAAAGTTACTCGGGGATCCGGATTCCGGCCAACAAACCGGTGATCGGCGAGAACGTGTTTACGCAGTGCGCCGGGATACATGCCGACGGAGACAACAAGAACAACCTTTATTTCAACGATCTGCTGCCGGAGCGCTTCGGGCGCACGCGGCAGTATGCGCTGGGGAAGAGCTCAGGGAAGGCGAATATCCGCAAAAACCTGGAGATGCTGGGAATCGAACTGGACGAAGAGTCGATGATCCGCGTAACGCAGTATATCGTCGAGCTGGGAGACCGGAAAGAGATCGTGACGGCGGAGGATTTGCCATACATCGTGTCCGACCTGCTGGGGACGGCCGGCGACGGCATGACCGACGCCGTACGGATACTCAACTATTCGCTCTCCGTAGCGCAAGGGCTCCGACCGGTGGCCACCGTCAAGATCGAGATACACGGGCAGACTTATCAGCAGACCTCGGCAGGGGATGGGCAGTACGACGCATTCGTTTCCGCCGTGGAAGCCATTTATAAGGAACAACTGGGACGGGAATTTCCGACACTGTTGGATTACTCCGTGAGCATCCCGCCGGGCGGACGCACCGATGCGTTCGTGCAGACATTGATTACCTGGGAGAGCGGCGGCGCGCGGTTCAAAACCCGGGGATTGGATGCCGACCAGACCGTGGCGGCGATCAAAGCGACGGTTAAAATGTTGAACAAGATCGAAAACAACATAAATATTGCCAAATCATGAATCTGAACATTGCGCTGCTTCCCGGCGACGGCATCGGGCCGGAGATCGTGGGCGAAGCTGTAAAAGTGCTCCAGGCTGTGGGCGTTAAGTATGGGCATACCTTTAACTATAACAAGGCGCTGGTCGGGGCGTGCGCGATCGACGCCACCGGCGATCCTTATCCGGCGGAGACCCACCGAATCTGTCAGGAAGCCGGCATCGTGCTGTTCGGCGCGATCGGCGACCCGAAATACGACAACGACCCCTCGGCCAAAGTGCGGCCTGAACAAGGACTCCTGCGGATGCGGAAATCACTGGGACTGTTCGCCAATGTAAGGCCGTTGGTCGTGTTCGACAGCCTGGTCGGACGCTCACCCCTCAAAGCGGAGCGGGTCAGGGGAGCGAACTTCGTGTGCATTCGCGAGCTGACCGGCGGGATGTACTTCGGCCGGCCTCAGGGGAGGAGCGAAGACGGGAATACGGCTTACGACACCTGCGTCTATTCGCGCGAAGAGGTGGAACGCATTCTGCGGGTGGCCTTTGAACAGGCGCGGAAACGGCGGAAACTGCTTACGGTGGTGGACAAAGCCAACGTGATCGCCACCTCGCGCCTGTGGCGGCAGATCGCCAAAGAGATGGCGCCGCAGTATCCGGATGTGCAGGTGGACTACATGTTCGTGGACAACGCCGCCATGCAGATTATCCAGCGGCCGACCTACTTCGACGTGCTGGTGACCGAAAACCTGTTCGGGGATATTCTGACCGACGAATCGAGCGTCATCAGCGGATCGCTGGGCTTGCTGCCATCGGCATCGCTGGGCTCCGACGTGGCGCTGTTCGAGCCGATCCACGGCTCCTATCCGCAGGCGGCGGGCAAAAATATCGCCAATCCGATGGCGACGATCCTGAGTGCAGCGATGCTCTTGGAACATGTGGGACTGGCGACGGAAGGAGCTGCAGTGCGGTCTGCGGTCGAACGGGCGATCGCAGAAGGAGTCGTCACCGAAGACTTGGTGGATGCCAATGCGGTGGGACAGAAAGTCTATTCGACCACACAAGTGGGGGACTTTGTGGCCGCCAACGTGTAGACACACTATACCATCCGGCCGAAATTCAGATTGAACGGGATGCGGAAGAACCTTTTCCGCATCCCGTTCATTGTCCCATACAGGCCGGCAGAGTGCTCGCGAGGAAAAATTTCAGCTCCGAAGCAAAAAAATATCGACCCCTTTCCTGCTGATTTCCAACGATATAAAAAATCGGAAAATTCTTTCGGGAAAAATAGTTCTGAAAAAATTTGCAAAAACAAAAAAGGTACCTACCTTTGCATCCGCAAAACGGGACAAGATACCCTTTGCAAAAGTTCATTGAAGTATTGCAGTGTAGTACGATAGTACGTCAAGTTTTTTGAGTTAGTGAGACAAGAGCACAGGAATAGA
>NZ_CANQYJ010000021.1 GCF_947628055.1 uncultured Rikenella sp.
CTGCCGGATACCCTTGTCTTTGATTCTCTTGGGGTGTGAGCAATAGCGGGCTATTAAGTATCGAGCCTTACGCCCGCTATTGCCACGCCCCAAAGAAAATGCAATGCAAAAGGACTGCGGAGCCTAAGGAGTAGCGCAGCTATCTGAAAGTTTCTTTGGTTCTTTCTTTTCAAAGAAAGAACAGTCACTCACAGTAGGGTACAGAATAATCGAACCGTTTAGCCGACAATCAGGGAGACGATCTGGATGCAGATGATCAGCAGCACCATCGCCACCGGATAAACCGTTGCATAGGACACACTCACCGCACTGCTGTCCGACATCGAGTCCGCCGCCGCCAGCCCCGGCGTGCTCGTCATCCCTCCCGTCAGCGTACCCAGCAGGTCCAACAGATTGATCCGGAAAAAATAGCGGGCCGCCAACGTAGCCACCACCATCGGCAGCAAAGTAATGAAAAATCCGCTGACAAAGAGCGACCATCCGCTGTCCATGAATGTGGCCACCAGCCCTTGTCCCGCCGCCGTTCCCACGTTGGCCAGGAACAGCAGCAGCCCCAGCTGGCGCAGCAACTGGTTCGCCGAGCCCGACATCGTCCAGATCACCGGCCCCGTTTTTCCCACCGCGCTCAGCACCAGCGCCGTCAGCAGCACCCCGCCCGTCAGACCGAACGAGAAAGCGAAACCGTCCGAAAAAGAGAGCGAAAGCTGGCCCACGACCACCCCTAATGCAATTCCGAGCGCGATCGGCAGGAAATCCGTGTCCGAAATCCGCTTGCCCTCGTTGCCGATCAGCTGCAGCACCTCCTCCATACTGTCCTTGCGCCCCACGATCGTCAGCTTGTCGCCGAATTTCAAGGCCAACGACGGCGACGGCGCGAGGTCGATACCCGAACGGCGGATGCGCGTCACCACGCAGCCGAAATTCCGCTGGAGGTTCAGACTTCCCAAAGTCCGGTTCACCAGCGCTTTGGACGTCACCAGCCCCGTCTGCAATTCTACATGCTCGCCGAAAGGCAGCTCCCCGTTCAGCCGCTCGCCCATGAACTCCGCCACTCTCTCGTGCGACACCGGCGTGCCGACGATTTTTACCAGATCGCCCTCCCGGAGAACCGTCCCCGCATGCGGTACGATCGACTCCCCGTCCCGCACGATGCGCGAAATGACAGCCCCCGTGTTCTGCCGCAGCATGATGTCCTGCAATTTCCGGCCGGCGATCAACGGGTTGGTCACCCGGTAGGCATGCGCCACGATGTCGGGATACAACTCTTTCCGGTCGGCATTCAGTTTGGCCTCTTCGTCCCTGATATTTATTTTGAGCATTCGCGGCAGCAGCTTCACGAACAGGATCACCCCGATCACCCCGAACGGATAGGCGATACCATACGAGATGGCGGCGCTGTCGCCCGTCATTTCGCGTGCGGTGGCCAGCCCCGGCGTACTGGTCAGCGCTCCGGCCAGCAGCCCCGCGGTATCGGGAGCATTCAGGCCGAAGATGTATTTCATCGCCAGCGCGACCACGGCGGCGGTCAGTACAAGCACCGCTGCGATCCCCGCCAGGGTTTTCCCCTTGCTTTTGAACGTGCTGAAAAATCCGGGGCCGGCCTGGATCCCGATAGCGAAGATAAAGAGCGTCATCCCGAAATTCCCCAGCTCGGCCGGGACCACGATGCCGAAATGGCCGAAAAGGAGCGCCACGAAGATCACGGCGGAGACGTCGAGGGTAATTCCTTTGATGCTGATACGCCCGACGATAAAGCCTAAGGCGATGATCACGAAAAGGACGAAAATGGTGGAGCTGAACAGGGAGCCGATCATCGGTTTGGATTTTGAAACAAAGATAGGTATTTTTCCCTGTATCGGCAGGAGGGGGCATATCTCCGTATCCCTCCGAAGAATTTTAGCAATATTCAAAAATATTCCTATCTTTGTAGTTGTGAATCAGCTAACAACCGTTCACCGAATCAATCACTGACACGAACATACTTAAACACACAACCATGCAGCAATCAATCGACACCTACAATTTCGCAGGCAAACGGGCGATCATCCGCGTAGATTTCAACGTACCGCTGGACGCGAACTTCAACGTGACGGACGACACCCGGATTCGGGCCGCGATTCCGACCATCAAGAAAGTGCTGGCCGGGGGCGGATCGGTGATCCTCATGTCGCACCTCGGACGGCCGAAAGGGGTGGAAGACAAGTACTCGCTCAAACATATTATTCCGACCGTCGAAAAACGGCTCGGACAGCAGATTGACTTCGCGGGGGACTGCATGGGGAATGAGGCGGCGGCGAAAGCGGCGGCTTTGAAACCGGGGCAGGTTTTGTTGCTCGAGAACCTGCGCTATTATGCGGAAGAAGAGGGGAAACCGCGCGGACTCAAGGAAGATGCGACGGACGACGAAAAAGCAGCGGCGAAAAAAGCGGTGAAGGCTGCGCAGAAAGAGTTTACGAAAAAGCTCGCAAGCTATGCGGATGTTTACATCAACGACGCTTTCGGGACGGCGCACCGGGCCCATGCTTCGACGGCGCTGATCGCCGAGTTCTTCCCGAACGACAAGATGTTCGGCTATATTATGGAGGGCGAGCTGAAAGCGATCGACGGCGTGCTTCAGGCACCGCAGAAACCATTTACCGCGATTCTGGGCGGATCGAAAGTCTCCACAAAGATTACGATCATCGAGTCGCTCATGGAGAAAGTGGACAACCTGATCTTGGGCGGGGGGATGACCTACACCTTCATGGCGGCCCAAGGGGGGAAGATCGGGAAGTCGATCTGCGAAAAAGACCAGTTCGACACCGCACTGGCGATTATCGAAAAGGCGAAGAAGTTGGGGGTGAACTTGGTGCTGGCCGACGATGCGCGGTGCGGGGACGCTTTCAGCAATGACGCCCATGTGAAAGTTTGCCCGGCTAACGACATCCCGGACGGATGGGAAGGGATGGACATCGGGCCGAAAACCGAAGCGAAATTCCGCAAGGTGATCGAAGGGTCGAAAACCATCCTGTGGAACGGGCCGGTGGGCGTTTTTGAATTCGACACCTTCTCCAACGGTTCGAGAGCGATTGCCGAAGCGATTGTAGCGGCTACGGCGAAAGGGGCTTATTCGCTGATCGGGGGAGGAGACTCGGTGGCATGTATCAACAAGTTCGGGATGGCGGACAAGGTGAGCTATGTATCTACCGGCGGGGGCGCGCTGCTCGAATATATGGAGGGGAAAGAACTTCCGGGGGTTGCGGCGATCCGCAAGTAATTTTCTCGACGGGGTATCGATCGGGGAGGGCTGCCGCATGGCAGTCCTCCCCGATCGTTTTATTCTCCCCTGATCTGTTTCCGAGACCGCGCACTCCGTGACTGAAAGCAATGTTTCGTGTGCGGTGTCAGGCCCAAGGCATCCGCTTCCGATCCGGAACCGGGATTCCGGGGCGAATCGGGGCTAACCCTTCCTTCGACCGGATTTCGGGGAAAATCTTCTCCGGGAATCCGAAATGACTGGTACAAAAAATCGGGTCTGCCGGATGAAAATTCCGGCAGACCCGATTCGAGAAGGAAAGATTCAGGCACTCATCAACCGCACTTCGAGTGTCCGCAGTTCGTACAAACCAAACAACCCTCCTGATAAACCAGCGCCTCCTGACCGCACTCCGGACATTTCTTGCCTCCCTTCGGCTTCGTCCCGTTCGGGATGTACTTGTGCAATGCCCTGGCCACCCCGTTCTTCCACGTGTTGATCGTGTCGCTGTCCAAACGGAGCGACGAGACCAAGTTCACCACGTCGATCGGCGGCATCCCTGTCCGCAAAACGCCCGAGATCAGTTTGGCATAATTCCAGAACTCTTCGTCGAACAAGCGCGAGATCCCCCCCACCGAATTGACATACCCGTACTTGTCCTTGTACTGGAAATCGTACCGTTTCGTTCCGTCTTTCTCGATCACCTTGATGATGTTCCCTTTCTTGATGGTCTTCGGGAAGTAGAGCGCATCTTCGTCCACTTTCCCCGTAAAGATTTCATACGGTTTGTGGTTGTACAGCCCGACGAACGCGATCCAGTCCTCCGGCCCGTTCTTGAAGCGCACGACATCGGCTTCGAGCGACATCGGCCGGCTGGCCGGCATTCCGTCCTCCTCTTTTTTCTTGTCTTTCTTGACCAGCACTCCGGCCCGGCTGCCGTCGCGGTAGACCGTCACCCCCTTGCAGCCCGACTTCCACGCCGTTTTATACACTTCGTCCACTAACGCCTCCGTCACATCGTTCGGCAGATTGACCGTCACCGAGATCGAGTGGTCTACCCACTTCTGCATCTCCCCCTGCATCTTGACCTTCGCCACCCAGTCGATGTCGTTCGAGGTGGCTAAGTGATACGGCGATTCCGCCACCAGCTTGTCCACTTCCTTGTCCGACAGCTTTTTGATCTGTTCGTCGGTCAAGCCTTTGTTGATCTTGACCCAGGTCAGGAAGTGGTGATGATAGACATTGTATTCCTCCCACGAGTCCCCCACGTCATCCACAAAGGTGACGTTCACGGATTTGTCGCTCGGATTGACTTTGCGCCGCCGCTTGTACACCGGCAAAAACACCGGCTCGATCCCACTGGTAGTCTGCGTCATCAAAGAGGTGGTCCCGGTCGGCGCAATCGTGAGCATCGCCACATTCCGCCGCCCTTGCTTGACCATGAGGTCGTACAGTTTCGGATCGGCTTCCTTGATGCGCAGGATCATCGGATTGTTCGCTTCTCTCGCCGCATCGTACATCTCGAACGCTCCCCGTTCCCCTGCCATCTCGACCGAAGCCCGGTAAGCCTCCAATGCCAAGGTCTTCTGCAATCCCGCCGCAAAAGCCGTCGCTTCGTCCGACCCGTACCGCAGCCCGAGTGCGGCCAGCATATCCCCCTCGGCTGTAATCCCTAACCCGGTGCGCCGCCCCATCAAGGCCTTTTTCCGGATCTTCCCCCACAGTTCCCGCTCGACTCTGCGGATGTCGTCTCCTTCCGGGTCGCTGTCGATCTTGGCGATAATGGCGTCTACTTTTTCGAGTTCGATGTCGATGATGTCGTCCATCATGCGCATCGCTTTGCGCACGTGTTTCTTGAATTTATTGGTATCGAATTTCGCTTCTTGGGTAAACGGTTTGGTCACGTAGCTGTACAGGTTCAAGGCCAGCAGCCGGCAGCTGTCGTACGGACACAGCGGAATCTCGCCGCACGGATTGGTGGAAACTGTCCTGAACCCCAAGTCCGCATAGCAGTCAGGTATGGATTCCCGTATAATGGTGTCCCAGAACAAAACTCCGGGCTCAGCCGATTGCCAGGCGTTGTGTACGATTTTCTTCCACAGTGCCGCCGCATCGACTTCCCCGGACACCATCGGTTTGTCGCCCGTGATGGGAAACTGTTGTTTGTAGGGTTTCCCCTCGATCGCCGCCTGCATGAATTCGTCGTCCACTTTGATCGACACATTGGCTCCGGTCACTTTCCCCTGCTCCAATTTTGCGTCGATAAACCGCTCGGCGTCCGGGTGCTTGATGGAGAGCGAGAGCATCAATGCCCCCCTACGCCCGTCCTGCGCCACTTCGCGGGTGGAGTTGGAGTACCGTTCCATAAACGGCACGATCCCGGTGGAGGTCAATGCCGAATTGAGCACCGGGGAACCTGTGGGTCTGATATGCGACAGGTCGTGCCCCACCCCGCCTCTGCGCTTCATGAGCTGCACTTGCTCTTCGTCGATCCGGATGATCCCGCCGTACGAGTCTGCCGGCTTTTCGTGCCCGATCACGAAACAGTTCGAGATCGATGCGATCTGCAAATCGTTCCCGATCCCGGTCATCGGCCCTCCCTGTGGGACGGCGTACTTGAAATGGTCGAGCATCCCGTAAATCTCTTCTTCGCTCATCGGGTTCGGATACTTGGCTTCGATACGCGCCAACTCGCGCGCGATGCGGCGATGCATCTGTTCCGGCGAGCATTCGTAAATCTTCCCGAATGAGTCTTTGAGGGCGTATTTGCTGACCCAAACGGTTGCTGCCAGTTCGTCTCCGTTGAAGTAGTCGCGCGCACCGGCTACGGCTTCTTCGTAACTGTACTGCTTCAACTCTTGCATAAAATAGGGTTACTTTTTTATATGGTTCGTTATGTACGTATTCAGGAGGATACTGTTCTCTTTAACTTCGTTTCGCTCGTTTTTCTCCTCGCCGCTCACCTTATTCAGGGTAGAGGCAGCCCGGTTCGAGTGCCGTCGAGTTTGCTCGAATGGCCGAGGCGCCAGGAGGAAGGCGAAGCCAAACTTTTTGAGATGCTTACGCATTTCTTGAGCCTGCCGGGTACCCTTGGCTTCGATCCTTTTGGGCGGAGCAATAGACCGCTCTATTACTCCTCAGTTCGACCTCGCGCCCACCCCTTAAGGCTGAATAAACTCCCGGTCGGAGTGCCCGGCGGCACCGCGGAGGGCGGCGATTCTAAAGAACCGCAATATTAAGAGCGGTCTATTGCCCCGGCCAAAAGAAACCGCAATGCAAGAGGACTGCGGAGCCTAAGGATTAGGGTAATTACAGCCCGGAAAGCCCCAACGGGGCCTTTCTTTTCAAAGAAAGAACGGTTCCATCCGGAACAGTGCCAAACCTGCGGTTTTATGCAAAGGTAAGACCTTATCTTTCCGGCCGGACGAGCAACCCGAAAAACTTATTAACATTTAATTAAATGATTGTTTACCAGCTAATTACTCCGAAATGATCACGCTAACTTTCTCAACCTGACCACCTAACGGAGGGGCCATTTTGGACACCTTCAGCCGCAAGGCCGAAATGGCGGGAAAACGTTCGTGCAGAGCGTCGACGATACGGCGCGCAACATGTTCCAGCAGGTGCGATTTGACTTCCATCTGCTCGCGCACACACTCGTACACATCCAAATAGCTGACCGTGTCGCCGAGCTCGTCGGTCTGCGCCGCCTCCGCACCATCGACCTCGAACGAAAGGTCTACGCGAAACCGGTTCCCGACGCGCTGCTCTTCTTCGTAATGGCCGTGAAAGGCATAAAACTCCATGTTCTCCAATTCGATCGTTGTCTTGCTCATTCGCTCTTTTACTTTGATTCCAACCTGCAAAACTATCGCTTTTTGCTTTATGTGCCGGATGGAACTGCCGCTTTCTTGTAAGAAAGCGGCGCAAAGAACTTTTGAGATAGCTGCGCTATGCCTTAGGCTCCGCAGTCCTTAAGGTTGTGTGGTGGGGGTTCTTTTTGGGCGCGCAGGGGCGGTGTAAAACTTAGGCGCGCCAAAAAGAACCCCACCACAAACACAGGCTGACACGGCCAAAGCATCCCGCAGGGATGCGCTCTAAAGTTTTTTTGGTTCTTTTTGTTCACAAAAAGAACAATACCCTCCCGTTCACAAAGACAAAAGCGATATATTTGCAAGATAGATCAAAGCGCAAGGTTATGGAAAGCACCGAGAAGCTCAATTTTATAGAAGAGATCATCGAACAGTCGATCGCCGGAGGCGAGACCCACATACACACCCGGTTTCCGCCGGAACCCAATGGCTACCTGCATATCGGACATGCGAAATCCATCTGCCTCAACTTCGGGATGGCCAAGAAATACGGCGGGAAATGCAACCTGCGGTTCGACGACACCAACCCCGTCAAGGAAGACGTCGAATACGTCGACTCCATCAAGGAAGACATCCGTTGGTTGGGATTCGAGTGGGCCGAGGAACATTATGCGTCCGACTACTTCGAGCAGCTCTATGACTGGGCGGTCGAACTGATTAAGAAAGGATTGGCGTACGTCGACGACCAGACGCAGGAAGAGATCAGGATCGGGCGGGGGACCGTGACACAGCCCGGTGTCAATTCACCCTATCGCGACCGGTCGGTCGAAGAAAACCTGCGCCTGTTTGCCGAAATGCGCGAGGGGAAATACAAAGACGGCGAAAAAGTTTTGCGGGCCAAGATCGACATGGCGCACCCGAACATGCTGCTGCGCGACCCGCTGATGTACCGCATCATCCACTCGCACCACCATCGCACAGGCGACCGGTGGTGCATCTATCCGATGTACGACTACGCCCACGGCCAAAGCGACTCCATCGAACGCATTACCCATTCGATCTGCACCCTCGAATTCGATGTCCACCGGCCGTTGTACGACTGGTTCATCGAAAAACTGGGTATCTTTCCGAGCCACCAGTACGAATTTGCGCGGCTCAACTTGACCTACACGGTGATGAGCAAGCGGAAGCTACTGCAGCTCGTTAAGGAAGGATACGTCACCGGATGGGACGACCCGCGGATGCCGACGATCAGCGGCCTGCGGCGGCGGGGCTATACGCCGGAGTCGATCCGGATGTTCGCCGAAAAGGTCGGAGTGGCCAAACGAGACAACATCATCGACCTCGGGCTGTTGGAGTGGTGCGTGCGCGAGGATTTGAACAAAACCGCCCTGCGGCGGATGGCGGTGCTCGATCCGCTGAAGGTGGTGATTACCAACTATCCGGAGGGGCAGACCGAATATGTGGAATGCGTCAACAACCCGGAAGACCCGGAAGCGGGCCGGCGAAAAGTGCCGTTCAGCCGGGAACTGTATATCGAGCGGAGCGATTTTATGGAAGAACCGCCGAAGAAGTTTTTCCGCTTGCGGCCGGGGGGAGAGGTGCGGCTGCGGTATGGGTATTTGATTCGGTGCGACGAGGTGGTCAAGGATCCGCAGACCGGGGAGGTGCTGGAATTGCGGTGCACTTACGACCCGCTATCGCTGGGCGGCGGTTCGTCAGACGGACGGAAGGTCAAGGGGATCATCCACTGGGTGTCGGCGGAACACGGGGTGCCGGCGGAGGTGAGGTTGTTCGACCGCTTATTCGCCGCAGAAAATCCGGACGAGGTGCCGGAGGGGGTTCCGGGGGCGACGTTCCTCGACAACCTCAATCCGGACTCGCTGCGGGTGGTTTGGGCGTGGATCGAGCCGGCGCTGGCGGAAGCGCAGCCGGGCGAAAAGTTCCAATTCGAGCGGCTGGGCTATTTCTGCGCGGACACGGGTCTGCCTTCTGCCGGGAAAGGCGATTGCGTTCCGGTTTTTAATCGGACGGTGGGCCTCAAGGATTCGTGGGCCAAGATTGCGGGGAAATAAGCGCACTTTGACCCTGAGGCGGGTGCCATCTCTTTTCGGCGGATTTGGTTCGGGACATTCCGGCCAAGCGAAACGCAGTTTCGCCCACTCACCGCGGGGCCCCGTTGGGGCTTTTGTCGGAGTTTGAGAGGACTTAATTTAAGCGGGGCCTGCCGGCCCGAGAGCGGTTCCGTACTTTAGGGTAGTTTATTTTGCGGCCGGCAGACCAATAAAACACCCGAAGGGTGCGGATCGTGTGCCGGAGCGACACCGGGTCGGACGCCCGGGAAACTGAGGGTAGTTCCAGCCCGGTTCGGGTGCCGAGCGGCACCGGGTTGGGCGCCCGGGAGAGAACGCAACGAGCTCCGCCGAGTTGCGGGCCTCCCGAGGAGAGGCGTCCAGCCCGTCATCGAGAGATCAAACCGAGAAGTTCTTTTGTATGCCCAGCGAGGGACAAGTTCAGCATCGGGTTGCAGCCTGCGGAGCTAAGCAACGAAGTTGCGGGCCTCCGCTGCGGGAGGCTGCGGCCCGACATAGGAAGATCGCAGCCAAACCGGATTTCCGCCAGCGCGCGGAATAAAGCCCATTTTTGATCTGCAACAGGCCGCAGCCCGCGGATGATATTTCGGGTAGTTACAGCTCGGCTCGCGTGCCGAGCGGCACCCTCCGCGGGGCGAGGCTGCGCCCGACATAGGGAGATCACAGCCGAGGTATTTTTCTGAGCACGAAAGCACCCCGGGAATGTCGCGTTTTGCCTTGAGAAAGCCGGGCTGAACGACCGGCTTTCGACAAGGTGAAACCGATTCCCGGCACTTTTCTTTGCTTCCTTTGACCTGCGGTCTTCCTCGCGCTGCCTTGGCATAGCCCGCAAGCGGTCTCTGCTCTCGGTACGCTGCTCGGTTCTTGGTCACTCAAGAAAGTAAATGCCCGCCCGGCAGGAGGGCAATGAAAAAACGCCGGTTCGAGTGCCGAGCGGCACCCGGCTCGAGACGGCTAAGAAAAAGTGCCCCGCGGCATGAGCGAAGACCGACCGGTTTTGCGAACCGGGTTTCCGCCAGTACACGAAAATAGAGGAGCGGCCGGAGCCGGCGGGGACTGCAATCGAGCACAGCGTTCGATAACCGAATATGCCGATACACCGAATACACCAGATACAATAACGACCGACATACAACGTTTTTCATACCTAAACCCAAATTATGAAACGAAAACATTCGATCATCGCCACTCTTCTGAGTTTGTGCGGCCTGTGCGGCATCGGCACGGCGACCGCCGAGGCCCAGCCGATCGAAAACCCGGTAAAATGGACTTTCACCGCATCGGGACAGCAGGCCGAGATGACCGCCACGATCGACGGCGACTGGCATATGTACGACATTGGACCGTATGAGGGGGGGCCGAATGCCACGACCTTTACCTTTACCCTGCCCGACGGCGTCACGCTCGACGGCGGGATCGTCCAGCAGACCCAGCCGACCCGCGTGCAAGACGAGATTTTCGGGATGGAGATCGGTTACTTTGCGAAAACAGCGCGGTTCGTGCAGCGTTTTCGAGTGTCGCCGGAGCGGGCTGCCCAAGGTAAGCCGATCGTTATCCGAGGGAATGTCGAATGGCAGGCCTGCGACGACCAGAGCTGTCTGCCGCCGACCGACGAAGATTTTACCGTGACGATCACGCCGAATAAACTGGCGACACCGACTTCGACTTCGGTTATTCCAGAGACTGCGGCGCCTCAGGAAGCGGCCATAGAGGCGACGGAGACGACTGATACCTCGGTCGCAACGACAGACACGACGACCGTACCGGGCGAGACGTCGTTCGAGGGGTTGCAGCAGAACGAGAACAAGAGTTTTTGGACTATTATTGTCGAAGCGATCTTGTGGGGATTTGCGGCTTTATTGACCCCGTGCGTTTTTCCGATGGTGCCGATGACCGTCAGCTTCTTCATGAAAGGGAGCGACAACAAAGCGAAAGGGCGGTTTATGGCTTCGTTCTACGGACTGTCGATCGTGGCGCTGTACACCTTGCCGATCGCAGCCATTATCCTGATTACCTATTTCGTGGGCGGGGATTCCGTGACGGCCGACATTTTCAACTGGTTGGCGACACACTGGGTACCGAACATCCTTTTCTTCCTGATCTTCATGATTTTCGCCGCGTCGTTCTTCGGGGCGTTCGAGATTACGATGCCGTCGAAGTTAGTCAACAAAAGCGACTCGAAAGCCGACAAGGGGGGCTTGGTCGGGGTCTTCTTCATGGCCTTGACTTTGGTGTTGGTTTCGTTCTCCTGCACCGGGCCGATCGTGGGGACGGTGCTGGTCAAATCGACCCAGGGAGCGATCTGGGAGCCGATCTTCACGATGCTGGCTTTCTCGGCCGCGTTCGCCTTGCCGTTCACGATCTTCGCCTTCTTCCCGTCGCTGCTCAAGAATCTGCCGAAGTCGGGCGGGTGGCTCAACTCGGTCAAGGTGGTGCTTGGGTTTATCGAACTGGCGCTGGGCTTGAAGTTCCTGAGTGTGGCCGACCAGACCTACCACTGGGGGCTGCTCGACCGGGAGGTCTATGTGGCACTCTGGGTAGTGATTTTTACGCTGCTGGGATTCTACTTGCTGGGTAAAATTCGCTTTGCGCACGATAGCGAGACGAAATATGTGAGTGTCAAACGGTTGTTCCTCTCGATCATCACGTTCGCATTCGTGGTCTACCTGATTCCGGGGATGTTCGGCGCGCCGCTCAAGGCGTTGAGCGGATACCTGCCGCCGCTCTCGACGATGGACTTCAACTTGTCGGCTTCTGCCGGCAGCGGGGCGGCTTCCACTGCAGGAGGGGCCGTCTCGACGCTCGACCGCTCGAAAATCGAGGGAGGGGCGCCGAAGTACAGCGATTTTCTCCACCTGCCGCACGGTTTGGAAGGCTTCTTCGACTACAGGCAGGGGATGGAGTACGCCAAGGCGGTGGGGAAGCCGGTCTTTCTCGATTTTACGGGGCATGGCTGCGTGAACTGCCGCGAGATGGAAGCGAATGTGTGGAGCGATCCGACAGTGCAGCGTATCCTCAAGGATAGCTATGTGATTATCGCACTCTATGTAGACGACAAGAAACAGCTGCCGGAGGCGGATTGGGTGACCACGCCGGACGGCAAGGTGCGCAAGACGCTGGGCAAGATCAACGCATCGTTCCAGATCGAGCGGTTCGGGATCAATGCGCAGCCGTACTACGTGCTGCTCGATAATGAGGGGAAACCGTTGGTGACGCCGCGCTCGTACGACCTGGACGTGAACGGCTTCATCAACTTCCTCGAATCGGGGCTGAAGGCCTACCGGGCATTGCCGCAGTCGGCCGAATAACCGGTTTTTACTTCTTATATTGAACGACGAAACGACTTCCATGAAACAACCTAAGCGATATTTAGTTACTTCGGCGCTGCCGTATGCCAACGGACCGGTACATATCGGCCACCTGGCTGGGGTTTACGTGCCTTCCGACATTTACGTGCGTTACCTGCGGGGCAAAGGCGCGGACGTGATTTCCATTTGCGGTTCGGACGAACACGGGGTGCCCATTACGATCAAAGCCAAAAAAGAGGGCGTCACACCGCAGGACGTGGTGGACAAATACCACGGCATTATCAAGGATGCTTTCCGGCGGTTCGGGATCAGCTTCGACATCTACTCCAGAACCAGCAGCGCGACCCATGCCCGCACCGCATCGGATTTCTTCCGGAAACTGTACGAACAGGGGGAATTTATCGAACAGACCACCGAGCAATACTACGACCCCGAAGCGCAGCAGTTTCTGGCCGACCGGTACATCACGGGGACTTGTCCGAAGTGTCAGAGCGAGGGGGCTTACGGGGATCAGTGCGAGAAGTGCGGTTCGACCTTGTCGCCGACAGAGCTGATCGATCCGAAGTCTGCGATCACGGGGGCGACGCCGGTGCTGAAGAAGACGAAACACTGGTTTTTGCCGTTGGACAAGTACGAACCGATGCTGCGCGAATGGATACTCAAGGAGCACGGGGCGGACAACGGCGGAGAACATGAGGTGTGGAAATCGAACGTGTACGGACAGTGCAAGAGCTGGCTGGACGGGGGATTGCTGCCCAGAGCCGTGTCGCGCGATTTGGACTGGGGGATTCCCGTGCCGGTCGAAGGGGCGGAAGGAAAGGTGCTGTATGTGTGGTTCGACGCGCCGATCGGCTATATCTCGGCCACCAAGGAACTTTTCGCCGGGAAAGGAGACCCGGAGGGGTGGAGGCCGTATTGGCAGGACGAGGATACGAAACTCGTCCATTTTATCGGAAAGGATAATATCGTCTTCCACTGCATCGTCTTCCCGTCGATGCTCCGGGTGCACGGGGATTTCATCCTGCCGGAGAACGTGCCGGCCAACGAGTTTCTGAACTTGGAGAACGACAAGATTTCCACTTCGCGGAACTGGGCGGTGTGGCTGCACGAATACTTAGACGAGTTTCCGGGCAAGGAGGATGTGCTGCGGTACGTGTTGTGCGCGAATGCGCCGGAGACGAAGGACAACGACTTCACGTGGCGGGATTTCCAGGCCCGGAACAACAACGAGTTAGTGGCGATCTTCGGGAATTTCGTGAACCGGGCATTCGTGTTGACGCACAAGTATTTCGGGGGTCGGGTGCCGGCGGTGGATCCGGCGGCGGGGCTGACGGACTATGACCGGGAGACGATCGGCGAGATTCCGCGAATCAAAGCGGCGATCGAACAGAATATCGAGAATTACCGGTTCCGCGAGGCTTTGAAGGAGATGATGAATCTGGCGCGGTTGGGGAACAAGTATCTGGCGGATACCGAACCGTGGAAGGTCATAAAAACGGATGAGACCCGTGTGGCGACCATTCTGAACATCTCGTTGCAGATTACGGCGGGCTTAGCGATCGCGGCCGAACCGTTTCTGCCGTTTACGGCGAAGAAATTGGCCGGGATGCTGCGTTTGCCGTCGTCGGCGTTGAGGTGGGATCATATCGGCTGTATGACGTTGCTGGAGGCGGGGCATGAATTAGGCGAGGCGGAGCTGCTGTTCGAGAAGATCGAGGACTCGGTGGTCGAGGCGCAACTCAAAAAATTGGAGGCGACCAAGGCTGCGAATGCGGCGGCGAACGCGACGGTTGCTCCGGCGAAGGAGGAGATGGTGCAGTTCGACGATTTTGCGAAGATGGATATTCGTGTCTCGAAAGTGATCGCGGCGGAACCGGTGCCGAAGACCAAGAAGTTACTGAAACTGACTGTGGATACGGGATTGGATACCCGGACGATCGTGTCGGGGATTGCGGAATGCTTCTCGGCGGAAGAGATGGTGGGCAAACGGGTATTGGTGCTGGTGAATCTTGCGCCGCGGATGCTCCGCGGGATCGAGTCTCAAGGGATGATTCTGATGGCGGAATCGCCGACGGGCAAATTATCTGTTGTGGCTCCTGTCGCCGATGACGAATCCGCTTCGGAAACAGCGCCGGTCGGCTCGACGGTCGGATAACGGTTCTCGAATTCCCCTGCCACGGCTTTAGCGCTGCTGACGATATAGGGAAAAACGTAATTCCCGATTCCTTTCAGGAGTGTATAACTGCGGGCTTCTTTCAGCGTTTTGCCGAGGGAAGCCCGTTTTTTTGCGGAAAGCCACGGCATTGCTGCCTCGATCGCCACCACGGCCAATCCCGCAAGCAGCAATCCTTTCGCCACGGCGAACAGGGCGCCCAGCAAACGCAGCGGCCCGGCCAGACCGCCCGCTTTCAACAACCGGGTAACGAGCTGGCAGAGTAAAATGACGCAGATCAATACGCCGATCAGGACGATAATGAAGAGTGCCTCGGAGGGCATCTCTTCGATGTCGAGCCAGTGTCCTATGGCGTGCGAGAACCGGTAGGCGACCCATGTCCCGACGACGATTCCCACAATGCCGCTCAGCTGCACGAGAATACCGTTGCGCCACCCGCTCCATACGCACAGTGCCAGCACGAGGCATACCAGTATGTCGATGGTGTTCATAGGGGCAAAGATAGTGTTTTGACAATAAGCCTGACCCATCGGTGTGAATACTGCGAAAACGAATCGCATTCTTCTATTCTATCTGTGGCGGCATAGGCGCGGGTCTCCGCTATCCCGGAAGTTTTATCAAACCGATCGTTGATGTGTCACTGTGCCGTCTGAAACCGTACAATTAACGGACGATCTGTTCCCGCGTCAGCGGCCAGCCCGGAGCCTCCCCCGGCGCAGGGCTGCAACCTGAAGGTCTTGCCCGCGCAGGCTCCGGACTGAAAAATAAATAGTACGCTAAAAGTTCTGCGTATTCGGCCTCGCACCCACCCCCTAAGGCTGAGCAAACTCCCGGTCGGAGTGCCCGGCGGCACCGCGGAGGTCGGCGGTTCTAAAGAACCGCAATATTAAGAGCGGTCTATTGCTCCCGGCCCAAGAGGATCGAAAAAAGGGGACCCGGCAGGCATCAAGAAATGCGCAAGCATCTCAGAAAGTTTGGCTTCGCCTTCTTCCTGGCGCCTCGGCCATTCGAGCAAGCTCGACGGCTCTCGGCTGCTGCGTCGGTTTCTGGTTCTCGCTAACTGCGCTGCGCTTGTTTTGCCTCCGGCTTCCTCGCGCTACCTCAGCATAGCCCACAAGTGGTCTCTGCCCTCGGAACGCTGCTCGGTTCCTCCTCGCCGCTCACCTTATTCAGGGTAGAGGCAGCCCGGTTCGAGTGCCGAGCGGCACCGCTGGTAGCGTCGGTTGTTCACAACCGAGCAGCGTCCCGAGAGCAGATGCCGCTTGCGGACTATGCCGAGGTAACGCGCAGAAAATGAGCGTAGCGAAGTTAAAAGGAACTGTTCTATGCGGGTACGTACTAATGATCGTTCCGAAACCTACCCCGCCAGCCCGGCGAAAAACGGCACGAAAAGAGGTACTGAAAGATCTGCGACCACACCCTGCAATACCGCCAGCGCCAGATATTGCGGGCCGCAGTACCGGATAATGCCCGGTAACGAAACATCCACCGTCGTCGCACCGCCGGAACAAATCGGCCCCAGCGGCGAGAAATGCCGCACCATCCATCCCGCACCCGTTACCGTCGATAATTCCCGCGCGATATTCGCCAGCAGGCCGATCGTCCCGATCTCCGGCCCCCTCAGCTCGCTCAGCAGCACCCCCGAAAGCGAATAGTAACCCTGCCCCGATCCCACCGCCATCGCGTCCGACCAAAGCATCGGACGGCCCCCCGCCAACTGCAAAATACCCCATGCGACCGTTACCCCGGCCCACGATCCGAGCAGCGTCGCCAACGGTACCAGCAGACTGCGTCCAGGCTGGCGCACGAGGCTTCGGAGAGTGGCCGTATCGCTGCCGATGGTGATCCCCACAGCCAGCATCAGCAGATACAACGTCCCGGCAGCCAGCGGCCACGACGTGACCCACTGCGCGACCGGGGTGAAGACACCCAGCACCACGCCGGCGGCGAACGTCCCGACGATCACGAAACTGAACCGGCTGCCGCCGCCGTTTTCGAGCTTTTCGCCGGTCACCGAAGAAGATGCCCTCGGGGCCACTTTGCAGAAACCGTATCTCCACAAAACTTTGGCTGCAAACAGTACGCCGGCCACCGTCCCTGCTCCCAACAGCACGGCGGTCAGTCCTATGGAGCCGAAGTTGCGCAGTACCAAAGGATTGCCGCCCACTTCGGAGCCGAGCAGGAGCATCAGCATCAAAATGGCGGCGGTAACCGTTTTTCCGGCCGCGCGGCGCAGATGCGGCAACCGGCGGCTCACCCACCCGGCTGCAATTCCGAGGCACATGACAGCAAAAATTCCGAACATAACCCGAGCGATGACTGTTTGGTTTCGGCCCCACTCCTGGCGTCCGGGATCGGAGCGGGCCCGGCGAGCGCAGAATCGCCTCTGTCCCGAATAAAAAATCCCGCCTTCCGGAATCGGGAAGCGGGAGTGAAAAGTGTTTTACGTGTGACCCCGACGGGATTCGAACCCATATCGTCAGAACCGGAATCTGATATTCTATCCATTGAACTACGGAGCCGTCCGGATAACAAGCCCTGCGGCGAGTTACGGGTACAAATATACGTTTTTTCTTTTATTTCCTTATCATCTTTCGTGAAAAACGTCGGTTCGGGGCGAAAAAAACCGGACATGCTGAACCGTCTTCATCGGCTTTGCGGTAAAATCCTGCGGCGAGGATCAGAATATTTCGGAGAGGATGCGGAGCGAATTGACGTTGTAAATGGCGTCCGTATGGAATCCGTAGAGATCGGTCAGGTGCTCTAACATCGACACCCGCTGCTCGCGCGAAAGGCCGATTCGCGACAGTTCTCCCGGCATGCAGCGGCTCAAGGTATGGAACAGGGTCGCTTCGGCGGGGGGCATTGTCAGCGTATGCAGCGGGGGCTGCGAGGTGTAAGTCCCGTTTCGGTAATCCAGCGAAAATCCGGCTTCGTAGTTGTCCCGGGGCGCATAGCCCATATATTCTGTCAGCCTCACCAGAAACCAGAGGTGGAAATTGGCTGCCCCGTCTTCCATGGCATCGAGTTCGGCTACCGATTCTTCGACGAAGCGGTACAAACCGGCGTCCGGCTCTCCTTCCTGGATCAAGCGGTAAAGTAGTTCGGCCAGAAACAGCGCAATGGTGCTTTTTACGATGTCGAAAGGCAGGTTGGAGAGGCTGAAGGCCATCTGGAGCTGTTCGATATGGTGCAGTTCGCCGCGTCCGGCCCAGGCGTCGAAGTCGAGAATAAACAAGGGCTGGTAAAGGCCCCGGCCGTTGTTGTGGGCGCTCAGTTTGGCGATATAGCTGCGCCGGCCGTACCGGGCGGTGAGGATATGGACGATGAGTTTCCGCTCGCCGTATTTCATGGCGTGCAGGACGATGCCGCGGGTTTTGTACTGGCCGCGGGGCACAGGTGTTTTTTGTCCTTTGCGGGGCGGTGCCTGTGTCGGGATGTCCGGTGGAAAAGCGATGACGGGATCTTCTGCCATGTATTATTTCATTCTTCCGGTTATTTCACTACTCTCGGAGGGTATCGTTCTCTTGAATTGCGCTGTACTTGTTTTGCCTGTCGGCTTCCTCGCGTTATCTCGGCATAGCCCGCAAGCGGTCTCTGCCCTCGGTAATGCTGCTCAGTTCTTTGCTGACAAAGAAAGTAGAAGCCCCGCCGGCTCGAGACGATAAAAAACCCTAAGTTTTATTGCACGTACCCAGCCTCCGCATCCTGTAAAACCGACAGTCACTACGGCACAGGATCATACCCGCTGCCGCCCCACGGATGGCAGCGCGACAAGCGCTTCACGGAAAGATACAAACCTTTGAACAGCCCGTATTTTCGGAACGCTTCGAGCGCATACTGCGAGCACGTGGGAGTAAACCGGCAGGCATTGGGCAGAAAAGGCGAGATCGCCGCCCGGTAGAACCGAATCAGCCCGATGAACGGTGCGGCGGCTACTCGACGCCAGATACTTCCGACAGATTTCGCTGGTTCCGGATCGTGCATAATTTATTCAGAATAGAGACCACTGCTTTCTCGATAGTCCGATAGTCGAGCGGCTCTCCTTTGGCTATATACGAAAAGGCGATATCCAGCCCTACCCCACTGCTCCCCTCCCCCGCCGAACGCTTGTTGAGCCGGTAAGCCTCCCGCATCCTGCGTTTGAGTTGGTTCCGGGCCACCGCCCGCCGGTGGTTCCGCTTGGACACAATGACCATGATCCGGTTCCGGGCACCGATACCCTCCCCGCTCGGGCGAAAAAGATATGTGCATTTGACCGGATAGACCAAAAACGCCTCTCCGTGAGCGAAGAGGCGTTTTATATCGCTGCGTTTCGCCAGCCGTTCGGCTTTGGGCAACGTATAACGTCCTGTTTCGATAGAGCCGGCCTGCGAACCGTTCATAAAATCATCACTGTAAATCCGTTATTTCTTTCCCACAGTCCTCCGCCCTCCCGCCACAGTTTTTGCAGCGGTCGAAACCGGTTTGGCTTTTGCAGACTTCTTCGGTGTCGCCACCGCAACAGCCTGCGGTTCAGGCAACTCCCTGACCCCGAACTCTTCGACCGACTCTCCCCCGTTCAAAGCCGCGATATACTTGTCGATCGCCATGGTCAGCGACGGGTATTTCGGCGTCGGTGCCATAATATCCACCGTCAGTCCCGCCGCCAGCGCCTCCCTGGCCGTCGCATTGCCCAGCGTAGCCACGATCATACCCTGCGGCAATGAATTGAAATTTTGATGCAAAGCCCGAATGTCCGCCGAACTGTAACATGCTATCAGTTCGTAATTGTCGATCGCGATGTCCGAAAGATCAGCCGGCACGGTATGCGCCAGAATGATCTTGGTGAACTTCACCCCGGTTTTGGCAAGCAGCTGTTGGATCTCCGGTTTATGAGGCTCGGACAGGGCCACGAGAAACTTCTCCTCCCGATGTTTGGCCACCACTTCCATCAGGTCGGCGAAAGTCGCCGTCCCGTAAAATATCTTGCGTTTGCGGTAAACGATGTATTTCTGCAAATACAGAGCGATCGCTTCCGTCACGCAGAAGTATTTCATATCTTCCGGCACAGCAATCCGGCACTCCTCGCAAATCCGGAAAAAATTGTCGATCGTCTTCCTGGAAGTGAATATGACAGCCGTATGCGCCAGCACATCCACCCGCTGCGCCCGGAACTCCTTGACCGTAACCCCCTCGACAGCGATGAAAGGACGGAAGTCGATCTGGACTTTATGCCTGGAAATAAGTTCCGAAAAAGGTGATTTGTCTGACGACGGGGCCGGTTGAGAGATAAGTATCCTCTTTACTTTCAATGCGTTCACCATATTAATTGATCCCACTCTTCCGAATTGCCAAAGCGATTATGAAGCTCACCGGCAGGATTTCGACGGTGCAAAGGTACAAAATCCATTGCAATTTAGAAAACGATCTTATCCTAAAGTATTTATATAGAGACCTAAAGTGATAAACCACCAAACCGGCCAATACGACGGTGCCGACCAGGAAAAGCCGGCCGCTGACGCCGATGATTACGGCCAGCGGGGTATAGAAAACGGCTATGAACGCTGTATTGATCCGGTTGATAAAAGTCACTTCGCGGAAGATGTTTTTGTCGTCTGTCAGCCACCGCATCACCCAGAATGCCGCCCGGCGGTACGATACCACACCCAAGAAAGCAGCCACTGCTCCGAAAAACAGATAATAGCTTTCTACTCCGGGCAGCTGAAGTTCCAGCCAGGCCATAATCAGCGACGCGCCGCTCAGCACAGCCAGAATGATACCGCTGCGCAGAAAATGAACGAAATCGGCCCCTTGTCCTTCCATCAAAGTCAGCGTATCCTCGGTACGGCCGATATTTTTCAGGCAGCTCATCAAGTCCCGGCGGAAGCGGTACAGAATATAACAATAAAAACAGATCAATACGACCATCACCACCGAGGTCTGCCAAGGCCCGGCCCCCTGGTCGACGCGGTTCAGAGACCCGTGCGGTGTCATTCCGGCCGATACAGTCGACCCGGAACCCCAGACTTCGGAATCCAAACGAGCCGGACGCAGCAGTCCTGCCGTATCCGGCCGGACATCGGTCTCTGCGGAACCGCACCAAGCGGTCTTTCCCCACGGAGAAAGGCTCGACACCGTATCCGGAATCGGTTGATAAGATATATAAGGTATTTCGTCCATCCGGAGTCGGAAAGTTTCGCACAACGAACTTTTCCGCGACAAAGTTAGGATTTTCCGCAGGAACGGCTGTGCAAAAGCTGTTCATATTTCGATTTGAAAATCTCTAACTTCCTGATACGGAGTATTCGGTCCGATCGCTTTTTTTGTGGACATCCTGTGAGCATCTTTTCAAATTTTACAGCCGGAGCCGCTTGCAAATTCCCGAAAGAAAAACATATGGATCTTTTTCTTTTCCATCCAACGAAAAGTTATTGTTTTCCATAAACAGCGGATTCCTCCCCAAATACTCGGTTACAGACAAATTCCCCCTCTCTCCCCCTGTGTGAACAACCGACCGGAACGGATGTGGATATTTTTATGCAAATCGATCTATATCAAGTAAATATAAAATTCCGACTTGTTGGCAGCCGTTTAACAAGATGTTGAAAAACGATTACGCAACTGCTGTTTACCGAATTTGTCAACGCCGTTCACAACCATTTATATTCTTCTTCTATAAAATCAATTCTTATCTTATTTCTATTTTAAATGAGTATGATCCGGAAAAATCTTTGCGGGGAAAGAAGGCCGGTTTTGAAAAATGATTATCTTTGCTCCCCGAAACTCTCTGGAAACAGGGAAATTGAAAGGAGGTTGGGTTTTATTCCGCCAGTTCCTGCGGGAACTGTCCGTAAACTGATTAACGAAATAGAATCTCAGGGGAGTTGGTCTCTCCGACTGCGCGGTGTGCCGGAAGGCGGTCTGTGCAGAGCTTCTTTCAGTTCATTATCAAAAATAACACAGGATTATGATCATTATGCCGATCAAAGAGGGCGAAAATATCGAACGCGCTCTCAAAAAGTTCAAACGCAAATACGAAAAGACGGGGGTTATTAAGGAGTTGCGTGCCCGTCAGTATTTCACCAAACCGTCGGTCAAGAACCGGGTGCAGCGCTTGAAGGCGATCTACGTACAGGGGTTGCAGCGCGAGGAAGAATAAGTTTCTTTTTTCTCTTTTGAGAGACGGGAGGGAACTGTTCTCTTTGTGAACAAAGAGAACCAGAAAAACTTTCGAGGATGCTTGCGCATCCTTAATGTCTTTTTCGGTCTTACAGTACTTTGATTCTTAACTATTGGGGCAAGGCAATAGCGGGCTTAAGGTGTTGATCGCATCGAAGCCCGCTATTGCTTTCGCCCCAATAATAGAAATCGAAGAACCTTGTGCCTCGAATGGCTTTAAAGTGCGAAGCACTTTTGAAAGTTTCTTTGGTTCTTTCTTTTCAAAGAAAGAACAGTCCCATCCTGTTCAAAAAGAAAAAAATGTATATCTTTCGGGAGTAAAATTTGGTATATAGGACTTGAGCGATATACGAAATATCGATAAAGACAAAGAATTCGAGGAACAGATCCGGCCGCAGGAGCTCGGCGCTTTCAGCGGTCAGGACAAGATCGTAGAGAATCTTTCCGTCTTCATCAAAGCCGCTATCATGCGGGACGAGGCTTTGGATCACGTCCTGCTGCACGGGCCTCCGGGGTTGGGGAAGACCACCCTGGCCAATATCATCACCAACGAACTGGGGGTGACCATGAAAATGACCTCCGGGCCGGTGCTCGATAAGCCGGGGGACTTGGCCGGGCTGCTTACCAATTTGGGGGAGGGAGACGTTCTTTTTATCGACGAAATACACCGGCTGTCGCCTATTGTCGAGGAGTACCTTTACTCCGCCATGGAAGACTACAAAATCGACATCATGCTCGACAAGGGGCCAAGCGCCAGGAGCGTGCAGATCAAGCTGAACCCGTTTACGCTGATCGGGGCCACCACGCGCAGCGGTTTGCTGACCAGCCCGCTGCGGGCGCGGTTCGGGATACAGTGCCACCTGCAATATTACGACGCGGCTACGCTGGCCGGAATTATCCGGCGGTCGGCGTCGGTGCTGGGAATACCCATCGATCAGCAGGCGGCCGGAGAGATCGCGGGCCGGTCGAGGGGGACGCCGAGGATCGCGAATGCGTTGCTGAGGCGCGTGAGAGATTTCGCCATGGTGCAGGGGACGGGAGCGATCGAACTCGACATTACCCGCCGGGCATTGGATGCCCTCGATATCGATACCCGCGGACTGGACCAGATGGACAACCGGATCTTGTCCACCATCATCCACAAATTCGGCGGCGGGCCGGTGGGGTTAGGGACGGTTGCGACCGCCGTGAGCGAAGATGCCGGGACGATCGAAGAAGTGTACGAGCCGTTCCTGATCAAAGAAGGATTCCTCAAACGGACGCCGCGGGGACGAGAAGTGACCCCGCTGGCCTACCAGCATCTGGGGATCACACCGCCGGGGATGATACCGGATCAGGGAGAACTGCAATTTTAAACTTTAAACCTTCGACGATTCGGTTCGTCTTACTCTTGGAAACACCGAAAACCGGAAAATAAAAAACCAATAAAACCAAACTGCAATGAAAAAAGCAATTTTGTTGATGGCTGCCTTGATGACCGTCAGCTTCTCGGCTCAGGCACAGAAAAAATCGAAAGCCGAAAAAGCCGCTGAAGAAGCGAAAAAGGAGATGATGACCGCTGCCTTGATCGACCGCGTCATTCCGGCCAAGAACTTCCAGTTCGTACCTTACGAATACATCCAGAACAACACCGGGACGACTACCATTACGCGGTATGAATACACCAAGATGCGGCCGAATTCGATGGAAGTCTACATGGTGAACTGCCCGGGCGTGAACACCAACCGTTACGAATGGCTCTCGTGCGAAAAGAAGAAAGACACTTGGGTCGTGAAGATCAAAGTAGTGGCAGATAACGGGAACAACCTCAACTTCGATTTCGCCGTCAATGCCAAGACCGGGATAGCTACCTTGCGGGTACGCTCCAACAAGTCGCTCGACCAGAACAACCCGGGCGGCCAGAACTCGATTACCTACAAAGGGAATATTCGCGAGTACTAAACCATTTTTCTACCGGTTCGGCTTTTGCCGATTCGGCGCCGGGATTCGTAAAAGAGAATCCCGGCGTTTTTTTATTCCGAAACGGGAAAAACTCTTGTCGGGTAATATGAAAATAACTATCTTTAAAACAGTTATAACCTGCGGGTATGAAAAGGCGGATATACCGGCGGGTATATGGGGACAAACCTGACGATACGTCGTGGTACGGTGCGCACGGAGGACGAATTTAACCCAATCTGAACGATATGAATACAATGGATTTGAAAAAGGCAGGTCTTTGTTTGCTGGCAGCCTGGGGATCGATGATCGGAATAGGTTCGCCGGCGAATGCTCAGGAACACCGCGTTTCTTCGGCCGACATAGACCGGTGGATGAGCGACGTGAAATTCCAGTTTGTGCCGAACCCGTTGCAGTCGGAGGAAAGCAATGCCTCCTCCGTACAAGGGTATTTTAATTATACTCCGGGTTTTTCGCTGTGGCTGATGATGGATATGGGAGGTGCGCTGGTGGTGGATAAGGAACATTTTCTGGTCAACAGTTCGACCAAGGACGAAGAGGGAGTTTGGTTGCTCGACTTGAGTTGCGTCGATTCGGTCAACGGCTTTTTCCAGCTCAATTTGGCTGTCGATTCCGAAAACGGGGATGCGGCATTGAAAGTGGCCACGCCGACGTTGGGCGATATTGCCTTGTATCAGGGAAAAGTGGGGGCGTACGAAGGGCCGGGAATGCCCGATTTCCGGAATGAAAAGAAAACCGAAGAAGCTGTGACGAAAGCGGCCGAACTCGACACCTTGATTCCTTCGATGCAATTTCGCGTCAAGTTGAATTCGGAGCTTTATGGGCCGAAATCGCAGATCCATATTTTCAAAGGTCTGCTGCGTCTGTGGGATCCCCGGCAGTTTCAGGGGGCTTACGAGGTGGTTTGCTGCGAAAAACAGAACGGGATCTGGTACGTGCGTTTGCAGTTGGTCGAGGAAAATGAGGTGAGCGAAGCGATGTACCTCGACCTGGCGATCGATTCGTGGACGGGAGAGGTCAATTATCGGCGGGGATTTGCGGATCAGTTGAGATTGAATTGGAGGGCGATCGTCGATGGAGAAGTGACCGGCAGTTCCGATGAGGCGGTTCTGAAGGATAAGGCGGGTAAAAAATGAACCAATCGATTGCTTTGGGGATGGAGCGGGTGGAATAAGAGGGGGATAGGCGGAGGGGAAAGAGAAATTACTTTTCTTGAAAAAGCGTAAATTTGTGGGTGGCCGGCTTTTCAGGGTCGAAAGGTCGGGCCGCCCTTATTTGTTGTATGTATGGAGAAAGGAAAACTGACGGAAAATCTGGCCGGGAAAGAGACCGAGAAGGTCGTGCTGGTAGCGGTGGTTCGTGACCGGCAGGAGATGCGCGAAGCAGAGGAATTTCTCGACGAACTGCGATTTCTGGCCGAAACGGCAGGGTTGCAGACTGTGGCGACCTTTACCCAGAAACTGCCCTATCCGGACAAACGGACTTTCGTGGGGAGCGGCAAGTTGCAGGAGATCAAGGAGTACATGGCCGATAACGAGGTGAGCGCCGCGATTTTCGACGATGAATTATCGCCTTCGCAAACCCGGAATCTCGAAAAGGAACTGGAGATCAAGATATTAGATAGGACGAGGCTCATTTTGGATATATTCGCCCAGCGGGCGACGACAGCCTATGCCAAGACCCAGGTCGAGCTGGCGCAATTGCAGTACCTGCTGCCGCGCCTGACGGGGATGTGGACCCACCTCGAACGGCAGCGCGGGGGTACCGGCACCCGCGGCGGGGCGGGGGAACGCGAGATCGAAACCGACCGGCGGATCATTCGCGACCGGATCGCCCGGCTCAAAGAGCAGTTGGTGAAGGTCGACCGGCAGATGGCCACCCAGCGCAGCGGGCGGGGATCGCTCGTGCGGGTGGCGCTGGTGGGGTACACCAATGTCGGGAAGTCCACCCTCATGAACTTGCTCAGCAAGAGCGAAGTCTTTGCCGAAAACAAGCTCTTTGCGACGCTCGATACGACGGTGCGGAAAGTGGTGCTCGACAACCTGCCGTTCCTGCTTTCGGATACCGTGGGATTTATCCGGAAGCTGCCGACGCAGTTGGTCGAGTCGTTCAAATCGACGCTGGACGAGGTGCGGGAGGCGGATTTGCTGCTGCATGTGGTGGATATTTCGCACCCTAATTTTGAAGACCAGATCGCGGTGGTGAACCAGACCCTGCGCGAGATCGGGGCGGGGGACAAACCAGTCTTCTTGATTTTCAACAAGATCGATGCTTATACTTATGTGAAAAAGGACGCGGACGACTTGTTGCCGGAGACGCGCGAAAACTGGACGCTGGAGCAGTTGCAGCGCAGCTGGATTGCCAGAAACGACGGGGTGCCCTGTATTTTTATCTCGGCCCGTGAACGGGTGAATATCAACAAGTTGCGGAAGGACTTGTACGGCATGGTGCGCGAGATACACGAGGGACGGTACCCGTTCAATAACTATCTGTATTAATGTCGTTTACGTTAATAGACCGGATTTTTACCGACTCTGCCGCACCGGCAGGGTTCGATGCTTTGGCATTGGAAGTTTTCCGTTATCAGGCCGAACATTGCGAACCTTACGGGCGGTATATCGATTTGCTGGGGATCGACCCTTCGGCCGTAACCGGACTGCGGGAGATACCTTATCTGCCGGTGGAGTTTTTCAAAACCCACCGGATTTACAGTGCGTGCTCCCCGGAACACGAAGAACCGGAGGTGATCTTTACGAGCAGCGGAACGACCGGCTCCGAAACCAGTCGGCACTATGTCGCTTCGACGGCTCTTTACGAGCAGTCGTTCCAAAAAGGTTTTGAGCATTTCTACGGAGCGGCGGCGGAGTGGAGCATTTTCGCCCTGCTGCCGTCGTATATGGAGCGCACGGGATCGTCGCTGGTTTATATGGCGGAGCGGTTGCAGGCGCAAAATAAGGGCTGTGGCGGCTTCTATCTGTACGATCACGATAAACTGACCGCCGACCTGCTTTCGGCGGCTGAAAGGGGCGAAAAAATCCTGCTGATCGGGGTGGCGTTCGCTTTGCTCGACTATGCGGAATATCTTTCGTCGAACGGGATCGCATTGAATCTACCTGAAGGCGCCGTGGTGATGGAGACGGGGGGGATGAAGGGCAGAAGGCGGGAGGTTTCACGTGAAACGATGCACGAAACCTTGTGCCGGGCGTTCGGCGTGGGGGCGATCGATTCGTGGACGGGAGAGGTCAATTATCGGCGGGGATTTGCGGATCAGTTGAGATTGAATTGGAGGGCGA
>NZ_CANQYJ010000022.1 GCF_947628055.1 uncultured Rikenella sp.
GCTTCCGGGCGACCAATTTTCCGACGCAGTTGGGGGTGGGCCATACGTGGAACCGCTCGTTGGTCTACAAAATGGGCGAGATCGAGGGGCGCGAGGCGCGGGCGCTGGGGTACACCCATATCTATGCGCCGATTCTCGACGTGGGGCGGGATCAGCGGTGGGGAAGGTATGAGGAGGTCTACGGCGAATCGCCCTATTTGGTGGCGGAACTGGGGATTCAGATGGTGCGGGGGATTCAGTCGCAGGGGGTGGCGGCCACGGCCAAGCATTTCGTGGGGTACAGCAACGGCAAGGGGGCCCGGGAAGGGATGGCGCGGAACAATCCGCAGATGTCGCTGCGCGAGATGGAACAGATACACGTCTACCCGTTCGGCCGGGTGATCCGCGAAGCGGGGCTGCTGGGGATCATGAGCTCTTACAACGACTTCGACGGGGAACCGATTCAGGGGAGCTATCATTGGCTGACCGAGGTGCTGCGGGGGAGGTATGGGTTCCGGGGCTATGTGGTCTCGGACAGCGATGCAGTGGAGTACCTCTACAGCAAGCATTTTACGGCGGCGGACATGAAGGAGGCGGTGCGGCAGGCGGTCGAGGCGGGACTTAATGTGCGGTGTACGTTCCGTTCGCCGGACTCGTTCATCGTGCCGCTGCGCGAGTTGGTGCAGGAGGGGGCGTTGAGTGAGGAGGTTATTAACGATCGGGTGCGGGATATTTTGCGGGTGAAATTCCTGTGCGGACTGTTCGACCGGCCTTATCGGACGGATTTGGCGGCTTCGGATGCGGAAGTGTGCAGCGAGGCGAACGAGGCGGTGGCAAAACAGATTTCGTTGGAATCCATCGTGCTGCTTAAGAACGAGGCGAACACCTTGCCGCTCAGCCGCGACAGTGTGCGGCGGGTGGCGGTGATCGGGCCGAATGCGGCGGCAACGGATTTCGTGACGGCGCGCTACGGGCCGAATGCAGTGGAGCCGGTGAGTGTGTTGGACGGGATTCGCGGGGCGGTGGCCGCTAACGGGGTGGAGGTGGTGTATGCCAAAGGGTGCGAGCTGGTGGACGACAACTGGCCGGATTCGGAGTTGATGGACTATCCGCTGACGCAGGCGGAACGCGACAGCATAGAGGCGGCCTATGCCGTGGCTGCGGAGGCGGATGCGGTGGTGCTGGTGCTGGGGGGCGGAACGCGGACGTGCGGCGAGAACAAGTCGCGGTCGAGTCTCGACCTGCCGGGGCGGCAGCAGCAGCTGTTAGAGCGGATTACTCCGCTCAGGGAGTTGGGCAAACGGGTGGTTTTAGTCTTGATCAACGGGCGGCCGCTGTCGGTCAACTGGGCGGATCGGTATGTCCCGGCGATCGTGGAGGCGTGGTATCCGGGACGACAGGGGGGCGTGGCGGTGGCGGAGGTGCTGTTCGGCGATTACAATCCGGGGGGTAAGCTGACGGTGACTTTTCCGCGGTCGGTGGGGCAGATTCCGTTCAATTTCCCGACTTTGCCGTCGGCGCAGAGCGATTCGTGGGGGGCCAACGGGCCGCGCAGCCATCGGGCGAGGGTGAACGGGGCATTGTATCCGTTCGGCTATGGGCTTAGCTATACGACGTTCGGGTACAGCGACTTGCAGCTTTCGGATACGGTCGTGACGCCGCACCGGGGGCTGACGGTGGCGTGTACGGTGACGAATACGGGCACGCGCGAGGGGGACGAGGTGGTGCAGCTCTATCTGCATGACAAGGTCGCGTCGGTGATGGCCTACGAAAAGGTGCTCAGGGGGTTTGAACGGGTGCATCTTCTGCCGGGCGAGGGCAAACGGGTCGAGTTTGAATTGCATCCGCGGGATTTGGAGATACTCGACATACACTACAAATGGAGGGTCGAACCGGGCGATTTCACGGTGATGGTGGGGGCGTCGTCGGAGGATATTCGTCTGCAACGCGATTTTACGGTGGTCGAGGCGGGGCGGCTGCTGGAGATGCGGGCTTCGGAACGCAAGGGGGCGTTGGCGGCGAAGGTCTCGGCCAGCATCCATAACGATCGGGCGGTCTGCACGGTGGACGGCGACCCGAACACGGTGTGGGAGGGAGCTCGCAACCAGTATATTACTTATGAATTGCGCAGCGGGGCGAAACCGACGTCGCTTGGGATCGCCTGGGAGGAGGGCGATCCGGTGGAGTTCGAGATCCAGTTGTCGAGTGGCGGGGGATTGTTCGTTCCGGTGTGGCGGGGTCGGAGCCGGTTGAATAACGGGACGATGGAGACTTACACGTTCGACGGGGCGACGTCGAGCGATCTGCGGATTGTGATTCTCGGCGATAAAGCGCGGATCAAAGAGGTGAAACTGAACGAGTTGTAACCGATTGTTGTCGATTGCAGGGAATGGGCGGGGTATCCTATTTCAAAACAGGCTACCCTGCCCTACTTGTTTTATTCGACCAGCCCGAATTTCCGCCGAAAAGTGTAATAAGTCGTGCAGGATACGTTGAAAATCAAGTAATACGTCTCGCAGTCCGCGATGCCTGAGCATGGCGGCGATTTCATACTGCGTAAGTCCGGGCATTCATAACGGAACCGGTTTCGGTCAGAGCGGTTTCCGGTCGAAAAACGGGCTTTTGCCGGTCGCACTGACCGGAATGGCCAGAATGGCGTGGCAGCCGGGCAATAATTCCATCTCCATGGCAGCCGTGCCTGCCGAATACATCACGCGGCAGTCCGCCCGGTGGTCGGCCGCCACCGACACGGCCGAGCCGACAGCTATCCCCAGGTCGTTCATATTGAAGGCGCAGGGCGCATGCGGTGCCCGACCTATCTTGTCCGCGCAGGTGGGAAAACCGCACCAGCCGCAATTCAGATTCATCGTCCCATTCCGGGTGCCGATCAGCACGACGGCCCCTGCCTGAAGGATATTCTCCGCATCGCGGACGAAAAAGCCCCGTCCCGACTCTTCACCCATCTTTCGGAGTTTGTCCGCAAGCCGTATCCGGTCGTTGCCGGTGAGCATGGCGATTTCGAGGTTGTCGATGCCGCGTGCTTTGGGTGCGGTGCGGGCGGCATTCATCATCAGGGCGGCGATCTGCCGCAGTGTTTCGTTGCACGTGTCGGTCTGTGTTTCGATCATAACAGTGTTTTTTACGGATTGGAGTATCGTGCTTTCAGCCCAGAGCGGTCAAATACCGGTATTTCCGGAAAGAAAACGTTTCAGATGACCTCTTTTTTAGCATATTCCGAGAACTCGCAACCGAAGGTTTCGGCCAGGTAATCGTCCAGTTTGTCGGCTTTGAATGCCAATTGGGTGATGTTTTTTTTCACTTCATCGGCATAGTCGGAGAAAACGTCCGAAATGTGGATGCGATAGGCGATATAGATTTGGTTTCCTTTGATTCCCAGTTTGTAAGGTCTCATATCTTCGCTTACCAGATACGTCAGTATCGGTTCGAGGTCTTTTCTGGGCAGCACGTTGATCGGCGAGGTGCAAAACAGGTAGTTCCGTTGGTAGACGAATAGGCGGATTTCGGAACTTCCCTTGTGGAATTTCCAGGCCTCTTGTCCCACACGGGCCAATACGGGATTGATGCCCATATCGGCGATCGCCTCTTCGCAGAAAACGGCCAGATCGGTCAGCGCACGCTCCTTGAAGGCATTTTCCGGCAGTTTGTTGCCGCACGAGGGGCAGTATTCTTCTTCCTCAAAGATGAATCCGTCGCAGCTGTCGCACTGAAGGTTGAAACGGCCGGTATCTAAGTCGCCGATGTTTTCCAGTATGGCTTTCACTTGGGCTACCGGTATGCCGAAACCCATATTGTCGGCTTCGGTGAATTTGCTGACCGTGACGGCCACCAGTTCGTTCCGTTCGTTGAGCATCGGGCCGCCGCTGTTGCCGGGATTGACTGCCGCATCGGTCTGTATATAATAAGTGTCGTCCATCAGCTGCCGAGGCGACGATACGGTGCCTTCGGTGACGGTAAAAGGCATGCCGAACGGGTATCCCGCCACATGAATCCGCTCTCCGATGTTGACTTCGCCGGTCTCGGGCAGGATGATCTCCGGCAAAGCCGAAAAATCGCCTTCCGCCATAAGCAATGCAATGTCGACGGCAGGGTTGACCAGCACCACCCTCGCCAGGTATGCGTTCCGGTCGTTGTCCTGCACGGCTACGCTGCGGAAACCCTCGACGACGTGATAGTTGGTAACGAACAGGCCGTATTTTTTCAGGTAGAAGCAGCTGCCCGTACCTCCGGAATGGTTTACTCTATAGATGGCCCGATAGATATTCTGTTCCATGATCTGTGCTGTTATTCGTTTTCCTCGCTGCGGTTATCTCCTGCTCCGTCGTTCGCCGGCGCCTCACTCTGTAGTCCAGTCCGGGCCTGAACGGCCTTGGCCTGTGCCACCGCTTCCTGCTGTATCTTTTGTATCTCGGCCAACGCTGCTTCCAGGCTGATTTCGGCATTCCGGTCGGTCGTCTCTTCGGGGTCGCCGTTGTCATTGTCGTCGTCCAGCCTGCCTGCCATGATCTGCGCCATCGCGGCATGCAGGATCGGGGCCGCGGTATCCCACGGCATAGCCGAAGCCCTGTGCAGCGCTTTCGACACCACGGCGTTCACATCGTCCTGTACGTCGTTGTAATAATACATCTCGTAGAACTTGTAGACGATCATCAGGCAGCAGGCCATCAGGTCGCCGGCATTCGCGGCCGACGTAGCTTCGTCGAAGATTTTTCGGAAATTGTCCTGGATGTTTTTCAGGTTCGAGCGGCGTTTGCCGGGGACGAAAGTCTCGACGAAATAGAGCCATTCGGCCAGCTGTTCCCGATCGAGCGAGGCGATCTTCTGCAAGGCTTCCTTGCCGCGGGCGATGACCTCCTGTATCGGAATATCTTCCCGGTCGTGTTCCTGGATCGCTTTATCCAGTTCGTTGAGCAGCCGGCCTTGGGGCCGGGCGAAATAGACGATCCCGAGCAGGGCGCTGGCGATTACATCCCACGCATATCCGTATTTCCGCTCGTTTTCAAAACCTTTCACCGCCTCCAGGCATTCGGCGCAGGTCTGCCGGATCCCGTTGCAGATCCGTTCCCTATTCGCGCTGTCATAGGGTTTCACTATCGGTTCGTTGATGCGCGATGCGCCGAATTTGGCGGCAAACTCGTCGTCGTAACGGTCGCCTGTCCTGCAGATGTCGTCGAGTACATCGTAGATTTTCTCGGGATGGGCCAAAGCCAGCGGGCAATCGTATGTAAAATGAAACTGCCCGTCGCACAGCCGGATGCAGGGCAGGTCGAGCACGTTGTTGTTCAGCCCGGCGATCTGCCGAAGCAGCGGGATACGTCCTTTGTCGGGCAGCGCGAGAAACGGAGCGTCGATCTCTAACCGGTCGCCGGCGATTTTCAAACCGACGATGATCGAGCCGTGCGGCACGTGAAATTCGGTACCCTCCGGATTGCCGTATTTGCGGCGCAGCTCCGGATGGATATAATCGAGCAGGGCGTGAAGCGCCGGCATGTATTCGCCTTTTTTGAAATGTTCGAGACTGCGGTCGTAAGCTCCCGGATCGGTGCGTCTGGCCGTAGAGACGATTATCGGCGAGTGGTAGGTAAGTGTTTGTTTCATAGGTTCGGATTTGATCGGATACGCCGTCGGGCGACCTGTGGCCCGCCGGATATCGTCATGCCGGTTCTGGGGACAGGTATCCGGATGGAAAGTTTTATTCAGCCAGTAAATATAAGCTTTTTTGAGCTTTCCGACGTCAGAAGCCGGGGTTGCGGGAACTTTTTGCCGTTACCGCGCCCCGTGCGGATATGCGGCACAGAAGTTTTGCGGAAAGGAATAGGCTCCGGATGGGCGAGATGGCCCGGCCGGGAAATAAAATTCGGGTAAATTTCTGTAGAATTTTTTTGCAGGTTGGAAATTTTGTCTACTTTTGCAGTGCCGAAAAGGAAAAATGCTTCCCTAGCTCAGTTGGTAGAGCACGACACTCTTAATGTTGGGGTCCAGGGTTCGAGCCCCTGGGGGAGCACAGATTTTTCGGTACCGATTCCGTAGCTCAGTTGGTAGAGCACAACACTTTTAATGTTGGGGTCCTGGGTTCGAGCCCCAGCGGGATCACGATCGATTGAAGCCTCTTGAAAAAGAGGCTTTTTTTTATTGCGCAATCCGGTGCCATGAATCCGAATTCTGTGGGAAAGGACACCGTTCAAAATGTGCCTTGCACGGGTAATCCGGGCGGGACTGGCGCGGATTCTGTCCCGCAGCATGTCAACGGCATCGCGGCCGGGAAATACCATAATTTATTCCGAGAGGTGGGCTCCTACCCAAAAACATGCCGGCGGGAAGGACAATCCGCCAATCGAATCGGACTGACGGTCTGTCTCGGCCGCTTTTTCCTACTTTATTATATTCCGAGTTTATTCCATACGGATGCGATGAATTATTGACAGAATTTCCGCCTCGTTTCCACGTTCTCTCAACTGTTTCCTATATCTCTCCGGGCCATAAAAATACATTTATGACAAAAAAATAAGATTTACTGACTAATATTTGCTAACTTAGCCGCGTGAATATCGTCCGCTTTGAACAACGGGATGTAAATGAAGAAAGTTATGGATTTTGCAAAATGCAGAAAATCAATCATAACGGCCGATAAAAGGCGCTGGACTGCTTGGGGAGCGGCCGTATGTCTGTGTCTGTCGGGAACCGGCGGCCGTGCCGATGCGCAAGTGGCCGGGTTGAGTACTCCGCAGAAACAAGTGATGTCGTTTACATTCGGTTTGGGGAGTTCGGAATGGAACGAACGGTACGGGCAGAACAGAGCCTCGATGGATAAATTCGACAAGTTGATCCAGCAACTGGCGGAAACACCGTCGGCACATATCGACTCGATCGTCGTTACCTCTTATTCTTCCACTGCCGAGCAGTTGGGAAGCGTGGATCTGGCCGAACGGCGTATCGACGCGGTGAAAGCATATATAGAGCCGGTTGTCCGTCGGTCTCAGCTCAGGCAGCAAGTCGTGGTGAAAGGCAATGTGGTGGCCCGGAATAATGTCATTGCAGCAGAACAGCTGTTCGACATGCTGAAGAAAACCACGGTGACGGTGTACATGAACGGAGTGTTGGTTGCGGGCCATACGAGAACACGGTCTGCGGGTTCGGCGGCGGAAGAAGAACGACGGTATATATCGCCGTTCGGAGACCGTGATGTTTTCGGTCGGGGCGGAGAACGCGTGCCGTCGACGGTCGCTGTAGAGAAGACGACAACGACAACGATAACTGCGGTAGAGCCGAAACCGGAACCGGTACAGCAGATACCGACTCCGACGCAGATACAGATACAGGAACCGACGCCGACACAGATACAAATACCGGCACCGAAACCGGAAACGACCGCAAGCGTTCCGGTTCGGCAGGACGAAAAGCCGGTGGTCGCGGTGGCGAAGGCGGAAGAAAAACAGGCGCTCGACGAGGAATTGCAGCGTTATATCGATTCTCTGGTAAAACATTCCGAAGCAGAGAAACTGCCGGAAATTATGCCGGCGGAACAACCGAAGCAACAGGAACAACCGGAGATCACGCCTCCTGCTGCGCCGGTCATTACAGCAGAAGATCCTTGTCCGGAGGGTCGGGATCCGGAGATCGACGATTTGATCCGCCGGTTGATAGCCGAAGAATCGACATTGCAGATCGCTTTGCCGGAGACGGAGCCGGTGACCGAAATCCAACGTACCGAAGAGGTTGAAACGGAAATCGCCGGAGAAGCGGAAGCGGTGCAGGCGGTGGCTGACACTCGGAAAGAAAAGATTCGGCCTGTGAAAGAACCGAAAGTCAAGCCGGTGAAAGCGGTGAAGGCTCCGCGCGAGCCGATGGTGCTTATCCGGCCGTTAGTGGCGGTGAAGACCAACCTGGCTTACTGGGCAGCGGTGGCCGCGAATTTAGAGGTCGAATTCTATTTTGCCCAGAAGTGGTCGGCAGCGGTGGAAGGGGTATACACGGATTGGAATATGAACCTCTACAAGAAACATTACGCCGTCAATGAGATCAGTCCGGAAGTGCGTTACTGGTTCGGTCGCCGGACGGGACAGTATCGTGGATTGTATCTCGGGGTGTACGGACACGTGGGGCAGTTCGATTACATGTTCAAAAACGAGGAGACCGGGAATACCGGCGACTATTACGGAGGGGGTATCTCTCTGGGCGGTTATCTGCCGTTCACCCGCCATTTCGGGATGGAACTGGGATTGCGCGGCGGCTTTGTGCATGCCGGCAATTTCGACCGGTACTATTACGAGGCGCCGTTCTATATGTATAAGTCGTCCCACTCGGCCAATTATATCGGGCTGACCGGTGCTAAGGTCTCGCTGGTGTACCGGTTCGGACTGGGAAAATAGGAACCGAAAATAAATCAAGGGTTAGGGAAACGCAAATATCATGGATAAGATATTAGATTTCAGGAGACCGGGTATAAGGGGGGCGGTCGTGTGTACGGCGCTCGCTGCTGCGGTAATGCTTGCTTCTTCCTGTGTCAGGAGGGAATTGTATGTCAAGCCGGACGAAGGGGGCGTAGTGCTGGATTTCGACTGGCGGAACTTAGTGCCGGGAGAAACGGCGCCGGAACAGATGGCCGTCTATTTTTACGGTGCCGACGGCTCGCTGACGCGAGGAGTGACCGAAAACGGCAAATTCAGCGGCATTTTGCCTTCGGGAAATTATAAAGTACTGGTGGTGAACGAGGACGTCTCGGGCGTGGGATTCACCGATATGGAGAATTTCGACAAAGCGTATGCCTATGCTTTGCCTTTGAATAAAAAAGCCGTAGGAGAGGATATGTGGATTCGCGAGCCCGGCTGGCTCTATAGTTCCAATAGCGGCGAACTGGTTGTCGAAAAGGAAGATACCGTGGTGCAGACGATGGTGCCGAAACCGATGGTGCAGCATGTGGTGCTGAATATCCGGCTTACGGGAGATGTCGAGGCGGTGACGGACGTTTCGGCGGCGCTGACAGGGGTGGCGCCTTCTGTCAGATTAGTCACGGGCGAATGCGGCGACGGATATGCGTCGATTACGGAACTCGATCCCCAGCCGGTTGAAGGGGGGTATACAGCCAATGTATTGGTGTTCGGGCTTCAGGCGACCAATCCGGACGGCTCTCCGGCGGATAATTCGCTGAGGCTCAATATGGGGTTCAGCAACGGCGGCTCGCAAGCTATCGAAGAGCATGTCGACACCGGCGGAGCGGTCGGGCCGACTGACATAGAGATCAAGATCAACGTCGATATCGACGTGGCGGCTACCAGCGAGGCGGGTTTCTCCGCAAAGGTTACGAAGTGGGAAGTGATCTCCGGGGATATGAATGTGGATAATCGTCCGGGAGGCGTGCCGCTTGCCGGGTATGAAAATTTGTAATAAAAAGTTCTGAATCGATATGAAAAGGATGACTTTACTGGCAGCTGCCGCGGCGGTCGTGTTGGCCGGGGGCTTGGGAGGCTGCTCTAAAGAAAAGACGATTTTGCCCAAGGGTGAGCCGTGCCGCCTGAATCTCTCAGGAGTGGCACTGCGGCCTGAAACCAAGGCGGAGACGGAACCGTTGTCGGGCGGATTGGAACTCGGAGTGCATGTGGTAGACTTGACCTCGGGGGAAGCTTTGAGCAATGCGGCTCTGACGAATATCAAACACGTGACCGACGCTTCGGGGGCGATCAGCAATACCAATCCGGACCCGATTGTTCTGACCACGGGATACCTTTACGATGTATATGCATACAGCCCGTATGATGCGAGCGTGACGGCGGCCACGTCGTCTGCCGTGCCGGTGGGACACGGGATGGATGTATTGTGGGCGAAGTCTGCCGGGGAAAAACCCAATGCGGCGACACATAACGTGGCATTGACTTTTGAACGCAAAGCGGCGCAGGTTGCTTTTCAAGTCGTGGCCGACGGAGCCAGCCATCCGGACATTACCGGCGCGACCATTCAGGTGACCGGATTCTACGGGAACGGGACTTTGGATCTGGCTACGGGTAAAGTGACGCCTGGAAATGTGGACAATACGATCGTATGGACTCAGACGGGAACGCCGGTTTGTTTCTTGCCGGGCGAAAAACCTATGGAGTTCAATGTGACTGTGACGATACCTGCCGGGCCGAATGCAGGGGTTTATACCGGGGTGAAGAAGGATATTTTTCAGCCGGGAAAATCGGTTTTGATCACAGTGACGGTGGTCGACCGGAATTCGTCTCTCGGGTTGGAAGCCGGAGTGGTGCCGTGGGTGAATGAAACCGGGAATGTAGACGTCAATAACTGATGCGGCAGATGGAGCATTCGATTTGTCGAAAAATAGATTAAGTATCAATCTGAAATCATGAAAATACAGATCATGTTCGCGGCGTTATTGTTGGCCGTGAGCAGTTGTTCCGAAAAAGAATCCGTTGGCGAACACTCCGAGTTGATATTGAGCGGGAAGGTCATGTTCGACGGGCGGACAGACGCTGCGGTTAAGGCCGATGCCGGAGTGCTCGATCCTTTGCCTGCGACGAATCTGGGGGTGTACGTACTGACTGTGTCGGGAGATGCGCAGACCGATTTCACGACGACGGTGTGGAAAAACGAATCGTTTGTTTCCGATGCTGCGGGAATTATTTCCGGGGGAAATGTAATCTTGCGGACGGGGACGACATACGATATTTACGCCTATGCGCCGCGGGTGGCGGGGGTGAGCGATGTGCATGACATACCGGTGCGGCACGGGGACGATGTATTGTGGGCTTATACGCCGGGGACGGTCGCTACGGCGGGTGGAACGAAAGCGAAATTGGAGTTCCGGCATTGCGGGGCCCAGATCGGGTTCCGGTTGAAAGCCGGCGATGGAAAGACCGATTTGACGGGGGCTAAGATGAAAGTATCCGGCTTCTTCGATACCGGAAAACTGGATGTGGCGACGGGGAAAATGACGGTATCGGGGCCGGTTCGGAGCATCGAGGATAAGAGCGGGGCAAAGACGAATATTTTGACGGATGGAACGTCGGCTACTTTTACGGTGGTGGTGACGGATGTGCCGGGAAAGACAGACCCGTTTACGGGGAGTTTTACCAAGGCTTTGCAACCGGGAAAGTCGTATTTGTATGATGTGACGGTCAATATGGACGGATCGCCGATCTCGTTTAAGGGAAGTGTGGTGGATTGGGTGAATGTAGAAACCACCGATCCGCTTCCGGTGGAGTAGGATACCAACCCCTACTTCTACTCTACTCTATTATTCCTCTTTATTCTGCTCTACTTTTGTGGAATTATTGTATGGATTCCCCTTTTTCCGGTTTAACTTGCCGGGGAAAGGGGTATTTCATTTCGGGTTCCTTTGGACAAAGACTTCGCACCGACCGGGCAGAAGATCGTATAAACCTTACTACCTGTCGCGAATCGTATGGATATAGAAGATTTCAGAGCATTTTGCCTTTCGCTGCCGGAGAGCAGCGAAAGGATGCCGTTTCAGGCATTTAAGAGCGCACGGTCTATTCTGGCATTTTATATTGGCGGCAAGATTTTCTGTTTCTTCGACATCGACCGATTCGAGAGTTGCACCGTGAAGTGCGAGCCGGAGAGGATCGAAGAGTTGAAAATCCGTTATCATGCAGTGGGTGACCCTTATAATATGAGCCATCGCCATTGGATCGGCATTCGTTTCAATGACGATATGCCCGACCGGAAGATTAAACAGTTGGTTCAGGATTCGTATGATTTAGTCCGGTGCGGGACAACGAAAGCGGGAAAATGAAGCGGCAAAGGCGATTTTGGGAGTGTGTATCGAGCCTGTGCGATGTAGGGCAGCAGGCCGCAAAAAGAATACGGGCATGAAATCGAGAATAGCCCCGATCGTATAAAATAAAGATGCGGGCGGAAAACAGTGTATTTCCGCCCGCATCTTGTCAAATAATTAATAGAGTGCATTAAATCTCCTCTTCCGAGATGAAATGTTTCTGTGCTTTCAGCAGATTCCGCGACTGGAGAACCATCGTCTTGGTTTCGTTGATAATATCCAGGTAGAGCATACTGCTCCGTGAACTCGACGCATTGTCCCGCACTCGATAAATCTGGTTCTTGATCGCCTTGGCTAACGTCTCGAACAATTGGTCCCGGTGCATCAGCGTTTCGTCCAACTTGCTGAAGTCCTTGGTTTGCAGCATGCTGATGATTTCGTCGTAGATGGCCGAAACCCGTTCGTTGATCTCCTGCAAATCGGCCAGCTGTTCCGGACTCAGTCCTTCGTGGTTGTTGTCGATATGTTCAAAACTTGGCCGGGTGATATGCACCAATGCCTTGGCCACCTCATTCACATAATCGGCCACCTGGACATAATAGTGTCCCGTATCGACATTGTTCGCTTCTAATTTCCGCAGAATCGGCAAGAGCCGGTATTTCCGTTCATGCGCTTCCTGATACATCGCTTCCGCCGCGCGCATGATTTCTTTCAATTTGCGCCGGTCTTCGTTGGCCAGCCCGTCCAGCGTGTCGCGGTAGAGCTTGGTCATCGTCTGCATGGCATGACATATCTCCTGAGTCGATTCGTCGATGATGTTCAGTTCCTTGCCGTCCGCATTGTAAAAAGCCTCGCGGGCCGCCGCCTTTTTCTGCCGGCGCGAAAAGAGCACTTTGCTTTGGAACAGGATGAAGGCGCAAACAGCCGCCAGTGCAAAAATGGCCACATTGCCGCCGTACATCAGCAGCAGGCCGACGATAAACGCGATCGTAAAAGCGATGACTGCTGTCAGAAACCATCCCGAAATCACCGTCAGTACTCCCGTGATGCGGTATACCGCGCTTTCGCGTCCCCAGGCCCGGTCGGCCAGCGACGACCCCATCGCCACCATAAACGTGACATAAGTCGTGGACAGCGGCAATCGCAAAGAAGTTGCCGAAGCGATCAGAATAGAGGCCACCGACAGATTGACCGTAGCCCGGATCAGGTCGAACGGCGCCTTCTCTTCCGTTTCGATTACCGCCATCGGTTCAAAACGCCGCTCGATAAAACGTTGTATCCGTTCCGGTACGTATTTGGAGAATTTCTTGTTGAAATTCACCGTTCCGCGCACGATCGCCCTCGAGAGCGAGGTTGAGCCGAACCGCTCTACCCCATCGTCCTGCCGCGCCAGGTTGATTTCGGTATCCGACACCGACCGCGCTTTCTTGGAAAGCCAGATCGTAGTTACCATAATCAAGCCGCCGATAAAGAGAATCAGCGGATTGGCCGGCACTGTTCCGTCCAATGCCCCCATCTTCAGCGTCGAAATATCTATCCCTTTTGCCGCCGCTTCTGCCGCGATATTATACGAGTCGAATCCGGCCACCGAGACCCCGATGAAGTTCACCAAGTCGTTCCCCGCAAACGCCAAGGCCAAAGAAAGCGTCCCCGCCAGCACCGTCAGTCGCAAGATGTTCCACTTCAGCAAGTACTGAACCAAGGCCATGAGTATCGTCCACCCGACCAAGCAGTAGATCAGCAGTTGAAACGTGTGCGCATTCATCCATGCCATAATTTCATGCGGCATGATCGAGGTGTCTTTCAGCCCTTTGAAGATGGCGAAGTACGAGATCGCAGTCAGCGCAATGCCGCACCACAGCGGCCCTACATACCGAAACGTCCGGTGGTAGTGGAATGAAAAGATCACCCGTGTAATGTACATCACCACCGTCCCGATAATAAACGCGATAATGACCGAGGTCAATATCCCGGATATGATCCCCAATGCCTTTCCCGAATTGATATAGGTGGGAAGATCGGCCAAGCTTTCGCCGTCCGATCCCCAGATTTTCACCATCGCCACCGCCACGGCTGCCCCCAACAGACCGAAAACTAACGAAACGGTGGTCGATGTCGGCAAGCCGAACGTATTGAACAAGTCCAGCAAGATGACGTTGGTGAACATGACGGTCAGGAAGATCATCATCATCTCGTGGAAGTAGAAGTTCTCCGGATAAAAAACTCCCCGGCGTGCCACCTCCATCATACCGCTGGAGAAAATGGAGCCGAGGAGAATCCCTGTCGATGCTACGAGAAGAATGACGTACCGCGGGGCAGCCTTGGAGCCGAGAGCGGAATTGAGAAAATTCACGGCGTCGTTCGAGACCCCGACGATCAGGGCAGAGACGGCGAGCGCCATAAGTATGGCTAAAACGACCAGATAGATATGATCCATAAGGTGGCGGTTAAGTTTTCGGTATCGGACGCATTCCCGTAAAATGCTATGCGAAAATACCGAATTAATCTTAATTTAACAATAATCAAGGCCTTTTTGAAGCGTATGGGCCCGGCATTACAATTGGGTAAGAGCCTGGCGGATAATGGCTTCTGCCGTGAGCGACGGGTTTTCGCTGCAGATGGATTTGACGATTTTTTCACAGGCCGATTTCGGATAGCCCAGAATGGTCAGAGCCGACACCGCCTCTTCGATATTCTCGGTCACTTCGGCAAAGATGCTCGGCGCGGATTCCGATACGGCCGCCACGTTCAACACTTTGTTTTTCAGGTCGACAATAGCCCGTTCGGCGGTCTTCGCACCGATCCCCTTGACACTTTTCAGGGCATTGACATTGCCTGTGGCGATGATCTGCACCATATCTTCCACGCCGTAAGACGAGAGCATGATCCGGGCGGTGTTGGCCCCGATCCCCGACACGGAGATCAACAGGCGAAACAGTTCGCGCTCTTTCTGTTGGTGGAATCCGAAGAAAATCCGGGCGTCTTCGCGGACGATGTGGTGGATATAGAGGGTCGTTTCGCTTACGTTGCTCAGTGCCGTGTAGGTCTGGAGCGAGATCTGGAGCAGGTAGCCGATCCCGCCGGCTTCGATGACGACGTAAGCGGGGGTCAGTTCGGTAATCTTTCCTTTGATGTATTCGTACATGGCTGAGGTTTTGGTTTTGACGGATACAAAGGTAACTTTTCCTCTCCGATTTCAGGAAAAGAGGCTGCGGATAGAATATTTTTGCCATATTTGCATTCAAAACCGGAAACTCAATCATTTTAACGGAAAATATGAATAAGACTAAACTCAACATCGTATCTTTTGCGGCTGTGGCTGCTATGGGGCTTGCCATGCTCGGCTGTTCGGACAAAGGATCTTCGGCTGCGGACGGGAATGCAGCAGCGGATTCGACCCAAACGGCTGCGGCGGATTCTCATATCGAATATAACGGGCAGATCGTTTACGTGCAGCTCGATTCGCTGATGCGCGGCTATGGAATGGCAATCGATTTGCAGGCGGAGTTCGCTGCGAAGAGCGAAAAGGCGCAGAATGAACTGACGGCCAAGGGGCGGAGTTTGGAACGCGAAATGCGCGATTATCAGGAAAAGGCGCAGAAGGGGTTGATTACGCGCTTCCAAGCGCAGGACATCGAGTCGGGGTTGCAGAAGAAACAGCAGTCGGTGCTGGAATACCGCGACCGGATGATGCAGGAGCTGGGCGAGGAAGAGGCTGTGATGATGAATCGGATCAGCGAGGCGATCATGCAGTATGTCAAGAAATACAATGCGGAAAAGAAGTACAGCATGATTATCAGCACGCAGGGGGCCAATACGGTGCTGATTGCAGATCCGGCGCTCAATATTACGGATGAGCTGCTCGACGGGTTGAATGCGGAATATCGCGCTCAACAGGATACGATGAAAACGAAATAGTTTTTTACGCTCTTTTCGTCGTTATTATTTTCGATATGCGGGCTTCCTTTACGGGAAGCCTTTTTCTTTTCGGAAGTATCCGTTTTCGATTTGTCGCTTATTCAAGCGGTTATTTCAGAGCCGCGCGAGCCAAAGCCTCGGCGGACGGAGGGTGCTGTTCAACACTCGATCAGAGAGTTTGTGCGGCCTCTTGCAGGCTGCGTCCCGCGATTTTGAAAGCCTAAAATAGGTATTGCCTTTTCTTTTTAAGCGATAAGCATGGCGATCAGCTTGTAAAGTATATAGAAACAGAGCAGCAATTTCAGCCCGGTGCCGACCAGAAAACCGATGAAAGCTCCCAGTGCGGCTGTCAGGGCGGTGCTTCCGGATTTTCCGGCGTACAGGATTTCGCCGAGAAAAGCACCCAGCAGCATGCCGAGAAGCATTCCGATCGGCGTAAAGATCATCCCGATTACCATGCCGATGATCGACCCCCACGTGGCGGCCTTGCTGCCGCCGGCTTTTTTGAGGATCAGCGGCGGCAGGAAGTAATCGGCCAGAAAGACGACGAGGGTTACGCCTGCCATGATCCCCATAAACGTGTTGTCGAACGGTGTGTAGCCGCTCCAGCGCCCGATCCACAGGCTCAGATAGGCCAACGGTACGCCGGGCAGGGCCGGTACGACCGATCCGATCATGGCGAGCAGCAGGACGATGAAAGCGAGAATAATCAAAAATATTTCCATGACATATTGGGTGTCTGCTAAAAAAGCCGAGTTCGATAAATCAGGAACTCGGCTTTTTCAGAAAAGAGTGATACAAGAATTATACCAAGTTTGAGAATCCCATAAAAGCCATCGCCAGTATCCCTGCCACGATCAAAGCGATCGGCACCCCGCGGAAAGCCCGCGGCACGTCGGTGATTGCCAGTTTCTCGCGCAACCCGGCGAACAGCACCAAAGCCAGCGTGAACCCTAAAGCCGTCGCCGCCGAGAATACTACACTCTCAGCCAAGTTGTACTCTTTCTGCACCAGCAGAATAGCCACCCCCAGCACCGCGCAGTTCGTGGTGATCAACGGCAGAAAGATTCCCAATGCCTGGTACAGCGCCGGGCTCGCCTTTTTGAGTACGATTTCCACCATCTGTACCAACGCTGCAATCACCAGGATGAAGACGATGGTCTGCATGTATTCGATCCCCAGCGGCACCAGCACGCCGTATTGCAGCGGGTAGACCACCAATGCCGCGATGGTCATCACGAACGTAACCGCACCGCCCATCCCCAGCGAGGTGGAGACTTTGTTCGACACTCCGAGGAACGGGCATATCCCTAAGAATTGCGCCAGCACGACGTTATTGACGAAGATCGCGCTGATGATGATTACGAAATATTCCATAATGCTTCCAATTCAGATCGATGTGTGTATTACCGCAACCGGGCGGTGAATTTGTTGAACAGCACCAGGAGATACCCCAGTGCGATGAACGCCCCCGGCGCCAGTACGAAAATCAGGATTCCGTCCATCCCGGCCGGCAAAAATTTGGCTCCGAAAACCGATCCTGCCCCCAGTATTTCCCGCACCGTTCCCAGCAGGGTCAGCGAACAGGTAAATCCTAATCCGATTCCCAACCCGTCGAGCATCGACGCGAACGGCCCGTGTTTCGACGCGAACGCCTCTGCCCGCCCCAGAATAATGCAGTTCACCACAATAAGCGGAATGAACACTCCCAGCGTATTGTACAAATCCGGCACGTAAGCCTCCATCACTAACTGCACGATGGTCACGAACGAGGCGATGATGACGATAAAGCTCGGTATCCGCACCTTCGCCGGAATCACGTTTTTGACCAACGATACCACGATATTCGACATAATCAGGACGAACATCGTCGCGATCCCCATACTCATCCCGTTGATGGCCGAAGTGGTCGTCCCCAGCGTCGGACACATCCCCAGCAGCAAAACGAACGTCGGGTTTTCCTTGATCAACCCTTTGGTTATCAGTTGCAGTTTATTCATGGTTGGTTCCTCCTTTCCCGGTGGTGTCGGTCGCCGTAGCTCCCGCGGCGGCATCATACGGAAGCGCCCCTTCGACAGCGTTCGGATCGAATTCAAAATCTTTCTCTTCCTTTACCTTTAAAGTTTGCGCCGGTTCCTCAGCCTCCCCCGGGGTCTCTTTTTTTACCGAGGCCGTGTGCTGTGTGGCTGTAGCGCCCGAGGCGACTTCCACTTCCGTGTCGTTCAGCACCGCCTGAAATACCTGATAAGCCCGGGCCACGGCATCGGTAAATGCCCGCGACGAAATAGTGGAGGCCGTAATCGCATCCACGTCTCCGCCGTCCTTTTTAACGGCCAGTTTGAATGTGGACGGATTCTTGCCTTCGAACTGCACGGCGAAGTCCGATTTGGTTTTCTGAATCTTGTCCCCCAGTCCCGGTGTTTCGTTGTGTGAAATGACCGAAATGTCTTTGATCGTCCCGTCCGGCAGGAATCCGACCATCAACGACATCTCTCCGCCGAACCCTTTTTTCGAGAAAGTTTCGATGGCATACCCAACCACTGCCCCACCCGACTTCGCCGGGTAGATCGTAACCGTGTCTTTCCCGTCTACCGCCGTTTTGATCGCTTCTGTCGCCGGCGTATTGTCGAAATTCGGAACCACCTGTGCAATAGCGTCGTTTACTTTCTTCGCCTGAGTCGCTTCGATCGGCTCTTTGGTCAGCAGGTAAATCCCTCCGACCGCCGCACTGGCAACCAAAGTAATGGTTCCCAGTACGATAACCATATTCTTGAGTGAACTTTGCATAGCCATAGCTGCGGTTATTTCTTTTTGGGACTGTTACCGCCGAAGCGGCTCGGTTTCACATACATATTGATGAGCGGAACGGTGGCGTTCATAATCAGGATCGCGAACGACATTCCTTCCGGATAAGCCCCCCACACGCGGATGAGGATGGTAATGACCCCGATCCCGATCGCATAGATCGCCTGTCCTTTCTTGCTCATCGGCGAGGTCACGTAGTCCGTGGCCATAAAGATCGCCCCTAACATAGCCCCCCCTGCAAATACATGGAACAGCGGGTTGATATACAGCTCCGGATTCGCGAGCCACAGAATCGAGGCGAAAACGAACATCGTCCCCAAGACAAACACCGGTATCCGCCAGGTAATCACCCGCCGAATCAATAAATAGATGCCGCCGATCAGCAAAGCCAACGCTCCTATTTCCCCCAGCGAACCGTCTTTGAATCCCAGAAACAACCCGCCGAGGTCGATATTGGGCATAATCTCCGCCACCGGTGTCCCCGTTTTCAATGCCCCCTTGACGAAGGCCAGCGGTGTCGCCCCGGTAATCGCATCCACTCCTGCCGTATCCGGGAACAAGGTCATCTGCACCGGAAACGAGATCAAGAGGAACACCCGTCCCACCAATGCCGGATTGAAGAGGTTCCGTCCCAGTCCGCCGAACGACATTTTTCCGATCCCGATGGCCACCAACGATCCGAGGATAATGAGCCACGGCGAAATCGTGGCCGGCAGGTTGAATGCCAGCAAAGTCCCGGTCACCACCGCAGACCAGTCTCCCAGCGTACATGGCCGCCGCAGCATAAACCGGTCGATCAGCCATTCAAACAGCATGCAGGAGAGTATGGCGATCCCTGTGACGAACACAGCGTTCAAGCCGTAAATAAACACTGAAAATGCGAATGCCGGAATCAATGCGATGACCACGTCGCGCATGATCCGAGGCGTAGAGAAATCCCCATGCAAATGAGGCGACGGGGCTACTATTCTATTGCTCATGATTTGAATGTTTCTTCTCGATTATTTGGCTTGTCGTGCCCGAATCAGTTTCATGGTCTCCGCCTTACCCAAGCGAATATAGTCCAGCAAAGGCAGATGCGAAGGACAGGTGAACGAGCAGCAGCCGCATTCGATGCAATCCGCCGTGCGCTCCCGTTCGAGCCGGTCGTACAGTCTCAGCCGCGAGAGTTTCGAGATCAGGTAAGGTTCGAGGCCCATCGGACAAGCGTCCACGCACTTCGCACAACTGATGCACGGCATTTCCGACGCCCGTAGCGACGAGCGCTCGTCCATCAGCAGCACCCCCGAAGTCCCTTTCGTCACCGGCGCATCGATATTGGCCATCGCGCGCCCCATCATCGGCCCGCCGTTAATGACCTTGCCCGTATCCTCCGGCATCCCGCCGCAAGCCTCGATCAGCGAGGAGATCGGCGTCCCGATCCGCACCAACAGGTTAGACGGATTCGCCAACTTCTTCCCCGTCACTGTCACCACCCGATCCACAATCGGCCGGTTCTTCTGCACAGCCTGGTACACCGCAAAAGTCGTCCCCACATTCTGCACCACCGCCCCTACATCGATCGGCAGCGCTCCGCTCGGCACCTCCCGCTTGGCAATCGCCGCGATCAGCTGTTTTTCACCCCCTTGAGGATAGCGCATCTTCAACGGCACCACTTCGATTCTGGAGGCAAAAGCCGTATCCGCCGCAATCAGTTGCCGCAGATGTCCGATCGCCTCCGGCTTGTTGTTTTCGATGCCGATATAGCACTTCTCCACCCCCAACGCCCGCATCAGAATTTCACACCCCACCAACAGCTCTTCCCCCCGTTCCATCATCAGCCGGTAGTCCGCCGTGAGGTACGGTTCGCACTCCACCCCGTTGATAATGAGCATCTCCGCCTTTTTCCCCGGCGGCACCGACAACTTGACTTGCGTCGGGAAAGTCGCGCCCCCCAGCCCCACGATCCCCGCCGCCGCAATCTTGGCAATGATTTCCTTCGGTTCCAGCGTGCACTCGCGCACCAGCGTCTCGGATCTGTCGATCGCCGGGTTCCACTCATCCCCCTCCACCGCAATCGTCACCGCCGGCTTCCGCAAATTGGCCCCGTCCGGCACCGCATCCACACTCGTCACCGTCCCCGATACCGAACTGTGTATATTCGCCGAAACAAAGCCCGTCGCCGTCCCGATCACATCCCCCACAAGCACCCGATCCCCTTTCTTTACCGCTGCCGTCGCCGGGGCGCCGATGTGCTGCCCGAGCGGAATCGTTACCGTAGCCGGTATATCGAACATCCGAATCGCCGCATCGCGGCTGATCTTATAATCGTGCGGGTGGACGCCACCCAGTCTGAAAGTCTTAAGCATGTTGTTCTCCTCCTTCCTGCTGTTGCTGTGCGATAGTTGTTTCTTGCTGCGCCGACACCTGTGTCTGTGCCTGAGCGGTCGCCGCAGCGGTTTCCGGTTTGCGGGCCGGGAACCCGACTTCTACAATCGCCCCCGTCGGACAAACCGCCACGCACTTCCTGCACAACCGACACTTCGCCGGATCGATATAAGCCACGTTGTTTTCCAAGGTAATCGCCTCGAACGGACAGGTCTTCACGCACTTGCCGCATCCGATACACCCCACCGTGCAAGCCTTCCGGGTAATCGCCCCCTTGTCCCGATTGACACAGTTCACCCACACCCGCCGTCCTTTCGGGCCTTTCTTGCGCAGTTCGATGATCTGTTTCGGACAGGCCTTGACGCACGCCCCACACGCCGTACATTTCTCTTCGTCCACCTCCGGCAGCCCCGTCTCCGGGTTCATATGAATGGCGTCGAAATTGCAGACCCGCGTACAATCCCCGTTCCCTAAGCATCCGAACGTGCATCCGGTTTCCCCCCCGTAGAGCGAAGCCTCGACCGCGCACGATCGCGCCCCGTCGAATGTATTGATCCTTGCCCGATTGCAGGACGTCCCCCCGCACCTCACCACCGCCACCATCGGTTCTTTCTCGGCCACAGCTTTCCCCAGATATTCCGCCACGGCTTTCATCGTCGCAGCCCCGCCCACCGGACAGTACAAGGCCGAAATATCATCCTGTTTGACCAATGCTTCGGCCATCGCCCGACACCCGGCGAAACCGCATCCGCCGCAGTTCGCCCCCGGCAGCATCGCTTCGGTTTCGTCGATCCGCGGATCTTCGTAAACCTTGAATTTCTGCGCAACGAAGTAGAGCACCACGGCGGCGATCAGCCCCAGCCCTACGAGAATTGCGATCGTGTAAATCAACGTTTCGTTCATGCTTATTGTTCGATTTCTTTTTCGATTTCGATGGTTAGTTCACGTTTGATACGTCCGCCGGCAAGACGGACGACGATGAAATAAAGTCCCAATAGCCCTAAAGTCAGCCCCGCGGAGAGTATTTCTTTTATGTGCAACGCTTGGAATAGGAGTAAAGCCGCGATAATCAGGAAAACCGGCACTAAATAGGCAATCACCACCGCTTTGAGCCCCGCCGACCGCCGCATAACCAAGGTAATCTGTTCCCCGATCGTGTATCCCTGCCCGTCATTGAGAAGGGTCATTCGTCGCCCGCTCCCCCCCTCGCTGCAAACGCTCCGGGCCTTGCACGAACCGCACGCTTCCGGCCGGCACACCTCGACCTCGATCTCCGAGTCGGAGACGCGGATGACGGTGGCGCTTTGGCGGACTGTGGAGCGGTCAGGGAGCATAAGTCGGCGATTAATGAGGGCAAATGTAACAAAATTTCACTAATAATGCGTAACTTTACTCATTCCAATCGGGGATATAAACTTCAGCTTTTACTGTAATGAACAGAGAGTGTGACTTTTTGGTGATCGGTTCCGGAATCGCGGGGCTGAGTTATGCGTTGAAAGTGGCGGATCACGGGCGGGTGCTGCTCGTGACGAAAAGCCGGATAGACGATGCCAACACTTATCATGCACAGGGGGGGATTGCCAGCGTAACCTATGCACCGGACGATTTTGAACAGCATATCGAGGATACGATGGTCTGCGGCTCGCACAAGAATAATCGCGAGGTCGTGGAGTTGGTCGTCCGCAATGCGCCGGTGCAAATCCGGCAGCTTATCGCATGGGGGGTCGATTTCGACCGCAGGGCGGACAACCCGGAACGGTACGAACTGGCGCGCGAGGGGGGGCATCGGCAGCACCGGATCTTGCACCACAAGGACTATACGGGGGCCGAGGTCGAAAATCGGCTGATCGACCGGGTGCGGGAACATCCGAATATCGAAATTCTGGAGCGGCATTTTGCGGTGGATCTCTTGACGCAGCACCATTTGGGGAAATTGGTCAAGCGGTCGATTCCGGGGACGGAGTGTTACGGGGCGTATATCCTGAAATTGGATACGCAGGAGGTCTTCACCGTACGGGCGAAGGTGACGGTGCTGGCGACGGGGGGGACGGGAAATGTCTACCACACGACAACCAATCCGGCGGGGGCGACGGGCGACGGGATCGCATTGGTACACCGGGCGAAGGGGATTATCGAGAATATGGAGTTCATCCAGTTCCACCCGACTTCGCTTTACAATCCGGGCGAGCGGCCTTCGTTCCTGATTTCGGAGGCGATCCGGGGGTTCGGGGCGATCCTCCGGACGCAGGACGGGGCGGAGTTCATGCAGAAGTACCATCCGATGGGGTCGCTGGCGCCGCGCGATGTGGTGGCGCGGAGCATCGACCACGAACTCAAGACGCGCGGGGAGGACTATGTCTATTTGGACGTGACGCACAAGGATCCGGAGCTGACGCGGGATCACTTTCCGAATATCAATAAGAAGTGCCTTTCGATCGGGATCGACATTACGAAAGATTTCATACCGGTGGTGCCGGCGGCGCACTATTGCTGCGGGGGGGTGAAGGTGGATATGAACGGGGAGACTTCCATCAAGCGGCTTTATGCGATCGGGGAGACGGCTTCGACGGGGTTGCACGGGGCGAACCGGCTGGCCTCCAATTCGTTGATCGAGGCGGTGGTCTATGCGGAGCAGGCGGCGCGGCATTCGCTGTCGGTGATCGGCGGGCTGACGTGGCAGGAGGGGCTGCCGGACTGGGACTACAAGGGAACGTCGCATCCGGAGGAGATGGTGCTGATTACGCAGAGCTTGCGGGAGGTGCAGCAGATCATGTCGAATTACGTGGGGATCGTGCGGTCGAATATCCGGCTGGAACGGGCGATGCACCGGTTGCAGATCATTTACGAGGAGACGGAGCATCTTTACCGGCGTTCGACGCTGTCGAAAAACTTGTGCGAGTTGCGGAACATGATTGCGGTGGGGTACCTGATCATCAAGCAGGCGCAGCAGCTCAAGGAGAGCGTCGGGTTGCACTTCTCGTTAGACTATCCGATGCTGTCGCGGTTCTGACGGCGGGCGGGAGGAAAAGAATCGGGGCTGTTTGCCAAGCAAACAGCCCCGATCAGTCTTAGAACAGCTTCATCGCCTCAGGCATCTTTTCACGGAAGAACTTGCGCCAAGCCTCAGGTGAGCAATATGTGGGGTGTTTCATGAACCACAAATTGAGAGTATGTCCGTCCGGCCAAGTGATCGTGGCATAGCGGGGCTTGGTATTGCCTCCGACAGGCTCCGGGTAATCTTCGATCGTCCATTTCAAACCCGCCTGCTCCATAGAAACCCCGAAAGCTGTTTCGTTGCGGACACCGAGCACGAGGCAGTCAGTCGGCTGCAGCACCTTGACCACCTCCAAGAAGCAGGGCCATGCGTGCCGATAATCTTGTTCATTCGGTTCGTCGTTGACTGTCTGCATCACCCGGTTTTGAATGAGGTAGTAGTAAGCGACCTGTTCCCAGAGCTTTTTGCGGTCTTCGATTTCGTTCCCTCCGACCAGCATGTTGCACAGCCCGATGTAGACCCGCCAGGTATCCTTTTTTTCCATGTTGCAATTAAGCACCCCGCGGGTGGTATCCTTGTCTTGCAGGAAATCTGCTTCCGTTTCCGGCGAGGGATTTCCCTTTTTGTCCTGCGCATAGCAGCTATCCCCGACGATCAGCAATCGCCGCGGAGCCGTGCGGTATCCCCGCCCGACCCACGGCCGCCAGCGGAGGCTCTCGATCGTGTCGAACTGCTCGTCGTACGTGGTGTCTAACAATTCGTTGTGCATAATGGTAAAGTTTTAATGGGTTTAAAGTGAGTTTAGTACATAGTCCTGTATGGAATTATCGACCGGAGTGACACTGAATACGGTTTGGCCGGATTGATCTTTTTCGAGTGTGAAGATAAATTCGACACCGGAATGCAATTCGGTGAATATCCAACTCTTTTCCCGGCTTCGACGGGAGACCTGTTCGTAATCCGAAAGGGAGATGTTGATTTGATTGTAATGGATTAATATATCTTCGGCTTGTTTTTGAAAATCGGAAGTTTCGTCCTGCGAAACGGATTCTAAAATCTCAACATACGACATATCCGTATTTACATACAAATCGTTGAACGCCGATTCCATTTTCTCCAATCCTTTACTGAACAGACTTCCAAAAAAATCGTCACCAAGAAATATTCCGGCAAACGGATTGCTCGCTATTTCAATAATGTAATCGGCTTCGGCGAGATGGAATGTCACGGCATCGCAAATTTCGTCTTCGTAAGCATTCGGCCCTTTCGTCCATAGGAAACACGATGAACAGAGCCATCCGAAAACAGCGATTGACAGATAGCATAGAATCTTTTTCATGGTTTAGTATTCTTGTTTTAGAAAGACGGAGTCTTTCAACTCCATCAACGGTTTGCAGTAGGCGTACCACGTATAGCCGTTAATAATGGGAATCCCGATCGCCAATGTTATCATTTCGACAGCCTCTCCCCTATTATAATTATCCTGGGCAATTAATATAACCAAGAGCAACAAGAGAACTAACTGAATACTATTCACAATAACCAAATTCTTGCCTAATGATTTGCCATATCCGAAATCCATCTCTTTCGGATATAGTTTGGCAAGTTTCTGGTATTCAACCCCGCATAGAATGCTGAGGGCAGCTATCGGAAACAAGAGGAACATAGAGAATCCGTTTATGATACTGCTCCAATCTGACGAAGATTCCGAGGCTTCGATATTTAATAGCCGTTCTCTAAGCGGACTATCTTCATCCAATTGGTATATTCTTTCCAATAGCTCCGAATTGCTATCCGGCGAGGGTACGGCGTATTCCAATAAATTAGTCAGACCCAATACCCCGACTACAATCAGGAGAATCAAGAAGAACTGATTCAAACGCCGTACTGGATATCGAGTCTGTAGCTGAGAGAAAATGATATACAAGGCTATGAACATGCCTGTATAAGGTAGATAAATGGGCAGTGAAAAATCGTCCGTGAATTTACCGATCAACCAATTACCTACCCCCAAACAGATGGTAATTATCCCGCAAATCTTTCCGAAAGTGAGCCATTGCGCGTTGGACCAACCCTGCGGGGCAGGAACTACTGAGGGATTGACCGGAGTGCCGGTCGGCTGTTGCGGTTGAAAGGTGCCGACAGTCGGTGCCGCGGCCGGTTGGGTCGGGGAGTACGGCGGGTAGGCTATGGCCGGACGACGGTCGAACAGCCGATTGACCTGCGTTATCAGAATGATGAAAACTACATCGTAACCCGTACTGACTAAGACCTGTAAAAACCACAAAGCAGTTACATCTTCTCCTTCTTCCTCTATCGCACCAGCGATCAAGCCGAAAAATACAGTTGCCGAAGTAAAGATGATCAAGAGTACCCCCGCGGTATTACCGAATCCGAATTCCGCGGGCATAATTTTCGCAGCTTTGCGCAACTCGACACCGGTCAGAATGAGAAAAACAAGATCGGCGCATGCTACAAGAACAAGAAGTAAGAGCCCGACTACAAAGTCTTCGTCTTCATCCGCCCCGCTGAATAGACACATGACTCCGTACAGAATCATCATAACCAGAAAATAGATGCGCAGCCGCTGTACCGGATAGCGTTGTTCCAGCCGCTGAAAAGTTAAAAACAGCGACAAAAACACTCCTACATAGGCAAGACTGTTGAAAAAGCTGAGCGCAACACTGTCGCTAAATACTGTGGCGAAACCGGTAATGATGCCTAAACCGATGCAGACCAGGCCGACCGGAATCCACCCCGGGTTATACAATTTCTGAGGGGGAACAGCAGGTGCACCGTCTGCCGGAACCGACGAGAGGTTGGGAGTTTGAGGTAGAGAATTTTCCATGTGGCTTTTTTGTTTGTTTTGGTGAGTAAAAAGAAACTGTATACAAACAAAAAG
>NZ_CANQYJ010000023.1 GCF_947628055.1 uncultured Rikenella sp.
GCTCGTTTTCCTCGCGCTATCTCGGCATAGTCCGCAAGCGGCCTCTGCTCTCGAAACGCTGCTCGGTTGTGAACAAAGAGAACCAGAAAAACTTTCTGAGATGCTTACGCATCTCTTGAGCCTGCCGGGTACCCTTGTCTTCGATTTGTCGGGGTGCGGGGAATCGGGCCGATTAGGTACGAGCCTCATTATATCGGCCCGATTCCCGCGCCCCGAAGCAAACGCAAAGAAAGAGGACTGCGGAGCCTAAGGATTAGGGTAATTACAGCCCGGAAAGCCCCTATGGGGCCTTTCTTTTCAAAGAAAGAACAGTCACACACGGCACAATGCAAAATAAACCTATAGAAAAAAGGGACGATTAAAAAAAAATGAGAGAAAGATGATAAACAAGATCATAGAGATTTCGTTGCATAACCGGCTCACCGTGATGATCGTGTCCGCCCTGATGGTCATCGCCGGAGCCTACACCGCCAGCCGCATGGAAGTCGACGTTTTTCCCGACCTGACCTCGCCGACCGTCGTCGTGATGACCGAATCGCCCGGGATGGCCGCCGAAGAAGTCGAACGGCTCGTCACCTTCCCCGTCGAGACCGCCCTGAACGGCGCCACCGACGTGCGGCGCGTGCGATCGACCTCCAGAACCGGATTTTCGACCGTCACCGTCGAATTCGACTGGGGCACAGACATATACCTCGCCCGTCAGATCGTCGCCGAGAAGCTCGCCGGGATCAGCGAACAGTTGCCCCAGGGAGCGCAGGCACCCGTGCTGGCCCCCCAGTCGTCACTGCTCGGCGAAGTGATGGTCATCGGGCTGACCGCCGACAGCACCACGCTCGAAGAGCTGCGGACACTGGCCGATTGGACGATCCGGCCCCGGCTGCTCTCGACCGGCGGCGTCGCGCAAGTCACCGTCGTCGGCGGCGACATCAAAGAATACCAGATCATCGCCTCGCCGCAGCTGATGCGGCACTACGGCGTGAGCCTCGACGAACTGATTGCCGCCACTGAAGGGATGAACGCCGACGCAGCGGGAGGCGTGCTGAACCAGTACGGCAACGAATACATCGTCCGGGGCAGAGTGCGCACCGCATCGCCCGAGGAGATCGCCGCCAGCGTCGTGAAACTCTCCGCCGAAGGGACACCGGTTACCATTGCCGACATCGCCCAGGTGCGCACCGGCGGCAAGACACCGCTGATGGGAGACGCCTCGGTGAACGGCATACGCGCCGTGCGGCTCTCCGTCACCAAACAACCGGCCACCGGCACCCTCGAACTGACCGACAAACTCGACCGGACCATCGCCGAGATCGCCGAAAACCTGCCCCCCGACGTGCAAGTCACCACCGAAATATTCCGGCAGGCCACTTTCATCCAAAGCTCGGTGAACAACATCGAACGCGCATTGATCGAGGGCGGCGTGCTGGTGATCGTCATCCTGATGATCTTCCTCGGCAACTTCCGCACCACCGTCATTTCGCTGCTGGCGATTCCCATTTCGCTGCTTGTGGCGATGATCGTGCTGCGGGCACTCGGTTTCTCGCTCAACACCATGAGCCTCGGCGGGATGGCCATCGCCATCGGGTCGCTCGTCGATGACGCCATCATCGACGTCGAAAACGTCTTCAAACGGCTCCGCGAAAACCACCGCCGGCCCGACGGCGAACGACAGCCCGCCCTGCGCGTGATCTACGAAGCCTCGACCGAAATCCGCGCCTCGATCTGGAACGCCACCCTGATTATTATCGTCACCTTCGCCCCGCTCTTCTTCCTGAGCGGCATGGAAGGACGGATGCTGAGGCCGTTAGGGATCGCCTTTATCGTGTCACTCTTCGCCTCGATGGTCGTCGCCATCACGCTGACCCCAGTGCTCGGCAGTTATCTGCTGACCGGCGACAGGATGCTCGGCCGGCACGAGCGCGAACCGTGGATCGTCCGCAAAATGAAAGCAGGATACACGAAATGGCTGGCCGGGGCGCTGAACCATAAAAAGGCCGTTGTCGGAGCCGCGGTCGTCCTGTTCGTCGGAGCCGCGGTCATTTTCACGACCTTAGGACGCAACTTCCTGCCCCCGTTCAACGAAGGGTCGATGGCCATCGCGGTATCGGCTCTGCCGGGCACTTCGTTGGAGGAGAGCGCGAAAATCGCTTCCCTGGCCGAAGAGCAGTTGATGCAGGTGCCGGAAGTGACAGTCGTGTCGCGCAAGACGGGGCGCGCCGAATTGGACGAACATGCGCTCGGCACCGAAACCTCCGAAATGGACGTGCCGTTCGTGCTCAAAGACCGCAGCCGCGCCGAAGTGTTCGCCGACGTGCGGCAGCGGCTCAGCGGCATTCGGGGGATCGTTTTCGAGATCGGGCAGCCCATTTCGCACCGCATCGACCTCTTGCTTTCCGGTACGCGGTCGAACATCGCAGTCAAAATTTTCGGGCCGGAATTGAACGAACTCTTTGCATTAGGCAATCGGATCAAAGCCGCCGCACAGGACATTCCGGGACTGGTCGACCTGAATGTCGAGCAGCAGATCGAACGGCCGCAGCTGCAAATCAAGCCGCGGCGCAGGGTGCTCGCCCAGTGGGGGATCACCCCGGCGCAGTTCGCACAAACCGTCGAGATCGCCCTGGCAGGTCGGACGGTTTCGGAAGTGTATGAACGGGAGCGGAATTTCGACCTGACAGTGAAATTCGACTCCCTGAGCCGGGGGTCGATGGAGGGAATCGCGGGGATTCTGCTGGACGGACGCAACGCCGCGGGCGAAACGGTGAAAGTGCCGTTGGGGGATGTGGCAGAGCTCATTTCGACCTCCGGCCCCAATGCCATCAACCGCGAAAACGTGAGCCGCAAGTTAGTCGTTTCGGCCAACGTCGAGGGAGCCGACCTGCGGGGCGTGGTGGAGCAGATACAGGAACGCATCGCCGAGCGGGTGCCCCTGCCCGAAGGGTACCACATCGAGTACGGCGGACAGTTCGAGAGCGAGGCTTCGGCGTCGAGGACGCTGCTCCTTACCTCGCTGCTGGCGGTGCTGGTGGTCTTCATGCTGCTGTACAACGAATTCAAGGACTTGCGGCTGACAGGCGTGATTTTGTTGAACCTGCCTCTGGCGATGATCGGCGGAGTGGTGTCCATTTGGCTCACCTCGGGCATCGTCAGCATCCCGTCGATCATCGGATTCATCTCGCTCTTCGGGATCGCCACCCGCAACGGCATCCTGCTGATCTCGCGCTACCGGCATCTGGCTTGCGAGGTTGAGGGAAGCGGGTTATCTTTGCGCGAACAGATTCTCCGGGGATCGGCCGACCGCCTCAGTCCGATCATCATGACGGCGCTCACTTCGGGTCTCGCACTGGTGCCGCTGGCGCTGGGCGGCGATCTGCCGGGCAACGAAATCCAGAGCCCGATGGCGGTCGTGATCCTCGGCGGCCTGCTCACTTCGACACTGCTGAACCTGTTCGTGGTGCCGGTGGTGTACGCTTTGCAGAACCGGACGAAAAAAGCATGACGCATAGACGATGCGGAGGCGGACGATTCCCCGGTACCGGGGATTGTTCTGCCGGGCGCGGAGACGGAAATTTGCAATCAAAAACAGCATGAAAAAGATACTTTATCACATAGCGGTGCTCTCGTTCGCTGCACTCGCAGGGAGGGTGTCGGCCCAGACGGGCGACTATGCCTCGTTCCTGAACGAAGTGGCTTCGCGGAGCCCGCAGCTGGCGGCAGCCGGGAAAGAGCATGCGGCCGCCGTGCGCGGCCTGCGCACGGGTTTGGCGCCGGACGATCCGGAAGTGGCGCTGGAGTACTATTTTGCCGGCGAAACGCGCTACGAAATCGCGGTAGAGCAGGCCTTCGACTTTCCCACGGTCTATCGGCAGCGGAACAAAATCAGCAAATTAGGCATTTCAAAAGCCGAGCAGGAGTACCGCTCGGCCCGGCGGAATATCATGGCGGCCGTATCGGATGCCTATTTGAACCTGAATTATGCGTCCGAGCGGGTGGCGATCCTGACCCGGCGGCGGGACGATATCCGGCAGGTGATCCGGCTGTACGAAGAAGGCATGGAGGCCGGACAGATCACGGCGATCGAAACGCAGAACGCCCGGATGCTGCTGACCGAAGTCGAGAACAGTTTGGTGCTGGCCGAGACCGAACGGGAGGAGACCGCTGCCGTGCTGGCGCAGCTGAACGGCGGGAGTGAGATCGCCCCGCAGGGCTATCCGCAATTCGGTTTTACGGGAACGCAGGAGGAATTCGTGGCAGCCGCTTTGGCGGCGGACTACGAGTTGCAGGCGGCGGCGATCGACACGCTGATCGCGCAGCGCGAACTGAAACTGAGCCGGAACGAGTGGCTGCCGAAGCTCAAGATAGGCTACAAAGCGGAGGTCGAAGGTTCAAAAGGCACCAATGCCTTGCTGGCGGGGATTTCGCTTCCTTTGTGGCAGAACAGCGGCCGCACGCGCCATGCCAAGGCGCTGGGCGAGGCGGCGAAGGCGCAGCATGCGGCGGCGAAAGCGGAGGCATGCACGCGGCTCAGCTCGCTCTATGCGCGTTACCGCACTTTGGCGGCAGCCCTGGCCGCCCGGCAGAAAGACTATTTGACTGCCGGCTATCCCGAACTCCTCAAAAGCGCGGCGGAAGCGGGAAAGATCACTTCGATAGACGCCTTGATGGGGCTTGGCGAGTGGTACACCCTGAAAGACAGCCTGATGGCTTTGGAATACGAAGTGGCGCTGGCGGGAGCGGCAATGGCACTCTGCCTGATATAAGTTTCGTCCTGCGCTCCCGCTGGCGGGGCGCAGGACGAGGCTCGGGGCGTCCGTTTCTCCGGAATGCACCGCGGATACAATCGACCCGGCGTTTTCTGCACAGCAGAAAACGCCGGGTTCTTTCTGATACACCGCCCATTCCAGCCGACACTTTTTCAACCCGCATCGCCCCCGGTCGCTGAAAACGGCCCCCGACCCGCCCGTACCCGGAGAATGCCGACGCCTGAACACGCTATAGAATCGGGCTCTGTTTAAAGGGAAACCGGGAATCACTTCAGTTTTTCGCTGTCCCGGACGAACTGCGCCAATCCTTTATCCGTAAGAGGATGCTGAAGCAGGCCGAGAATCGCTTTGAGCGGGCAGGTCGCCACATCGGCCCCGACCTCCATACACTCGACGATATGCCGCGTATGACGGATGGATGCGGCCAGCACCCGGCAGGTCTTGTCGTAGCCGTATGTCCGGAAGATTCCGACGATGTCGCTCACCAGCCCGATTCCGTCTTCCGAAATATCGTCCATCCGTCCCACGAAAGGCGACACGTACGACGCCCCGGCCTTGGCCGCCAGCACGGCCTGCCCGACGGAGAAAATCAACGTGCAGTTGGTGCGGATACCCTGTCCGGCAAAATGACTGACCGCCCGTATTCCGGCCTCGGTACAGGGCACTTTGACCACGATGTTCCGGTGCAACGCCGCCAGCGCCGTCCCCTCGGCGATCATTCCGTCGTAATCGGTGCTCAGCACCTCGGCGCTCACGTCGCCGTCCACGATTTCGCATATCCGGCGATAGTGGGCCTCGACCGCTGCCCGCCCTTCGATACCCTCTTTGGCCATCAGGGAAGGATTGGTCGTCACGCCGTCGATAATGCCTAATGCCGCTCCTTCGCGAATCTGTTCGAGATTGGCTGTGTCCAGGAAAAATTTCATAGCTATCCGCGTGTTAGAATTTATTGCATGCCGTCCCGGTTCGCGGGCCGCCCCGTCAAGCCTCGGCGCCTTTTCCGATCCGATATGCCGCCCGGCTCTCCGCAGGTTCATCCGGAGCAAATCTCAGGCCGTAAAACCGGATGTCCGGGGACGAAAGTCTCCCGGCCTCCGGAGCCGGTTCTGACAGACCGGAAACGAACGGGGTTGCTTTTTAAGAGGGGGCTGCGTAAAAATTATGTATCTTTGAGTTCTCAAAATTAAACGAAAAAATGTTCAGAACAGCTACTTGCGGCGAACTTCGGCTCGCCGATGCGAATAAGACCGTCACGCTGGCCGGCTGGGTGCAGAAAGTGCGCAATCTCGGCGCCATGGTCTTTATCGACCTGCGCGACCGGTACGGCATCACCCAGATTACGGTGGACGAGAACGCCCCGGCCGGGCTGAAGACGATTGCGGAAAGTCTGGGGCGGGAGTATGTGATCCAGGCGACGGGAACCGTCACCGAACGGTCGGCCAAGAATGCGAAGATTCCGACCGGCGAGATCGAGATCAGGGCTTCGGAGATCCGGATACTGAACACCAGCGAGGTGCCGCCGTTCACGATCGAGGAAAATTCGGACGGCGGGGACGATCTGCGGATGAAGTACCGCTATTTGGACTTGCGGCGGGCACCGCTCCAGCGGGCGATGATGCTGCGGCACCGGCTGGCGCAGGAGGTGCGCAAATACTTGGATGCGCAGGGATTTATGGAGATCGAGACGCCTTACCTGATCAAATCGACGCCGGAGGGGGCGCGGGATTTCGTGGTGCCGAGCCGGATGAATCCGGGCGAGTTTTACGCTTTGCCGCAGTCGCCGCAGACGTTCAAACAGCTGTTGATGGTGAGCGGCTACGACCGCTATTTCCAGATCGTGCGGTGTTTTCGCGACGAAGACCTCAGGGCCGACCGGCAGCCGGAGTTCACGCAGGTGGACTGCGAGATGGCTTTCGTCGAGCGGGAGGATGTGCTGAACATTTTCGAGGGGATGATGCGGACGATGTTCGACAAAACCCTCGGCGTCAAGTTTGCGGAGGAAAAGTTCCCGCGGATGACGTGGGCCGAGGCGATGGAAAACTATGGCAGCGACAAGCCGGACATTCGGTTCGGGATGACGTTCAACGACTTGACGGCTTTGGTGCAGGGGCATGGGTTCGCGGTGTTCGACGGGGTGGAATATGTGGGGGGGATTTGTGTGCCGGGGTGTGCCGGCTATACGCGGAAGCAGTTGGACGGCTTGACGGAGTTCGTCCGGCGGCCGCAGGTGGGGGCGAAGGGGTTGGTCTATGTGCGGCGCGAGGCAGACGGCTCTTACAGGTCGAGTGTGGACAAGTTCTACGGGCCGGAGGAGCTGGCGCGTTGGGGCGAGGCCTGCGGCATGCAGCCGGGGGATTTGCTGCTGATACTGGCTGGCCCTAAGAAACAGACGCTGGCAGCGTTGTGTGCGCTGCGGCTGGAGATGGGGGATCGGCTGGGGCTGCGGCCGCACGATACGTTCGCACCGCTGTGGGTGGTGGATTTCCCGCTCTTGGAGTGGGATGACGAGACGCAACGGTATTATGCGATGCACCATCCGTTCACGTCGCCGAAGGCGGAGGATATGGAGCGGTTTTTCTCGGGCGACCTCGAGGCGCTGGGGGATGTGCGGGCGGAGGCTTATGATTTCGTGGTGAACGGGGTGGAGGTCGGCGGGGGGTCGATCCGGATTCACGACGGCCGGGTGCAGAGCCGGATGTTCGAGGTGCTGGGCTTTACGCCGGAGGAGGCGCAGGCGCAGTTCGGATTCCTCTTGGGGGCGTTCAAGTACGGGGCGCCGCCGCACGGGGGGATTGCGTTCGGGTTCGACCGGATGTGTTCGCTGTTCGGGGGCTCGGATTCGATCCGGGATTTTATCGCGTTCCCGAAGAATAACAGCGGCCGGGATATGATGATCGACGCTCCTTCGCCGTTGGCGGATGCTCAGTTGAAGGAGTTGCAGATCGTTGTGGCTGACCGGGGCGATAACGGCACGATGAATTGACGGGAATAGGACACAAGGTTTGCCGGGAGCTTGTATGGCACAACTCCGCAAATTGCTCTGGCTGTAAATCCGTAGGATTTATTGTACGTGTTTCGGGAGGGTACTGTTCTCTTTGTGAACAAAGAGAACCAGAAAAACTTTTTGAGATGCTTGCGCATCTCTTGAGCCTACCGGATACCCTTGTCTGCGATTTGTCGGGGTGCGTGGAATCGGGCCGATTAGGTACTGAACCTCATGATGTCGGCCCGATTCCCGCGCCCCAAAGAAAGTGCAATGCAAGAGGACTGCGGAGCCTAAGGAGTAGCGCAGCTATCTTAAAAGTTCTTTGCGTCGCTTTCTTTCAAGAAAGCGACAGTCCCGTACAGAACGGTGCTAAATAAACCTACGGTTAAATATCAATAGCCAACAGATAAATTCAAGATATGGAAAAGCGATTCAAACGCGAGACCTTGTGCGTACAAGGCGGGTGGCAGCCCAAGAAAGGCGAGCCCCGAGTGCTGCCCATTTACCAGAGCACCACCTTCAAATACGAAACCAGCGAACAGATGGCCCGGCTGTTCGACCTCGAAGAAAGCGGCTATTTTTATACCCGGCTTCAGAACCCGACCAACGACGCCGTAGCCGCCAAGATCGCTGCATTGGAAGGCGGGGTGGCAGCCATGCTGACCTCATCCGGACAGGCCGCATCGTTTTATTCGATTTTCAACATCTGCTCGGCAGGAGATCATTTCGTGAGCGCATCGGCGATATACGGAGGGACATTCAACCTCTTCGCCGTGACGATGAAGAAAATGGGCATCGACGTCACTTTCGTGGACAGCGACGCCCCCGCGGAAGAAATTGCGAAAGCTTTCCGGCCGAACACCAAAGCCCTGTTCGCCGAGACCATCTCCAATCCGGGGCTGAACGTACTCGACATCGAGAAATTCGCCACAATCGCCCACGAACACGGCGTGCCGCTGATCGTGGACAATACTTTCCCGACCCCGATCAACTGTCGGCCGTTTGAATGGGGCGCCGACATCGTCATTCATTCCACGACCAAATATATGGACGGCCACGCCGCAGCAGTGGGCGGGGCGATCGTGGACAGCGGAAATTTCGACTGGGACGCGCACGCAGACAAATTTCCGGGGCTGACCGCTCCGGATGAATCATACCACGGCCTGACCTATACCAAGGCTTTCGGCAAAGGGGCATATATCACCAAAGCCACTGCGCAGCTGATGCGCGACCTGGGGTCGATTCAGGCGCCGCAGAACGCATTCCTGCTCAATATCGGATTGGAGACACTGCACCTGCGGATGGCGCGCCACTGCGAAAATGCGCTGAAAGCGGCCCGATACCTGGCATCGCGGAGCGACAAAGTGGCGTGGGTGAATTATCCGGGCCTCGAAAGGAACAAATATCACGCGCTGGCGCAGAAGTACATGCCGGACGGGACGTGCGGCGTGCTGACCTTCGGCCTCAAAGGGGGCAGGGAGGAATCCATCCGTTTTATGGACAGTTTGCAATTAGGCGCTATCGTGACCCATGTAGCCGACGCGCGCACCTCGGTGCTGCATCCGGCCAGCCACACGCACCGGCAATTGTCCGACGAACAGCTTATTGCGGCAGGAGTGGCGCCGGACTTGATCCGCTTCTCGGTCGGCATCGAGGATGCAAGCGATATTATCGCCGACATCGAACAGGCATTGGATCGGAACGGTCGATAAAACGGATTCACCGGGCGGAAGCGTTCCCCTCCGGCCGATGTACGAAAGATTTGCGGAACCGCCAGTTCAGGCCGATCATCGTATAATATTCGAAATTCGATTTGTAGAGGGCCAGCATGCTTTTCTGATAGTCCATGCGGCAGGAAGCGGTGACCGAGAAGTCCCGGAACAGCGTGACCGAGGCCTCCAGTTCGGCCACCCAGTGCGGATAATGTTTGCGCAGTTCCGGATAACGGTCCGTAATGGTCTTGTTGTAAGGATCGAGCAACCCTTGCTGGATGAAAGTCCCCAGGTCAATCCGGAACGTTTTCGAGACATGGAGCAGAAAGTCTGCGTAAAGCATGGCTTTGAGGTCGGTGAACCGGTAGTACTTGCCTTTGTGCAGCTTGAGATGGCTGTTCACGAAATCGATCCGCTCCTGTTTGTCGGGCGGCAGTTCGGCGACTGCCGCCGCATCGTACATGTTCCAGTTTTCAAAACTCACCAACGGGCCGAGACCGAAGCTGAACCCGATCCGTTTGTTCTGGAAATGCCACGGGCTGACCAGCCCGCCCATCTGCAACGCGCCGCGCAGCCCACGGTCGCTGTTGGCATTGAAAAGCAGCGCCGGCATGAATTGCACCCGGCGCTGCCGCAGACCGCCGCTGACCGGATCGAGCCGATATTTGCCCACCGTCGGGTTGAACATCGCGAAAGTCTTGCGGGCGACCCCCCCGTCGTCCTTCTGCTCCCAGAATTGCCGGCAGTAAAGGCTGTATTCGGTCTTTTCGCTGATATACCGGAATCGGGCCGTCGCCAGCAGAGTAATGTCGGTCTGTTTGTTGTCCTGATCGTCGCTGACGGTCATCTGCATCCCCGCCAGGCCCGAGAAGAGCCGGGGCGCCGCACTGTCGAAAGCGAACGTCGTGATCTCGCTGATCTGTCCGTATCCGGGTGCTGCGTACAGCGTGCAGGCTGCAAGAAAAAGGAACAGGTATCGTCTCATAACGGGATGACTTTTCGGGCGGGAGACGGAAGGCTTCCGCTAATAACAGCTTTAATAAACAGAAAAGGCAGGCCTGCGGAAGAGATCCCGCAAACCTGCCGAAGGATGAATCACGCGGAACCTACAGCCGCTATTTGATCCGTTCGTAGTATTCGCGGGTGCGGGTATCCACCCGGATCCGTTCGCCCGTGTTGATGAACAGCGGCACTTTGATGGTCGCCCCCGTTTCGACCGTCGCCGGTTTCAGCGCGTTCGACGAAGCCGTATCCCCTTTCAAACCCGGTTCGGTGTAGGTCACCTCCATTTCGACCAGCTGCGGCAGCTCGGCCGACAGCACCTGTTCATTGTCGGTACGGAACATCACTTCCACGATCTCTCCCTCTTTCATCAGGTCGGCGTTGTCGATCAGCTTTTTGTCGATCACGATCTGCTCGAACGTTTCGGTGTGCATGAAATTGGCCCCCATATCGTCCTCGTAGAGGAACTGATACGGCCGGCGTTCGACCCGCACCGGTTCGATCGGCGCCCCGGCCGTGAACGTATTGTCGATCGTCCGCCCGTTCTCCAAATTCTTGAGTTTCGTGCGCACGAAAGCGGGCCCCTTGCCCGGTTTCACATGCTGGAAATCGACGATCTGGCAGGTTTTGCCGTTGAGCTCGATGCACATCCCGATTTTAATATCTGCGGTTGTTGCCATGTATGATTTTGAGTTTTTGTGTGAAACTATTGCGTTGAGAGCGGTAAAGTTACGAAAAAGGGTGCGTTTACGCAAACAGGGGCTTCACCCACTCCACCGCCAAGGCCCACCCGACGAAGCGGGCGGTCTTGCCGATCAGCATGAAAACCGCCACCTGCCAGACGTTCACCTTGTAGAATCCCAGCCCTAAGGCGAACAGGTCGCCCACGAAAGGCAGCCACGACAGAAAGGCGAGCCAAGCCCCCCAGCGGTCGATGCGGGCTTTTTGCCGTTCGAGCGTTTCGCGCCGGACTTTGAACCACCGTTCGATCCACTCCCACCGGCCGCCGCGCCCCATCCAGTAGGAGATCATGCCGCCGGCCCAGTTGCCCAGCGAGGCGACGGCCACCGTCCAAACCACCTGGCCGCCGGCGGCCAGCATGCCGATCAGCAGAAAATCCGAGCTGAACGGAATGACCGTCGCGGCCAGCAGGGATCCGACGAACAGACCGAAATATCCTAAATCGAGCAGCCACTCCATAGCCAGGTCGGAATATCAACAGGGATCAAAGTTCGATGCCTCGGCACCGCAGCCCCGCCCGCTGGATCGCCTCCAGCACGCGCGGCAAGGCGTAATAGAGGTTCCGCGAGGCCTTGACCGAGTCGTGGAACACCACGATCGACCCTTCGTGCAGGTGCCGCGTCACGTTCCGCACGCAGGCCTCCGGCGAGACGTTCCGCGAGTAGTCGCGGCTCAGGATGTCCCACATGATGATATGGTAACGTTCCGAAATGCGGCGCATCTGGCTGGGCGTAATGCGTCCGTACGGCGGCCGGTAGAGGTTGGTGCGGATCAGCCCGTTGGCCAGGTCGGCGTCTTCGAGGTAACGTCCCGCGGGGGTTCCCCAGCCTTTGATATGGCTGTAGGAGTGATTGCCGACGGCATGCCCGCGGGCTTTGATCTTGCGGAAGATGTCGGGATGCAGGTCCACGTTCTTCCCGAGGCAGAAGAAAGTGGCTTTGGCGTCGTATCGGTCGAGGGTGTCGAGCACCCATTCGGTCACTTCGGGCGTAGGCCCGTCGTCGAAAGTCAGGAAAATCGTTCCCGGCTCGCGGAAGTTCCAGTTCAATTCCGGAAAGAGGCGTTTGATGAATTTCGGCGGACGAAAGTACATGCCTGAGGGCTTTGAATCGGTGTAAAGATATAAAACAATGCGCATAAATAACCGCCCTGTCTCATTGCAATTTGCAAATAAAAACGAATCTGCACCATATGGTCGTACGGTGTCCGAAAAGCCTTTCCGATCCGCTGTGCCTTAAAATAGACTTCCTTGAACCACTCCCGAGGCAAAATACTGAATACCGGCCGCAGTTTCGGGATCAGCTTTTCCCGGTAGAAACGGCGTCCGGTGAAAAACGGATGGCATATAAAACCCCACAAAAGAAATAGCCAGGGAAACGACCCAGTTGGAAAATATATGTATTTCTAATAAAATACCAAAGCTAATAAAGGCAGTATCAAAACGATGCAGTGCGACCACAGGTTTTTCATAGTCGGAATGATTGGCCTCTGCCTGGTGCGGTCCGATAGACAATCTTTCGCTTTCAAAAATAAATACGGTCGAGGTATTTCAGCAAGAAAACCGCCGTGAATTTAACGAGCGGTGATTTTATTTCCCTGTCCGGACAAATTTACTTATCCCCGAGGTTGAATTCCAACGCAAACCGGCAGACTTGTTGGTAATTATCACCTAATTTTTATTTACAATTCATTTTCGGGTCGGACGCCCGGGAAACTTCGGGTAGTTCCAGCCCCGCTCAAGTGCCGAGCGGCACCTGGCTTTCCACCATTACCACGGAAACAGGGTTTTTCATTTTCTTGTCCTCGGCGCGCTCCCCCCGCGCCGCTTATGCGTCGCAGCGACCGAGGCCAGCGGTGGTGCGGAAACTAAATATTTAACCGTATAATAAAAGTTCTGCGTATTCGGCCTCGTACCCCCCGACTTCGATACAAAGGAACCTAAGAAGTCGGGTAATTACAGCCCGGAAAGCCCCGATGGGGCCTTTCTTTTCACAGAAAGAACAGTCACTCACAGTAGGGTACAGAATGAAGAACGGTCGATTAAAAGGATTGTTAAAAATTCCAAGCCGGATTTCGCGACACCGTGCGCGACTTGTCCATAATAGCTTTCAGCTCGATCACCTTGCCCGGATACTCCGCCGCCACATTGCGCAACTCCTTCGGGTCGCGGGAAAGGTTGTAAAGCTCATACCTCACCTTCGACGGATCCTTGGAGAGCTGTTTGGCATTCAGCCGGATCAGCTTCCAGTTGTCACGAATCACCGCCTGCTTGCCGCCCTCCTCGTGGAATTCGAAGTAAAGATAATCATGCTTCGGCTGCTCGCCCTGGCCGGTCCACTCCGGCAACATCGAAATACCGTCCACCCCGCGCGGCACATCGGCCCCCACGATATCGCACACCGTCGGCAGGAAATCCCAGAACGCCGACACATGATAGCTCACTTTCCCCGGCTCGATATGCCCCGGCCAGGAGACGATGAACGGCGTGCGGATGCCCCCTTCGTAAAGGTCGCGCTTGGTACCGCGATATAAAGAGTTGCTGTTGAAATAGTTCGGATCGTGGCCGCCCTCGACGTGCGTGCCGTTGTCGGAACTGAAAATGAAGATCGTATTCTCTAACTGGCCCGTCTCGCGCAATTTGGCCACCAGCCGCCCGACGTTGTCGTCGATGCGCTTGACCATCGCTGCAAACGCTGCCCGCGGCTTATCCTGTTTACCGTACCAATTCCCCTCGAACGGCGTTTCGAGGAACTTTCCCTCGAACGGCTTCATCTCCTCGGCCGGCAGCACCAGCTCGGCGTGCGGCAGGGTTGTGGCGAATTCGAGGAAAAACGGGCGTCCCGACGCTACGCTCCGGTCCACGAAAGCCAATGCTTTCTGCGTGGTCAGCTCGTCGGAGTACTGTGTGCCGTCGAGCTCGATCTTCGTGCCGTTCTCGTAGAGTTTTTTAGGATAGTAGTGGTGCGCATCGAGCTGCGCCTGATGCCCGAAAAAGTAGTCGAAGCCCTGATTGCCGGCTCCGCCCTCCTCCGGATAGCCGCCGAGGCCCCATTTCCCGGTAATCCCGGTAGCGTAGCCTTTCGATTTGAGCACCTCGGCCACGGTCACCTCTTCGGCGGGCAGCGAGTAGTCGTAAACCGTACCGTCCTCCAGCGTGCGCTGACCGTTGCCGCGTATGCCGGAATGGCCGGTGTGTTTGCCGGTCAGCAGCACGGCGCGGCTGGGCGCCGAAACGGTCGATCCGGAGTAGTGCTGCATGAACTGCATCCCGGCGCGGGCCAGCGAGTCGATATGGGGGGTCGGAATGGTGCGCTGCCCGTAAGCCCCGATATCGCCGATCCCGAGGTCGTCGGTCAGCACGAAAACGATGTTCGGCAACTTCGCGGCTGCGGTATCGGACGGGGCGGGAGCGGCTTTTTTGCCTTTGGCCGTCGCGGATAGGGGCATCGCGGCCGCCAATGCCATCAGGGCGGCCCATTCTGAAACGTGTTTCATATAGTGTTTGGGTTGTTTTAACCCGCAAGATAGCGATTTTTGGCTAACTTTGGGGCGTAGAAAATCCCGAGAGTTTATGAAAATCGTCTTTGCTACGGGTAATCGCAATAAACTGAGAGAGGTACAGGATTTGATCGGTTCGCGGGCCGAACTTTCAACGCCGGCGGATCACGGAATTACGGAGGATATTCCGGAGAATCAACCGACGTTGGAGGGCAATGCGTTGCAGAAGGCGCGTTACATTTACGAAAAAACGGGGCTGAATTGCTTTGCGGACGACACGGGGTTAGAGGTGGAGGCACTGAACGGGGAACCGGGGGTCTATTCGGCGCGTTATGCGGCGGTGAACGGTGCGGGCGAGGGTCATTCGTCGGAGGCGAATATGGCGTTGCTGCTCGAACGGCTCGCGGGGGTGGAAAATCGTCGGGCGCGGTTTCGGACGGTGATTGCGCTGATATTGGACGGGAAAGAGTATCTGTTCGAGGGGATCGTGAACGGCGAAATCACTGCGGAGAGGAGCGGTGCGGAGGGGTTCGGCTATGATCCGATTTTCCGACCGGACGGCTATGCGGAGACGTTCGCGGAAATGCCGCTCGAACTGAAGAATCGCATCAGTCACCGGGGGCGGGCGACGGCGAAACTGATCGAGTTCCTGACTAATAGGTAATCTTAACGGTAAATTTATTGAGCAACGTTCCGTGTGTGACTGTTCTTTCTTTGAAAAGAAAGGCCCCATAGGGGCTTTCCGGGCTGTAATTACCCGACTTCTTAGGTTCCGCAGTCCTCTTGCATTGCGTTTGCTTTGGGCCGGGCAATAGACCGCTCTTCATATTGCGATCCTTCGGATCGCCGACCTCTGCGGTGCCGCCGGGCACTCTGACCGGGAGTTTGCTCAGCCTTAGGGGGTGGGTGCGAGGTCGAATACGCAGAACTTTTAGCGTACTATTTATTTTTCAGTCCGGAGCCTGCGCGGGCAAGACCTTCAGGTTGCAGCCCTGCGCCGGGGGAGGCTCCGGGCTGGCCGCTGACGCGGGAACAGATCGTCCGTTAATTGTACGGTTTCAGACGGCACAGTGACAAATAAAAGATTCATTGATTACGGTCGGACTGCATGAAATCATCGAACGCGAGTATCGAGCCTGCGGCTTTTCGGCCGCAGGCACCGTCGCTTTCGTCCCGCTCGAAGAGGAACGGCAGCGGTTCGCAGGATGGATGGCCAAAGGTTACGGAGCGGATATGGGCTATCTGGGACGCTCCGCCGAATATCGGCACGACCTGCGGCGGCTTTTCCCCGGCGTGAAAAGTGTCGCCGTTACCCTCACCTCATACCGCCGGCCGCCAGAGATCCGGCAGCCGGAAGGCGTGCCGCGCATCGCCCGCTTCGCTTGGGGAAACGACTACCATGACATCCTCAAACGCAATCTGCGACGGTTGCTGGAAGCGATCCGGAGTTACGACGGATTCGGCGATGTGCAGGGGCGGCCCGTTGTGGACAGCGCTCCCGCTTTCGAGCGGGCGTGGGGCGTTCGGGCAGGATTGGGCTGGATCGGGCGCAGTTCGATGCTGGTCAGTCCGGCGCTGGGTAGTTTTACGCTGATCGGCTTGTTGCTGTTGGACGCGCCGTTGCCGGACGGTTTCGTAGCGCCCGAACCGGTTCCGGACGGATGCGGGAATTGTCGGCGGTGTATGGAGGCTTGCCCGACGCGGGCGATCGTCTCGCCGCATGTCGTGAACGCCGGTCGCTGTATCTCCTATCAAACCATCGAACGGCGTGGCACGGTGGAGGAGGCGATCCGGCCCGTTTTGGACGGACGTATTTTCGGCTGCGATCGCTGCATGGAGGTCTGTCCGTACAACGACCGGCCCGGTTTGCCGACGATGCCGGCGAATGCCGGGCTGGAGGCTGTGGCCGACCGGATGAATATTACGGCGGAGGAGTGGCGGAAGATGGCGCCGGCGGATTTCGCCGAACGTTTTGCCGGCAGTCCGCTGCTGCGGGCGGGCCTCTCGAAGATAAAGGGGTTGCTCTAAGAGCAGCGGTGCGTGCGGAAGGTGTAGAATCGCTGGGCTAAGTAGCTGAAGGTTACGGTGATGACCTGGATGGCCGCATTGGACAGGGAGGGATAGAAGCCGAGGGTTTCAACCAACAGTTTCAACCCGAAATAGTTGATGGCGATATTGATGGCGACTACTTGTGCGTAGCGGAACAATTGTTTACCGCCGTGCACCTGGGATTTGCCGAAGGCGATGTTGCGGGCGAGGTAGAAACCGGTGAAAAAGGTGACGACGAAGGTAATCAGGAATGCGAGAATGGGTGCGGAGACCACCACGATGCCGAAGTCGGTGTCCTGTTTGTCGAGTACGAAGTTGAAGCAGAACCAGTAAAGCACGAGGTTGACCAGCAGGTTCAATCCGCCGACGAAGGCGTAGCGGAAGGTTTCCTGGGGAATGAGCCGCCGCAGGGGCTTGATGTAGAAGGTGTCGGCCAGACGGGTGATGATTCTGCGCATGTTGCAAAAATACACCTTTTTATCCGTTCGGCGATTTGTATCGGATGGAGAAGAAGTTGCCGCTTTGGTTTCGATGGGGTATTTCCAGTCCATGCCCTGCGGCGGACGGGCCTCCTCGGAGAGCAGCATCCGGCTCGCGCGACCAAAGGTCGCAAATAGTATTTTTTCGTCTCCAGCCGGCGGGGCTTTTACTTTCTTTGCTGACAAAGAAAGTAGAAGCCTTGCCGGCTCGAGGCGGCTAAGAAAAAAGTGCCCGCCCGGCTGGAGGCGATAAAAATACGGTTTAAATTTTTATGATGGAGTGTGTCGAAGAATTTATGAACGGGAATGATAATCCTTGTACCACTCGCAGAATCGGTCGATCCCATCTTGCAGCGCCGTTGAAGGTTTGTAGCCGAAATCCCGTTCCAGCGCCGAAGTGTCGGCATAAGTGCGGAAAACATCACCCGGCTGCATCTCCGTAAATTCTTTCACCGCCCCGCGTCCCGCCGCCTTCTCGATCGCTCCGATAAAATCCTTCAGAGCCACCGATTCGCTGTTTCCGATATTGTAAACAGCGGCAGCCACTCCATAACCATTTGCAGCAGGCGGCACGGAGACCACCGCACAAACCCCCGTCACAATATCGTCGATATAAGTGAAATCGCGGAACATATTTCCGTGGTTGAACACCCGAATCGGCCGCCCCTCGAGAATCGCCCCCAGAAACAACGACGGCGACATGTCCGGCCTTCCCCACGGCCCGTAAACCGTGAAAAACCGCAGCCCCGTAACCGGAATTCCATACAGTTTGGAATAAGCGTGCGCCATCAGTTCGTCAGACTTCTTGGTCGCCGCATAAAGGCTCACCGGTCGGTCGGTCATATCCGCTTCCGAGTACGGCACCTTCTCGTTCAAGCCGTAAATACTGCTGGAGCTGGCATAGACCAAGTGCCTGACCGGAAAATGCCGGCACGCCTCCAATATATTGAGGAATCCCACCACATTGCTTTGCACGTAAGCGTAAGGATTCTCGATCGAGTACCTCACCCCCGCCTGCGCCGCCAGGTGGATGACCGTATCGAATTTTTCGGCAGCGAACAAAGAATCTACAAATGCTTTATCCCCCAAATCCGCCCGCACGAAGCGGTAATTCGGATAAAGCGAGCTCTGCACCAAAGTATGGCCGGGCAAGGAAGCCGCATCGCCGATTCCCGACTCTGCGAGCCGCGCGTGTTTCAACTCCACCGCATAGTAGTCGTTGATGTTGTCGAAACCCACGATCTCGTCGCCGCGCTCCGCGAGCCGGCGGACGGTATGGAATCCGATGAATCCGGCCGCACCGGTAACCAGTATCTTCATCACTCGTCGTTTTTATGGATCACACCGAAAGCATAGTCCCCCACCCGGTGCACCTCCTGCCCCGCGAAAGCCCGGGTCAGGGCCTCGTCCGTCCCGATCCGTTCCTTGAACGTAATGATGATCCCGCACTGTACGGAGTCCAGTTCGGCAGGCTCGAGAGACCGGACGCCCCGGCCAAGATACACGTCGATATTTTCAGCCCGCGCGATGCCATAAGTGTAGTACCGGCCGATCCTGGCCGCATCGCCTACCGCCTGCGCCGCGCTGCAGACATTCCCCATGCCGAGGTATCCGTTGAACAGCGGTACGGCGAACGATACCGTGAAGACCGCCGCCAGCAGTCCGGACGCCAAGACGGTGATCGCCGTATGCAGCCGGCCCCGCCACAGCCAGATCAGACACACCAAAGAGGTCACCGTAATCAATGCGGCAGCCACGGGTACGAACAGCGAATCGAGCAACGGGAAATCGACCCGGCCCGCCGCCACGAACAGTCCCGGAAAAGTCAACGCCAGCACCCCCGCCGGAATCCCCACCAACCACAGCATCCACCGGCGCACCCCCGCCTTGGCGATCCAGAGCACTGCGATATAGATAAAAAACGGGAATGCGGGCAGCAGGTAGATCTGAATCTTAGAGCTGACCATCGACAGCACCAAGAATGTGGAGAGCGCAGCCACCAGAAACAGCCGTTCCAGATCCGTGGTCACCATCCGCCGCCACCGGTACAACCCCCACGCCAACACTCCGATCGCCAGCAGCGACCACGGCGCCAGCGAGTACCAGATCGATACGCCGTAATACCAGAACGGGGCTTTGTGATGGAACGCGTCCACGGCCCGGCCCATCGTCTGCTTGACCAGCAGATTGTCCAGATAAGCCGTTCCGCCTTCGGCATAGACCGCTCCGAACCAAACCGCGCACAAGGCCAGCAGAATGCCCCACGTCCGCCAGCCCCAGTAACGGCCGATCGTGCGCCACTGCCGCTTAATGACAAGAAAAACGGTCACGGTCACTAACGGAACGAGTATCCCCACCGGCCCTTTGGCGAACACCGCGAGAAATACCCATAGCGGAAACAGAAGTCTGTCCCGCACAAGGTGTCTTTCGCGCTCCGACGCTCCGCTGTATATCCGCCAGAAAGTATGCAAAGCCAGCACGATGAACAGGCACATGAGCATGTCCATCCTCAGCACCACTGCCGCACCGATAAAGTAAACGGAGGTATAGAGCATCAGCTGTCCCGCCCGCCGCGCCGGAATACTATTCACGAACGGCCTCACCCAGCGGTTCATGATCCAGAGAATGAACAATGCCGGAATGACCGAAAAGAGGCTCATGAAAGTCATCAGCCCCGCGGTATGGTTTCCGAAAATCATCCGCCCCAGCATCACTAACCACAGGTAGAGCGGCGGTTTGTCGGCGTAGACTGCACCGTGGTTGTAGAAAGTGAAGATATGGCCTTCCCGGATCGCCTCGTCTGCGATACTCAGGTAGCGCAATTCGTTGTTCCGGGTGAAATCCCGGAAGATGAACAGCGGCAGCACCGCAATGAAGAGCAGCAGGTAGCGCCCCCAGTCTATCGTGTCGAGGTATTTTCGCATATTTCTTCGTCCGTCAGGGCGGCCGGCACGGCAGCGTCCCGGGCCCGTTCTTTCTTATAGATCAGGATATTACGGGTGTAGGCGATAAAGCCTACCGACTGGCCGAGGATCAGCACCGGATCGAGCCGCACGATGCCGTAAGCGACAATGACCGCCGACCCCGTCAGGCTAATGATCCAGAAGCCGACCGGCAACACCGATTCGCCCCGCCGCCGCGAGTAAAAATATTGATAGACGAACCGCAGCGTAAAAATGACCTGCCCCGCCGATCCGAACAGCAGCAGCCACAGCGGCACCCGTTCGTTCCGGAAAAAGTCGTGGACGAACGTATCGGCATGCGCCACGGCGAAGCCGACCGCCACCACTGGCGTGACGACCAGCAGCGCCCGCACGCTTTTCGGCACTTTGGCCCAAACTCCTTTGGCGCTGAGGTTCCAGATATAGATGTAGTAGGAGATGACCTGCCCTAAAACGATGGCGAAGTCGTCGCGCATCCAGCCGTAGAAGAACAGCAGGTACGACCCCGCTAAACTGAGTATCCAGAAGATCGAAGGCGACACCACGTGCCGGGCGCGCTCGGAGAGTATCCATTGGAGCAGGATGCGGGCCGAGAAAAAGACTTGGGCGAGAAATCCGATGACGTAGAGCATACCGTATGAAAAAGTCAGGCCTTATCTATCGGAGGTTGTCGCCCGCCGTCCGGTAATCGATATAGCGTTTGCGCATCCAGCGGTAGGCGAAACAGTCCATGAACGGCCCCGCGAGCCGGTTCCACAAGTGGTATTTCGATTTTCCCGCCACCCGCGGGAAATGCCGCACTGGCACCTGTTTCACCCGCGCCCCCTGGAGCTGGATCAGTGCCGGCAGGAACCGGTGCATCCCCGTGAAGAACGGGATCCGCTTGGCATAGTCCGTCCGCAGCACCTTGAGCGGACACCCCGTATCGGCAATCCCGTCGTGGGTCATCATCCGCCGGAACCCATTGGCAATTCGCGACGACATATTCTTGACGAACGAATCCTTCCGTCCGGTCCGAATCCCCATCGTCATCTCGTACTCCGCCATATGGGGCAGCAGCAGGTCGAAATCCTCCGGCGCGGTCTGCAAATCGGCGTCCATATACCCCACATATTCCGAGAACGAGGCGTCGATTCCCGCTTTCATCGCCGCGCTCAGTCCGCTGTTTTTCGCTAAGTCGAGATAATAGAAGTGCGGATTCCGGGCGCAAATTTCGCGCAACCGTTCCGGCGAGGCGTCTTTCGAGCCGTCGTTGACGAACAGCACGCATGCCGGAGCCCCGGCGGCATGCACCGCCGGCAGATAAGCCTTCAGCCGCTCCTCGAGGGCGTAGATGTTGTCTTCTTCGTTATAGACGGGAACGACGATGGTAAACTTATAGGCGGCGGTCTTGTTCATAGTTCTTCCGGAACGGGGTTCGTATTCGATGGTATTTCACCGCAAAGGTAGCATATTCCCGTAAAAATCGACCGGTCGGAAAGTCGGTTTCGGTGGCCGATTCCGGAACGGCACTAACGTTTCTTGTCCCGTATTTTCAGTTCAAATGTCGAGAGCGGCAACCACTTTTCAGACCACTTTCCGTACACGTTCGCCCGGGTGAACGGCTGCCAGCCGTAGCGGATCCAAACCGGAGCCTTGACCCGATCCGACCAGACGATCAAAGAGGGAGTATCCTGACGAATCCGCGCCTGAGCCGGATAGAAAATCCCATCCTCGCCCGCCAGCTCGAATGTCCGCGGGTCGGTGCCGTCCGGCGTGCGCAGACGCTGCGACGGGAAACAGTAGACCGTATCGCCGCCTCTTACCGCAATCTTTATATTCGGATACATCGGTCGCGCGCCCCCTCTGGAAAGCCCCTTGCCCCCCACCGGGTACCGGAACGCCTGCAGCGCCAGCCGTTCGCCAATCGGCTTCTTATGCCGCGGATGGACGTCCGTTGAGTCGCCCCAGTCCGAACTGACCGCCATTTCCACCCCCGGAAGACGCTCCGCTAACCGCCGCTGGCTGTCCCGGAAATGCGGCCAGCTCGGCCGGTTCAACGACGAGAGCTGGACGAAGTGAAACGGCATGTACGGCCGACCGAACGCTGTCCGGAAGCTCTCCACCACCGCCGGGAAAACCTGCTCGTGCAACTCGACGTTATGCGCGTTGCTCTCGCCCTGATACCAGATCACCCCTAACGCATCGTACCCCGCCGCCAGCGGCGCCACGCGGCTCTCGTACAGATAAGCCGGTTCAAAGAAGTGCCGCTGCAACGGATTCTTCACCCCCTCCAGATTCCCCTTGATGACCTTGCGCACCCAGTCCTGCGCCATCTCGTTGTTGCGCCAGTCGTAGAGCACGTCCACCAGCACCGGATCGTCCTCCAAGATGCGCCGCGCGACGAAAGCCTCCGCCGGCGCCCCCCCCAACGAAATTTCGACCAAGCCGACCGGCACTCCCGGCATCAGCGAATCCGCCAAAGTCTGTCCGAAAAACCAGGCTACCGCCGAAAAAGCCTCCATTGCCGCCGTATCGCTGCCCGGCACCCACCCCTGCGGATTCCGGATGTAGTCCAGCCGATTCAATCGCACAAGCTCCGTACTGTCCAACCGCCCGCGTTCGTCCGCAAAAGTCGGGTTGGCCCGGAACAGCCGGATATTCACATTCGGCCGCGCCTCGGCCCGCTCCGCCGCATTGACCACCGGCCACGACATGTTCGACTGCCCGGCTGCAATCCACACTTCGCCCACCGCCACGTTCCGATACACAGCCGTCGTGTCCGGCGTCGCGATCGTCAGCACCGCCGAAAGCCGCGTCTGTTCAAGCGGCAGACGCACCTCCCACCGGCCGTTTTCGCCGGCGGTCACGGTATCCGATGCGTACACCTCGCCATATTTCACCCGCCCCGATTTCAAAATCCGGGTCGTCGAGTCGGCAAGCGCGATCCGCACCTGCCGCCCCGCATTCGCGATCCCTCCGATCCGGGTCTCACCCCCGCGCTGCAACACCATGTTGTCCGTATAGGCCGGCGACATCCGCAGCTTGCCGTAATCGCCCGTAATGGCGCTGTAGATCCGTTCGGCCAACAGCCGCGCCCCTTCGACGTTCGGATGCACGGCGTCGGGCAGCAGCTCCGGCCGGTCTTTGAGCACCGATTCGAGGTCGATCAGCCCCGTGTGCTGCGACTGTGCCACCCGTTCGATCGCCTCCTGTATCTGGTGGTGCCAGTCGCGCGTTCCGGCCTTGAACCGCCGGTGGCGGTGCGGAATGGGGGTCATGCGGCAGATATAGACTTTCACTGCCGGATTGACCGCCCGGAAGCTCTCGATCAAAGCCGCATAATCCGGAATGAACTCGTCCCGATAGTTTGGCCAGTTGCGCGGGTCGGTGTCGTTGATCCCGAGGTGGATCACGGCGATGTCGGGCCGGAAGTCGATGGCCGCAGCGTATTCTTGGGTTTTGGTGTACGGGTTGTGCCCTTTGTTGAGCAGCGTGGCGCCGCTGCGACCGAAATTGCGCACGTCGTACCCCTCGCCGAGCATCCGCCCCAGCACGGCCGGATAGCAGTTCTTTTCGCGGTCGGGGACGAGCATGCCATAGGTAATACTGTTGCCTACACAGGCCACGCGCACCGGGGCCGGTTTCGCCGCCGGCTTGCGGGCACCCCATGCGGCGGTCGCCGCAAAAACCGTACAGAGGAGGAAAAGAAATTTTTTCATAGGTTTATCGGTGTTTCGAGGCTCTAAAGATAGTAAATTTTTCAGTCGCTATTGTCCTAACAACCCGGCAATCACCCGCCCTGCCCGCCAGCGTCTGCCGTATTGCAGTCCGTGGTACAGCAGCCACGGCAGTGCGATCCCTGCCAACGCGCTCAACGGTACGCCGAGCCACGGACTGAGGTGCCCGCGGTCGTAAAGCAGCACCCGCAGGGCCGACTGCGGGAACCAGGAGAAAAGAAATATGGCATAGGTCGTCCCGTCCAATGGGGCGAGGAAACGAAAGCCACTCCTCAGATAGACATGGCCCAGCGAGAGTGCGAACAGAATCCCGCATACGGCTGTCAATTGGCTGAACAGCATGTTTTGAGCGCCGTAACCCGTCACGACCAGCACGATGGAGGTGAATCCCCACCCGATCGTCGTCCACGGAGCTCCGAAGTAAAGTTCTCTGTCGATCGTTTGCTGATCAGCGCAGTAAGCGATACCGAGCACGAAAAAGAAGGCGAATTTCACCACGCCGCCGAGATTGAGCCACGCCACTCCCGCCAAAGGATTGCAAACCGACAGTACCAGCGCCCCCAACGGCCACACCCAAAGCGGAATCCGTCCGCCGAGCCGGGCTTCCGACAGCAGTCTGGCGAACAGCACCGTACCGGTCAGCAGGATAAAGATCGTCGGCAGGAACCAGTAATAGACGATCACGTTTTTCGAGGGAACGAGAAGCATCTCGACGTATGCGCTCCACGAGAGCTCGACGGGTTTTACGGCCCAGCGGCTGAGCCACACTTTGGGCAGGAACACCAGGGTGCTGATGAGCAGATAGGGTACCAGCAGCCGCCGGACTTTTTTATGGAGGAACCCGCCCCGACCGCCCATGCGGATTCCGGCCAACGGACATGCCCCCGGCGCTGCCGCTGGAGCGGTATATCGCAGCAGATAGCCCGAGAGGAAGACCCACAGAGGCATGTGGAAGCTGTATATCCACCGGTAGATCGGATTGTCGTGTCCGTCGGTGGGAAAGGCGTGGCCGACTACGACCAACAGGATGCCGAAGGCCTGCAAGAAGCTGATATAAGGATTGCGCATAGAGCTGGTTTGCTTGGTGTGTGCCGCAAATTTACGTTTTTCGGTCGATGCGTTTTTCGTCCGCAACCCCGTCGCGTTCTATTTCAGAGCGACAGAACCGATGGACTGGACATCGCCGCAGAACGACGAACTTTGGCGGGACGGGACGAAGACTTTGTTCGACCCCTGCCCGGCGGGCTGGCGGGTGCCGGGAGGCGGTACGGGCAAGTTGAACTTGTGGACGAATTTTTGGATCGATATTCAAGACCCGATTTTCACGGAATCGAATGCAAATCCGGCCACTTATGCCGCCGGGCCGGAAGCCGGATACCATTATTATTGCTTCGGTAATTCCGGTATAACCGCGTGGTATCCGGCGGCAGGCGGCCTCAATTTTTCGGACGGTACGCTGTGGATCATCGGATCGTGGGGGATGTATTGGTTGAGTTACAATTCCCAACATGCGGGAGCTTCGATGCACTTGAGTTTCCGGAGTACCTATCCAGACAATGCGTATTATCGTTCTTACGGTATTTCGGTTCGTTGCATACGGGAGTAGGAGGGAAGGATAGGAGTGTGAAGCGCCCCATTCCTCCCCCCTCCGCCCCCATGGAAATAAATCGCCGGGTTCCCTGACCGGAGATACGGAATAGGGCTCACCCCGCCCGCATAGCGGG
>NZ_CANQYJ010000024.1 GCF_947628055.1 uncultured Rikenella sp.
GCCGCGCCATCCGGCTCTGCTGCCCGCTTTCGTGGAACAGAGCCGGATGGCGCGGCTGGTCGCAGTGCTGGAGGAACCCTCCGACGAATACCCCGTCGAACGGGACGCCATGGTGGTGCTGATGCTTTATGCCTGCGGCCTCCGGCGGGCCGAGCTGGCCTCGCTCACCTTGCAGAGCCTCGACTTAGACGCCGGAACCGTGTGCGTGATGGGCAAAGGAGCCAAAGAGAGGCTCGTGCCGCTGCTTCCTGCGGTGGTGTCCCGATTGGAACACTATTTGCAGGTCAGGAAGAACGAAAAGATTTGCGAAGAAGCCGAAAATTGTCTATTTTTATCCAATAAAGGCAAAGGCCTCTCCGCCATGGGAGTTTACACGATCGTGAAAGGATACCTGTCGCTGGCGGGGGTGCAGGGGAAACGTTCGCCGCACGTGCTGCGGCACACGTTCGCCACCCACCTGATGCAGCACGGAGCTTCGGTGCGAACGGTGCAGCAGCTTTTGGGGCACGCCTCGCTGGCCGCCACCCAGATCTACACCCACAACACGATCGAGTCCTTGAAAGAGACCTATAACCGGGCCCATCCCAGGGCGCTTTTAAATACTAAGAAAACACAAGGAGAATAAGGTATGAACATTCAAATTCAATCCGTGAAGTTCGATGCAGACCGGAAACTGCTCGATTTCGTACAGCATAAGGTGAGCAAGCTCGACCGCATGATCGACAACAGCACGGGGGCGGAAGTGACCCTCAAATTAGACAAGGACGACGACCAGGGCAATAAGGTGGCGGTGCTGAAACTGTCGGTGCCGGGGAACGGGCTGGTGGCCGAGCGGCGCAGCAAGTCGTTCGAGGAGTCGATCGATCTGTGCGTGGATGCGATCAAACGACAGATCGAACGGTACAAGGAAAAATAGCCGCCGCTCTTTATTCAGGATGAGACAGATACCCGGCAAGCATGCGGCGGAACTGCGGTTCCGCCGCATGCTGCCTTGATTCGAGCTTTTCTATGGGATACCAGGAACAGAAACAGCGGCTGTTGGACAGCCGGTATATCCGCATGGCCCGGATCTGGGCCGAGAACTCCTACTGCGTGCGGCGGCAGGTGGGAGCGCTGCTCGTGCGGAACAAAATGATTATTTCCGACGGCTACAACGGCACGCCGCAAGGGTTCGAGAATATCTGCGAGGATGAGGCGACGGGGCTGACCAAGCCCTATGTCTTGCATGCCGAGGCCAATGCCATCACCAAAGTGGCTCAGTCGAACAACAGCTCGTCGGGGGCGACGCTCTATGTGACGGCTTCGCCGTGCATCGAGTGTGCCAAGCTCATTATCCAGGCGGGGATCCGGCGCGTGGTGTTCTGCGACGACTACCACTCGCAGGACGGCGTGGAACTGCTGCGCAGGGCCGGGATCGACGTGGTGCAAGTGTCGGAGCAGGGCGAATGCGCCAGCATAGACGGACGGGAATAGAGTATTTGCGTCAGATTATTGGCGAACGGCACCCCTCTTCGACTGTTTTTCTGGGGGGCAGGACGGACGAGCGGGGGCGGGGCTGTGCTGCAAAATCGACAGCTTTATGCCGGCGGGGCGGTCGTACTCCTCTCGCCTCGGGCATTGGCATATCCTGACCGCATAGCTCCTGACCCTGTTCGCGCAACATAACGGCATAAAAACAACTATGGAGCAGTTTCCAAAAATATTCGTCTTGCACGTCAAAACCGGCTATGAGGACCGGGCGCGCCATATCGAAAAGATGACGGCGAAACTGGGACTGTCGTTTGAATACATGCTGGACGGGGACATGGGCGATCTGACACAGGAGGGCATGGATCGTTTTTTCGCTCCTCCCATGAACACCGTTTCGGCGGCGACCTCTTGCGGGATGAAGCATCTGTTGGTTTACGAGCGGATCGAAGCCGAGTGTCCGGACGGGGCGGTCGTTTTGGAAGACGATATTTTCCTGAACCGGCGGTTTCTGGAGATTCTTCCCCGTTCGATCCGGCAGGCGCGGGAATTTTCGGGCGGAAAACCGTTTTGGATCGGGTACGAGGCCACTTGCCTGAAATTCATTCCCCGGAGCCGGCGCAAAAAGGGAGTTGTGGCTTATCCGGCCGATGAGATTCAATGCGCCGGAGCTTATTATGTCACTCAGGAATGCGCAGCCCTGCTCAGGCGGCTTACGGCTGAACAGAAATGTTCCGTGCCTTACGACTGGTTCGTCACTTCCCTCCACCGTCAGGGAGGTTTCGACATTTATTGGACGCATCCGGTAACGGCTGTCCAGGGTACGCATACGGGCCGGATGCCCTCTTCGATCGGAAATTCGGTCGACAGTCAGTGGCGGCTTTGGGTGCGGGTCAAACGTCCGCTGACCGCGTTTTACAAACAAATCGTCAGCTGGTTCCGCTGATTCGGGCGTTTCCCCGAAACGGGCTTCCGTCTCCCTAAGCAAGAGAAACGGCCCAGGCCCGCGTTTTCACCGCAGAGGTTCTCCCGTCAACTGCCGGTCGATCAGAATCCCCTTGAAAAAACGTTCGGCTACCAACAGTCCTTCCGGCTTCGACCGAGGATAAGCCACCATGAAATACCAGACCGTGTGTCCGTACTGCGCCATCAGCGCCCGGAACTCGAACGCTTCTACGCCTAACAGATAGCTTCCCGACAAGCTCCGCGCCTTCAGGTTCGGAATGGAATAGTCGTTGCGGAAAAACTCGAATCCCTGCAAATCGTTTTCCTGCAACATGTTCAGCAGAATCTGACGCGTGGCGATGTCGCGGTTCACGCCGAAATCCGGCCGGTAATCGATGCGGCTGGCCGTCACGCTGATCGTCCCCGGCTCGGCCCACCGCCGGCTGACGGCGCCGAGCACCACTTGCCGCTGGGCCGTGTCCGCCGTCAGCCGGTCGTTCTCCCGCTGCAAGGAGTCGGCCGAGAAAGCCGCCTCTTTTTCGAGCGGGAACGGAAACTTGAGCGTCGCTCCCAGATCGTCGTAATAACTGATCCGCCAGGCCTTGTTCAGCAGCGCCGTAATCGACGCGCTGCGATTATACCGGTTCCAGGCCCAATAACCGCCCGTGCCCAGCACCGTGACTAACACAGCGATCCCCAGCGCCAGGAATGCCCGCCGCGCCGCCTTGCCCCGCACGATCGCCCGTCCGATTTTCCGTTGCAGGCGCACACCTTCGAGCGCGGTGCCGCTCACCGCCAATCCGCCGAGGTACTCTTCGTAGCTGCGGCCCGGATTGCGTTTGCTCCATTCGGCGAAACTGTTGTCCATTTTGCGCTGGCAGGAGGGACAGAAAACCATGTACTGCGACTTGATCTCCACCAGGCGGCCGCAGTGATTGCATTTGATATAGTGCATCCCGCTTCTATTTGGCATGATCCGTCAGCCCCAGCGCATTCCGTTTGCTCCGGGTCACCACGAAATCTTTCAGATAATAAGGCTCGTAGTAAGCCGTATCGACGAACTCCCCGGCATGGAAAGCCGCTTCGGCCAGCGTCGCCAACCCTCGTGCCGACGAAGCCACCCGCACATATTTCGCCTGCGGCAGCAGCTCGGCGCATTTCTGCGCTCCGTTCCCGAACACGAGCAGTTCCCGCCCCGATGCGAGAATGTCCGCAAAACTCTCTTTCGTCAGAATATGGGCGCGCGTCTCCCCCTGGGGAACGAGCGAAGTGTCGAACAGCCGGGTATAAACTTCCATGCGCCGCGCATCGATCATCGGGGCCAGCATGGCTGTCTGCGGATTTTCTATGTCGATGATCCCCGCTTCGTACTCTTCCATCGCGATATTGGCCAATGCTTTGAGCGAATCCACGGCAATCAGCGGCCTCTTCAGGGCATAGCACAGGCCTTTGGCCGTCGAGACGCCGATCCGCAGTCCGGTATACGATCCCGGCCCGCCCCCGACCGCCACGGCGTCCAATTCGTCGGCGTTCAGATCATTCTCGCGCAGCACCTCGTCGATATAGACCCCCAGGTTATTGGCGTGTGTCCGCCCTTCGCTGCCGCTCTCGCGCAGCGAGATCATCTTTCCGTCTTCGGCCAGCGCCACCGAGCACACTTCCGTGCCGGTCTCTATGGATAGTATCAGTGCCATTTATCGGTTCAAGGTAAGTTATCGTTCCGTGGTCGCGGCCTCCGTCAGCGAGACGACCGGCTGCACCTGCTGCCCGTCGGTCAGTTTTTTGGAGATCGCCGTGAAAGGTGCTGTCACCACCTGTACCGTCGTGTCGATCCCCTGGCCCGAGACTTCGATGAATTGCTTGTCCTGGATGCCTGTCTTCACCGGCAGAATCCGCACCTGCGAGCTGTCCGCCCGGTAGGCGAAAACCACTTCTTTGTTTTCCGCCCCCGGCCGCGTGGTCACAGCCTGTATCGGTACCGACAGCGTATGCCGGGTGTCGGTCTGAATGTCCACTGTGGCCGACATCCCCGGCCGGAACGGCGACAGTCCCTGTACCGCGTCGCCGTCTTGCACCAGATCGGCGTATGATTCCGGCAGGATATAGATCCGGACTTCAAAATTGGTCACTTGATCCGACGATGTTGTCCCGCTGCCTGTCGCCGTGTTGGCGATCCGGGTCACCACCCCTTTGAATTTTCTCCCTATGTAGGCGTCTACTTCGATAACCGCCGTGTCGCCCAATGCCACCCGCACGATGTCGTTTTCGTTCACGTCCGCCCGGACTTCCATCTGCGACAAATCCGCGATGCGCAGCATCTCGGTTCCTGCCATCGTCGCTGTCCCCACCACGCGTTCGCCCAGCTCTACGTTCAGTTTCGATATGGTCCCGCCGCTGGGGGCGAAGATCGTGGTTTTGTAGAGGTTTTCCTCTGCTTCTTTCAGCGAGGCTTCCGCACTGCGGATATTGAATTCTGCCGTCCGTACCTGTGCCTGCAAGGAGCGGTACTGCGCTTCGGCACTCTGGTAGTCGGCTTCCGGAATCGCTTTTTGCTCGAACAGCTGTTTCTGCCGTTCGTAAGTCTGCCGGGCGAGCATCAGCTGCGAGCGTGCCTGTTCTAACTGCGCTTTCGACGAGTTGAGTGTGGCTTCGGCTCGTTCCTGCATCGACTGGTAGGTGTCGGGCTTGATTTTCAGCAAGAGCATCCCTTTCTGCACCTGCTGTCCTTCCTCGATGTTCAGCTCGACGATTTCGCCTGACACGTCGGGCGAAATTTTCACTTCGCTCACCGGCTGCACTCGACCGTTGGCCGAAATAAGTTCCACAATCGTCCGCACTTGAGGCTTGCCTAAGGTCACCTGTTCGAGCGGCTTCGGCCACAACAGTCCGCTTTTCTTGCCTGCGACCAGCAGAAGCACGATCAGCAGCAGTGATCCCCAGATGATCAGTCTCCGTTTTTTCTTATTCTTTTTTGCCATATAGCGTTTATGTTCGATATTCTGTCCCCTTGTGAGTGACTTGTTCACAGAAAGAACAGTCACTCACGGCACCGTGCTAAATAAGCCTACCGTTAGATATTGGGGTTCCGCGTCAGCGGCCAGCCCGGAGCCACTTCATCAGAAAATCCCGCACCCAAACGACCCGTAAAACAGACCCAATCAGGGCCGGAGCAAATAGACACCCCAGTCATCGCCCCGTCGCCAAACGATACCTCGTCCGCTTCACCCGATACTCCGCTTCCGCCTCCGTCAGCCGGTCGCACCCCTGCTGCAACAGCGTTTGGGCATCTAACAAATCGCTCAGCGACACCGTCCCCGCCCGGAAATAATCCTCATTCAGCCTCAAATTTTCCTCCGCCGAAGCGATCGACCTTTTCGCCAGCAAAATCTGTTCGTAAGCCTCCCGCAACTCATTCCAGCACTGCGAGATTTCGACCTGCATCAACTCCACCGCCTGCCGGCGGTCATTTTCCGCCTGCCGGCGCTTGAGCTGCTCCCGTTTCACCGCATGCGAACCGCCCCACCAGCCCGAGATCGGCACCGACACACTCGCGAACACCATCCCGAAATCATTATCCTGCCCCGTCAAGTCATGATACAAATATCCGGCCCCGATCCCCACCGTCGGCATACTCTTTCCGCGCGTCATCCTCACCTGCTGCCGCGCCGCCTCGATCTGCCGGTCCAGCAACAGCGCCTCCGGCCTCGCCTCCGCCGCCTCAGCCGCATCCACATACCACCCCTCCGGCACCTCCGAAGTTCCGATCTCCTCCGCCGCAATGTCGAACGGCTCCGAAAGCGGCACCCCCACATACTGCGCCAGCAGCAACAGCGACACCCGGATCCCGTTCTCGATCTTCAGACGATTGCTCTCATTCTCCTGCTGTTTGAGCTCCACCCGCAACAGATCGTTCCGCGTCGCGATCCCCGCCCGGATCGCCGCCTCCACATCGCTCCGGATCTGCGCCACCTGCCGTTCCGCCGCCTCGATCGTCCGCAGCTTGCCCCGCAGAGCGACGACCTGCCAGAAATAACGTTCGACCGTCTCGTTCACTTCCCGCTCCGACACCCGGAGCTTCAGCTTTCCCGCCTCCTCGCCGATCCGCGCCAGCCGGTTCCCCGCCGCCACCTGCCGCCCCGCAAAGACCGGTTGCAGCGCCGTGACACCCCCCAGCAAGCCGTGTTTCATCATCCCGATCCCCAGCGGCGGCAGCTCCAGCCCCAGAATCGGCAGTTCGAGCGGCACCGACAGCCGCAGCATGTCATGGCTCGCCGTGAAAGCCATCCCCCCCGCACTCACCGTCGGGAAATAGCGCGTGAAAGCCTCCTTGCGCGTCTGCACCGCCAGCTCGGCATCCAACCGCCCGTTTTTCATCTTATGGTTATTCTCCAGCGCCAGCGTCCGGCACTGCTCCAGCGTGTACGCCGCCTGCGCCCGCACCTCCGCCGGCCCCGGAAAACCGCCCCCGCCGACCGCAACAACGGCGAAGATACAAAAAAGACTACGCTTGATCATAAAGTTGTTTCGTTTTGAGCTTTACGTTTCCGAAAATCTTCCAGTACGTGACCGGCAGCACCGTCACCACCAATATCATCGACACCACCGTCCCGAAACAGATCACGATCCCCATCGGCGTCCACAGCGAACTCCGGCTGATGATCATCGGCACCACCCCCACAGCCGTAGTCGCCGACGTCAGGAAGATCGGCATCATCCGCCGCCGCCCCGCATCGTACGCCGCCTCGCGTGCCGGGATGCGTTTCTTGATCCGCAGATCCTCGGCATGCTGGAACATGATGATCGCATTGCGGACGATGATCCCCATCAGACTGATCAGCCCCAGCACGCAAGTCAGTCCGAACTCCGTCCGCGTGAGCCGCAGTCCCAGCGCCGCCCCCAGCAGACAGAGCGAGATCGACACCAACGCCACCACCGAAATGCTCACCTTCTTGAAATTGACGAGCAGGAAAAGGAAGATGATGAACGCCGCCGCCGAAATGCCGCTGATGATCGGCCCCGTGATCTCCGCATCGCTTTCGACCGCCCCGCCGTACTCATATTCCACCCCCTCCGGCAGCGTCTGCGCCTCGACTATCCGCCGCACCTCCTTGAACGCCTCGCCCTCGTTGCATCCCCGCCGCACATCCGCCATCACGCTCAGCGTCCGCACCCCGTTTCGGCGCACGATCTGCCCCTCGCTCCACGCCGGTTCGACCGAGGCGACCTGCCGCAGCGGCACCGACACCCCCGGCACCGCCGTCGCAATGTACTGATCGCCGATCCGCTCGATCGCCGCGCTATCCCCGTCCGCTCCGTCCGCCTTCAGCACCACCGCGAGCGGATAATCCCCCTCCCACATCGTCCCCGCCGGGAAGCCCGAATAACAAGCCGCCAGCTCCGTCTGCGCCACCGCCCGGTCGATCCCCAAGCGGGCCGCCTCCACCGGATCGAGCCGCACCGCCACCGTCGAGAGCGGCTCCTCGTAATTGGTATGCACCCACACCAAGCCGTCCAGCCGCCGCATCCCCGCCATCAGCGTATCCGCCGCCTGTTTCAACGCCGCGATGTCGCCGCCCCGGAACCGCACCTCGATCGGCGTGGTGAGGTTCTGGTAGTCGAGCTGTTTGAACTTCACATAAGCATTCGGGAAGCGATCCGCCCAAGCGTTCGCATACTCGTCCAGCAGCCCCCGCGTCGCCTCGACCGACTGCGTATTGACGATGAACTGTGCATAGTGTTTCGACGGCAGGTTCGGCGCATAAGTCGCCTGGAACCGCGGCGAGGCCGTCCCGATGAACTGCGTCACCGACTTGACCCGTTCGTCCGCCGCCAAAGTCCGATAGACACTGTCCGCCACCGCTTCCGTCCGTTCCAGCGCCGTCCCCTGCGGCAGGAAAATCTCCACGGCGAACTGATCCCGGTCGGCGAACGGCATCATCCGCACCTTCAGCCCTAACAGGATCGAACAAGCCAGCACCACCGTCATCACCCCCCCCAGAATCGTCAGCTTCGGCCAGCGGAACGTCCAGTCCAGCACATAGCCGTACCCCCGTTCCACCCGGTCTAACATCGAACCGCGCCGTTTCTTCTCCAGCCGTTCCGCAGGACGCTGCTTGAGCCCTTTCTTGATGAGCAGGTACTCCAAAAACGGGATGAAAATCATCGCCAGCACTAACGAAACCATCAGCGAGATGGTCACCGTCCACGGGAAATCCTCCAGAAAATCGCGGAACTGCCCGGTCATCGTCACCAACAGCGGGAAGAAGATGATGCAGATGCAGAGCGTCGCCAGGAAGATCGACCCGAAATAGTTTTTCGCGCTCGCCACCGCCGCATACCAGCGCGACATCCCCCGATCCAGATTCTCGAGATAAGCGTCCACCACGATGATCGAATTGTCCACGATCATCCCTAATACCATGATCAGCGCCGCCAGCGTCGCCGTATTCAGCGGGATGCCGGTCATGTACATGATCCCGATCGAGATGAAGATGCTGATCGGGATCGACGTCGCCGCCACGACCGCCGACCGGAACGGGAAAAGCACCATCATCACCAAGATCACCACCGCGATCGACACCAGCAGGTCGCGCACGAACGACGTCACGGACTCGTCCACCACCTTCGGCTGGTCGGCGATGCGTTCCACCTCCACATCGTCCGGCAGCGAAGCCTCGAACGCCGCCAGCACCTCGTCCACCTCCCTGCCGTACTCCACGATGTTGTTCCCCTCGCGCATCTCCATCGACAGGATCACCGCCTTGCGTCCGTTGTTGGTCACATAGCTGTCCGGCTCGTCATACTCGCGTTCGACCCGGGCCACATCCCGCAAGCGGATGACCCGGCCGGCCGGGTCGCTGTAGACGATCTGCTCCGCAATCTCGTACTCCGAATCGTACACCGGCACGAAACGGATCGGCAGCTCCTGCCCCTCCGCCTCGACCGTTCCGCCCGCCGTGGTGAACCCCTGCGCGAACAGCCGCGCCATCAGCGCCCGCTGGTCCAAGCCGTAAGCCGCCAGCTTGTCCGGATCGAACCGGACCGTGATCTGCTCCTTCTGCAACCCGTACCGCCGCAGGTTCGAGACCGACTCGATCCGCCTCAACCGCCCCTCGAGGTCGTCGAGATACCCCTCCAGCTCGCGGTAAGTCTTGTCCTCCGACTGAAGCGAGATCAGCAGTGCCGAGGTGTCCCCGAAGTCGTCATTGACCACTAACGCCAGCACCCCCGCCGGCAGCTGCATCTTGAAATTCGCCACCCCGTGCTTGATTTTCGACCACACCTCGTCCTTGTCGTGCACCTCGTCGTTCAGCTCCACCATCGCATAAACCATCCCGTTCTGCGACAAAGTGTAAGTCTTGGCTTTATTGACCTCCTTGTAGGTAAAGAGGAACTGTTCCAGCGGTTTGGCCAACTGCTCCTCGACCTCCTCCGACGTGGCGCCCGGGTAGACCCCGACGATCAGCCCCTGCCGGATCGTAAACGGCGGGAACTCCTGTTTGGGCATCACCACCAGCCCGTAGATCCCCAGCACCACCAACAGCCCGACGATCAGGAGCATGATCCGGTGGTAGCGCATGGCAGATTCGATGATTCCGATTCGTTTCATAGCACTTCGACTTTCATCCCGTCACTCACTTTCTGATAGCCGTCCGTGATGACCAGCTCGCCGCCCGACAGACCGCTCGCGATCACCACGCCGTTCCGCGTCAGCCCCCCGACCGTCACCGGCACCTTCGCCACCCGTCCGTCGCGCACGCACCACACGAACCGTTCGCCCTGCCCCGTCACCTGCACCGCCCGGTTCGGCAGCACGATCGCCCGCGCCGCAGCGTCCCCCGCCAGTGTGACCCGGCACACCATGCCCGGCATCAACGCCCCGTCCGGATTGGTCAGCGGAATCTTCGCCTCGTAAGTATGCGACACCGGATCGGCCTTCACCCCCTTCTCCCGCACCGTTCCGTCATACGTCTTACCGCCCAGCGCCGCCACAGCGACCCGCGCCTGCCGCCCCGTCCCGACCGCCGCGATTTCGTTCTCCGGCACCGGAATCTTCACCTTGACGGCATCGGTTTTCAGCAGCGTAAAGACCGCCTGCCCCGGCATCACATTCTCGCCCGTTTCGACCGACCGTTTGCCGACCACCCCGGCGAAAGGAGCGACCAATTTACTATCCTCTAAATTTTTGCGCGCCACCTGCTCCATCGACCGGGCCTGCTCCAGCCGGGTCTGGGCCTCGACATACTTGATCTCCGGCAGGCTCCCGTTGTCGTAGAGCATCTGCAGCCGTTTCATGGCATCCTCCGCCTGCGCCAGCGAAGCCCGCGCGCTCTGATGGATACTTTGCAGATTCCGTTCGTCGAGCCGGGCCAGCACCTGCCCCGCCCGCACCCGCTGCCCCTCGTCGGCGGTCAGCGCAGTCACCGTGCCTTGCAGCGGAAAACTGAGAACGGCGGCCGATTCCTCTTCGACCACCCCCACATATTCGCGTCCGTTCTCCGCCGCCGCTCCGGCCGCCGCCGTCACGGTCTGCACGGGAATCGCCCGTTCCCCGCCGGTCTGCGGGCCGGACGAACATCCCGCGACCGTTATCGCTCCGGCAACGACCCCGAACAGGCGCCCGGAAATGTTGAATCTGGAAAACATAACTTTACTGTCATTAAAAGTCGTTGCAAAGTTGCGGGAAAAACCAGCCCGTTTAAAGTACCGGATTTCGAGAGTGATGTTCTGAAAGTCGAAAAATCGGCCATATCCTACCAATTATTGCCCCCGAAACTCTATATTTGATTCAAAAATAAAGAATTTCAGAACAATGACCGGACTTGCCAGCATAACGATCTCGCAACTGAGACAGACCGTCGGGTACCAAGACGGCGGAGACGACGAGGTGATGATCGTCTCTCCGGACAAATCGACGGCATGGGAGCTGTTCCGCTACCCGTGCCGGTTAGATGCGGTCGTGATCGCCCTGTGCACCGCCGGCGAGGGGCGGGCGACGATCAACCTGAAGGAGTGCGACGTGTCGCCGGACATGATCGTAGTGAATCTGCCGGAGAACATCATCCGGATCGACCGCGTCAGCGACGATTTCCGGGGGCACATCATCGTCGTGTCGCTGGATTTCCTGCGCGAGGCGCGGATCGACCTGAAGAATGCGATCCCGATCTACATCCACCTCAAGAACCATCCGGCGCGGAGCCTTGCCCCGGAAATCGTCCGGCGCTTAGAGGAATTTTACGACCTGATCCGGGAGTGCGCCGAAGAGCCGCAGAGCCGGTTCCGCCCGGAGATCGTCAAGGGGCTGGTGAGGGCGTTCCTTTACAAATGCTGCGACCAGCTCACCCATCTGCCTGTCGACGAAGAGCGGTCGGTCAAGAGCCGCCGGGAGGTGTTTTTCCGCCAGTTCGTCGAACTGCTGACGCAATATCACAAAAAGGAGCGGAGCGTAGGGTTCTATGCGGACAAGATGCACATCACGCCGAAGTACATGTCGTCGCTGATGAAAAAGATCACGGGCCGGTCGGCGGCGGAGTGGATCGACGAGTATGTGATCCTGGAGGCGAAGACGCTGCTGAAGTATTCGGGTCTGAGCATTCAGGAGATCGCTTACGAGTTGAATTTCTCGACGCAGTCTTTTTTCGGGAAATACTTCAAGCAGCACACGGGCATGTCGCCGGGGCAGTACAAAATGCAGTGAATGGCAATCGGGATTCCTTTTGTCCGGTTCGCAGCGATCGTCATGTCGTAACCGGCCGAACAGCCTCGATCTGGAGTGCAGGTACACCGTTTATTTATTTGACCCGTTCCGGGGTGAAATATCGTTCCGCGAACCGTCCGAAATCCAACATTTCCGGCACACTGAACGTAGCCCAAAAGAGTTCCGGGTCCTCTGTTCTATTCGCAATGTCGAAAATGTGCAGATGGTCTTCCCGATCGAATCCGAACAGATACCACCTGCCGCCGATCTCTTTCAAACCGAACGGGGCAACACAGGAATAGGACTCGTGATTCTCTTTCGTGCGGTAGATGAACTCGATGACCGTCCATTTGCGCATGGCATCGATAAGTTCGGCAAATACCGGATGGTCGTTCAGAATATTTCCGAGGATGCGGGATTAGAGGGTCATGGTATGGGAACGATATGGTTGTCCTGTAAATCACTCCCGATATTTTTCATCCGCTCGCGCAGCCACAGCGGTTCGAGCACCTCCATCCCGCCGTCGGCATTCACGGCATGTGTCAGCAGCTCCTGCTGGAAATCGACCGTGGGGCGGAGCCGGTATTCAAATACAGAGCTCTCCTCCGTAATTTCGCTTTCGGTCTGCGAGGCGTGCAGTGGCAATGTCCTCACGTAATCCCGCTGAATGCCGCCGATGCGCACCCGCACTTGTTCGATGTCGTATTCCTCGTCGACAATGATGCCGAAACTGTCGGCGAAATAGCTGTGCGCGTCGAAATCGGCCGGCAGCTCGAACGGGTGCTCCGTCTGGCGCAGCGCCTCGATGCGGTCGAGCCCGTAGATGCGAATCCGGCCGTCGCTCACGCTGCGGGCGACTAAATACCAGCGTTGGCGAAAAACCTTGACGCAGAAGGGCTCCACCTCGAAAGTGGAAGCCTCCGTCCGCCAGAAGCTGCGGTAGGTGAGTTCGAGTGTCCGGCTGTCGCGCATCGCTTCGATGACTGTCGTCAGGAACCGCTACCCCGAGGGGATCTCCTCGAAGAGAATCCGCCGCTTGAGGTAGTGGCTCTCGTTGATGAGGTGATTCACGGCGAACGTGTTGAGCAGCCATGTCCGCACGCCGCTCTGCTCCATGTCCTCGGCATGTTCGATGTAGTAGACATAGCCGTTGCGGCGGTCGCAGGCGATATCGATGTCGAACATCTGCTGAATGGCGTTCTTGTGGTTGTGGAATGTCTTGATCGGCAGCTCCTCGCCCGTGTCGTTGAGCGACGAGCGCAGCCACCGCTCGTTGATCTCCTCGAACGAGATACGCCCGGCCCGGTAGATCGTGTCGACCAGCCAGACGTAGCGGTTGAACAGTACGCCGGCATTGTTCTTCGACGACGAGCGGCCGTTTCGTGTCTGTCCCATATTCGTATTTTTTTAGTCATTGGTTTTTACGCATTTCGTGATGCTATTGACCGGATTTGATGCCGAATAGGCTTTCAGCCATTTCTTGCAATACCTTTTGCATATCGAACGGCAGATTCGGGGCGGCAGTGTCGCAGACCGGATCGGGTACTTTTCATGCGGCGATTTCGCGGGCGATCTGCCCTTTGCGCTGTTCCACGATTTCGCGCCATAACCGCGAATCTTGCAGTTCGGATACGGGGATATACTCCTTGTACCGCTCTAAAAACGCACGGTCGTAGAGTTTGTTACAGTCGTAACGGTCGATCAACTCCCGCCAGTCCCAGCGGTCGATGAATCAGTCGATCAGGCTGCAAGTCATTTCGACGTCGCAATTGCGCGAGAGCTCGCTCCAGTCCCAGCGATCCTTGAAGCGCTCGAACATCTCGGCAGTCAGAATGCTTTGGTGTCCGCTGCGCGAAAGAGCCTTCCAGTCGAGTTTGTTGCGGAATTTCTCCAACATCGACGCCGTCCAAAGCATGGTGCTGTTCTCCGACACCTCGTCCCAGTCCACCTTGTCCTGATACTTTTCGAGCAGCTGCTCGCTCCACGCAAATTCGCCGGAAAGATCTTTCCACGCTGCATCGTCCATAATCTGCGACATGAAGTCGCCGTCTCAATTTTTCGTTGCCATAATCTCGTTTTTTAAGTTTCAGAATGCAAAGGTACGAGGCAACATCTGCCAAATCGAGGCACATGTTGCGAAACATAAGAAAATTATTTCCATTTCGTATCCGATTGAAAATATCGCGGGCAGGCCTCCGTTTTCGTGTCATCATGGAAAGAATCATTTCCGAATGCATCTGCCGCCTGCGATAGAATGCCGGGAATGAAAATTTCGTGCAAATGCGATGCTGTGCCATTATTTGGCATATTCCGATGTAATCTTTGCATCGTCAAACAAAACGAAAAATGGAAACGAAACAGCAAAACGATTGCAAGAGGCCGTCCGGATCGACTGAGATGACCCTGTTGTCGGCAATCGAACAAATCATCGATTGCGCAATCGAGAAAAATCGGCGATGATTTTTATGTACTCATGGAACAACCGCTCGCGTACCTTGCCCATCGTATGGACATGACCACGGAGCAGACGCTCGTATTTTCGTTTTTCATGGAAAAGAGCTCGAACAGACGAATCTATATCAGCGAATTTTCCGAAATGATCGGATGCCGCAACATCCGCATCGTGGCCTCGATGAGCGAAACCAACAAACTGAGCAAACGAGGATTCGTCCGTCATTACAAAGATGATAACGAAAATATTACTACCATGTTCCGTTCGACGTCCTCGAGGCAGTCAAAGAAGATCGCGTGTTCACCCCGAAGCCCATCTCCGGTTTAACCTCAGACGAATTCATCGAGGCTCGACGAGGTTTTCGGAAATGGTTACAACAGCGAAAGGGAACAGCTCAAAGAGCTCGACTGTTTGGTTGGGGCCAATCCGCAACCGCCGTTCTGCCAGGCCGTCAAAAAATACGGGTTGAACGGAGACTTTCCGTTCCTGATGTTGTGCATGTGTGCCAACAGACTGCTCAACCACGACGACATGATAGGCGAACACGATTGGGAGAATTATTTCAAAAACAAAAGTCACTTGAGAAGGATTAGAACGGAACTGAAAGACGGCACTTATCCGCTGTGCCGTCATCATCTCATCGAGCCGCGCAACGACGATGGAATCGGCGACATGTGCTACTTCCACCTCACCGATGCAGCCAAGCAGGAGTTATTCCCCGACATGGATTTATGCGCGAAACAGTTCGAATCGAGCAAAGAATTGGTATCCCATACGACATTTGCCCCAAAACAGCTGTTCTACAGCCCGACCGTGCAGATGCAAATCGACCAGCTGGCCACACTGCTTATGCCCGAACGGTTCAAAACCATCCAGTCCCGCCTGGCAGAGAGCGACATACGCCAGGGCTTCGCCTGCCTGTTCTACGGTGCCCCCGGTACGGGGAAAACAGAAACCGTCAATCAGCTGGCGCGTATGACCGGACGGGATGTGATGCCGGTCGACGTATCGAAAATCAAAAGCTGCTGGGTAGGCGAAAGCGAAAAAAACATCAAGGCGGCATTCAGCCTCTACTGCAAGTATATCGAAAAGTGTGGTGGGTAATATGTTTAGTCATGCCAGCATCTTTCGCCCAATGTCCTATGATGTCGTTGAGTGAAGAAGGGATATTGTCAAAGACGGTATCCGCTCCTGACTTGTCGCCCCGTTCTGGCAACCACTTCATTGCCTACTTCGACAACGGAATATAGACCATCTTCTCCGTCTTGTACATCTTCACTCCGAGCGTATATGCACCGTCCTGCTGCGAGAGGTCGCACCAGCGCAGACCCCGAACATCGCTTAACCGCAATCCAGTAAAACAAGTAAACAGAAATACTTGCCGTACAACAGCACTCCTGCACAGTGTGTCAATCATCCGCTTCAACTCCTCGATAGTGAGATACTCCCGCTTATGCTCATTACCACGCTTTACTCGTTCTTCACTCTCAAAGAGATTATAAGGGTTTATCGCTATCCGCCCAATACTCACGGCATAGTTCAGCGACGAGGAAAGCATACCCACCAAATTAAAGATGCTCTTTTGCGATAACGGTTCTCCGTTGCGCATACGATACTCCCCACGCAGATAGTCTATAAATCCGAGTAGAAAAGGCTTGTCCACCTGTTCCAATGTTGCATCGGGCGCATACTCCTGCAAACGCAGTTTGATAGAGGTTATACTGTGCAGGTCATCGACGCCGCGTCGTTCTAAATAGGTATAATAGGTGTCGAGCCACGAGGACAACAATGTACTGCGCCGCTCCTGCTCCTCAATCTGCGAGAGTTGGGCGGACAGCATCGCCGACTGACGCTCCCGAAGGATTGCTTTGGCCTTGCGCAGAATAGAAGCATTTGCACGCTTGATGCGCACGGTATTTTCCGGTTCAAGATAGAGCGAGAGGAATTCCCTGCGGTGTTTGCCGCCCTCGCAGTAGTCGATATAAAGGGATTGCCTACCGCCTGCAAGTACCTTGTTGTGCAAAGTCATCGTTCCGGCAAGTAATACACTATGTTTTATCTTTCCCTCTTTTTTGCATTGTCGCTCAAGTCATTTATTCGATGTAAAGACATGTGAATTTTTCCTAAATAAGTAGAGGCAAGTGACAAAAAGACATAAAATGTGATTTTTAGATAAATACACCTAAAAGACTGTACTTTTATAAACATTAATATAACATTATATTACAAAATTTATTTTCATATTTTTAGCTCTTGTTTTTATTATAATGGATATTAGGCTCATAGCCATATAATAGTCGTATTTGTATTGTATATCAGTTGAATATATCTGTTATAATAGGCTGTAAGTAACAAATATTTTTCAACTCTGCACATTGCAGGCAACCGAAAAAAATCCGCAAAAATTAGTCGACATAATATAATAATAGTAGTATATTTATATACTACTATGGAATGAGAATATAATTTCCCATAGGTTCCTATCTTACGCCAAAAGCACTAAATTAGTCTAACTAACACAACAACGCAATGCCATTAGATCGTTTTAGTGCAATTTTATTTTACTGGTTCAAACAAAAGCATTACCTTTACACTCGTAATAAGATGCCGAGATATAGGTTGTATCAATTAGAAGATTAGAAGATTATGAAAAAATTTTTCATCGGGCGAGAAATGGAGCAGCAGCAACTGAAAAATTATATCAACTCTGAGCAGTCCGAGTTTATCGCCGTGTATGGTCGCAGGCGTGTCGGCAAGACATTCCTCATACAGCAGGTCATAGGCGATGATTATGCCTTCTATGTTGCCGGTATGAACAACGTCAGTCTGCGCATTCAACTGAGTAACTTTATGCAGGGCATACGGAAGAAATGCCCTGATGTTCGCCCCGTGAAAACTTGGCTCGATGCGTTTATCGCACTGGAAACCTACCTCGAATCACTACCCGAGGGTCGCAAGATTATCTTCATCGACGAAATGCCATGGATGGATACGCCGCGTTCCAACTTCATCAGCGGATTGGAGCATTTCTGGAACTCGTGGGCTTCGTGGCGCAGCGACATAAAACTGATTGTATGCGGCAGCGCAACTTCGTGGATAATCAACAACCTCATCAAGAATCGCGGCGGCCTTCATAATCGCGTAACACACAAGATTCCGCTCAAACCGTTTGCGCTGAAAGAATGTCAAATGTATTTTGCAGCGCGAGGATTTCGCCTGTCTACAAAACAGATAGCCGAGTGTTATATGGTGTTAGGTGGTGTGCCATTCTACCTGTCGAAGATGAATAAGGGCGAGAGCGTTGCGCAGAATATCGACAGGCTGTTGTTTGCAGAAGATGGCGAATTGTGCGACGAGTTCCAGAATCTATATAATTCGCTCTATAAAAACGCGAGGAACCATATTAAGATAGTAACGGCACTTGCGGCGAAAGGCAAAGGCTTGACACGAGGCGATATTGTCAAACAGACAAAATTGGCCAACAACGGGAAACTTACTTTGATGTTGGAAGAGTTGGAGAGTTGCGGGTTTATTCGCAGTTATGAGCCGTTCTTGGCGAAGCCTGCGCGAGCTCGCAATCGGGTGGCTGACGGATATCAAAGTCCGGATACATTGTATCAACTTGTCGACCACTTTACACTGTTCCACTTTCAGATAATGAAGAAGGCTGTAGCGCACGACCCAAATTATTGGTCGAACAGCCAGAACTCGCACACATATAGTGTATGGAGCGGATTGTCGTTTGAAATGCTGTGTCTGAATCACGCCGAGCAGATAAAAATGGCGTTGGGAATATCGGGCATTATTTCGAATGTCGTTTCGTGGTTCGGCAAGGGCGATGAACGGAAAGCACAGATAGATATGCTTATCGACCGCGCAGATAAAACAATCAATGTATGTGAGATGAAATTCTACAATCGCCCCTATGCAATGACAGCAAAGGATGAAGCGGATATCGAACGCAAAGTCTCATCATTCATCGAAGCGACCAAGACCGACAAGAATGTTATCGTTACGATGATAACCGCCAAAGGCATTGAGCAAAACGAGCATTCGAGCTGTATACAAAAAGAACTAGTACTTGACGCTCTATTTAATTAGACAGCTTCATTAATAATATGCCGACTTATGGTTCAGTTCTCAGAAATACAACAGAAACAAATAAAGGAAGAACGTAAGCGCAAAGAGCGTCGCGAAATGTTACTCGCAGCTCGTTCTAAAATAATGAATGGTATTGAGCGCAATAACAATCGCAGCAGTGAACGCGCAATATGGGAATTAATGCAAAACGCTAGAGATTTATCCAATCATGCAATAACCAAGATAATGCTATCATCCGACAGCATTACATTTTTCCATAAGGGTGAACCATTTAATCTAGATACTTTGTCTAATCTGGTAAAGCAGCAAAGCACGAAGAAAGATGATGATGATACTACTGTTGGACAATATGGGACCGGTTTTATGTCTACCCATATTTTTAGCAAAAAAGTCTATATCAGCGGTGATTGCCGTATAGAGTGTGACGATACTTGTATGTATGTGCCGCTACCCAATGGTTTCTGTTTGGATAGAAGTTCTAATAACGAAGACGAGTTTATCCATGAAATGGATCGTGAGCTGTCTATAGTCGAAGCTCTTATTGGTGAGCCAGGAAATACTACTCCCGGAGAGTGGACAAGTTTTAAATATCTGTTATCTTCTGACAAGATAGAAAAAATATCAAAACAGATTGAGACAACATCTAAATTGATGCCGTATGTAATGGCATTTAATGACAGGATAGCAGAATGCTCGATAGATAATTTAGGGAATTACATCTCATTCAAAAAAGAATGCTGCAATATTTCTATCGACTCCAAAGGCTGTAAAAAGATAGAAACCAAAATCCATGTCAGAAATGAGAACTCGGAAGATGATATAAACGTGCACTCATTAGAGTCCAATGACGGCAAGGATATAATCATCATTCCGCCTCTGCCAATTGGTTTTGATGATACATCAGTTATACCAAGCCAATTTATATTTTTCCCGATGTTGGGCACTGAAAAATGGGGAACTAATTTTATTTTTCACTCCTCGCGTCTTTATCCGGTAGAAGAAAGAAACTCGTTTTTTATCCCCAAGGAAGACGACAATGTAAAGGCAAAATATACCCATAACGAACAAGTTTTAAAAGAGATGATAAATATGCTGTTTGCATATTACAGGAGCAACAGCCAGGAACAGTGTCTACCAATAGACTTTGCCGCAATTGATTTTGGATACAACGGGGACGATGACGTGACAAAAGCATTTTATGATAATTTACAGAGATGCTTTGCAGATGAGTTCGCGGAATGGAAGATGATACCGACAAGACGCGGTTATTTATCAATTAAGAAGGATTTCGAATGCCGCGTCCTGGATGAAGAAATATACCTGCATATTGACGACGAAAAAATGAAGGAATACATACCTTCGATCATTAAATACATACCTTCGGAATATATGATGCCGAACAAGGATATCATTGAATGGTCTAAAATTGTCAAGAAATGGGCGCCAGAAACCGAAGAGTATTACCTGACTATGGAGGAAATATGCAATAATGTTGCAGCAGAAGATGCAAGCTTATACACATTGTTGCGCTTTATAAAAGATTTAGGTGCAAAGGGAACAGAACTCCTTGAAAGTTGTGCTTTGATTCCCAATAGAGAAGGGCAACTAATGAAAATAGGCGATTTACGTAATGGCGAAAATATAACGGATGCATTGTATGATATTGCAAAACCTATTTTAGGCGAGGAGAAAGATAAACTTATAAATACGAAATATGCCGGATTGTTTGCATCTTCTCTATCTGCATATACACGGAGTGATTTGCGTAATGAGATTAAGTCTATCATAGATGATTATCGGGACCAAAGTCTGAAACATAAATATTATGGTATTGATCTTGTGCTATTAAGCGATGAGGTAATTAAAGCCTTAATTAAGTATTGTTCAGCATTTGATACTGTCTCTCCAACTGATTATCGAGCCAGATTGTTAGAAACAATATGTGATTTGTATGATATAACGTTCAATCCGATATTTATTCCACAAATTGAAGATGACAAACCTGATTTGTATTCAACAAGTTTTAAATTCCTTGTCGAGCACACTATATTTATGCTATCGCAACAATCAACGGAATGGCTGAAAACTGAACATCATCGAGAGTTATTATATCAATTTGTCGAAAAATGTTTTGATACCGAGGATGAAGAAAGATTAGAGGATTTAAGAGGTTGGCTCAAAAAATATGGCATTATCCCCAACCAATTGGATAAGTTATGCAAGTTGGACGATGATTTGAGGGAGAACAAGTCTATTGATGAAGACTTGCAGGAGCTGTATAAAAGAATATTCGACACGGATTTGAAAGGATTTTTTGTCGCTTTGGATTTTGCTGTGTTATCGCAATTGCAATTATCAGAATACACACCGCAAGAAGTCGGAGCTGAAATTGAAAAACATTTTGAAGAGGAACTGGATAAACCACGTCTCCAATCAAAAGAGATATTGGTTATTCTCAACCATCTGGATAGTGGTTGGGCAGATTATTTCAAACATATATCTATCAGACGTGAAGAACTTTATTATAAGTTCGGAAGCGATGATGATAGGAGTGCTCTTTTCCAAATTCAGATGCAGGGAAGCGATAAGTTGCATAGAATGGCAGAACTTATTAAGTCTGAACATTTTGATGAAATAATGGAGAGGGCAGAGCAATTAGTGGTTCAGGCACAAGAAAGAAAGCAACAATTCGCATTTACATATGCAATAGGGAAACTGTTGGAAGATTTTACTAGGAATGAGATAAGTACAGAATTAACATGTGTATATAACAAAGATGAAAATTCAATATATGCCGATGATGTTCAATGCGGACAAGATATTGTTATTAGGTATAAGGATAAGCCTTTGTACTATATTGAGTGTAAGACGAAATGGAATTTCAACGAACCGGCTCATATGTCCTCTCTGCAAATGAGGCAGGCGGTAGAAAAAGCTGGTAGATATGCTCTATGTTGTATCGATTGTACCAATACCACTGGATGCGCTATTTCTCCGAATGCGACAAAAGATGAAGTGATAAAATCACGCACGAATATATTGCAACATACATATGTACATCGGAACTTGAATGAAGTTTTTGGTGACATCCTCAAACCGATTATCAGCCATGAAAAAGAGCCATTTGCAGAAGATAAAATTAGAGTAAATGGGGATTTCTCATGCAACATTCCTAAAAAAGTGTTTGCAAATGGACAGCCATTTAATACATTTATTACAGATATGCTGCAATATTTGAGGGATGCAATATCAAATTAATGCAATGCTTAACTATTGAAACAATACGATGTGAATATATAAAGTAATTCTTTAGTCCAAGATTACAAATCCGGTCCAAAAGTAAGGCGAAGAGTATTCCTCGCGGATTTGTTTTTGAGATACAGCGAAAGCACGATGAATCTCCATACCGCTGAGCCAGTTGTTGTAAAAGAGTTGCATCAGCTTTGAGGTCGCCTCGTCGGGAACTTTCCACAAACTCATTATCAATGATTTTACACCGGCTAACTTGAATGCTCGTTGCAGACCGAATACACCTTGATATGCAATTACAACAAAATAGCCTCAAACACTCTATTTCATTTCAATGCCAGCCAGTCGAATACGACCCTGAACGCCTCAGCTCGCACCTCTTGCGCCGAAAGGAACAAATCGTGCATCCCGCCCCGAATCTGCACATAAGTCACATCCGCACCTAAGTTCGGCGCCAGACGCCGGATATCCTCCACATTCAAGACCGAATCCGCCCGCAGCAGCTCGTCGCTCCACTCTTTTCCGAAAAACGACCTGTCCGAACTCATCACCAGCACCGGCACCCCGATATGCAAGCCCCGCCGGACACGCCGCTGGCCATCCCGCACAGCCCTCAACCAGGAGAAATAAAGCGGAATTCCCTCGATCGGTTTCATCCGCGTATCGAAATCCCACTCCCCGTGGAAATCCCGGTGCACACTCTCGGCATAGAGCGGCGACAGTTCAGATCCCGTGTGCGCGAACGGCAGCACAAGACTGACCCAAGCCGCCAGCGGAATCTGAACATGTTTCTTGAACCACGTGGTGTTGAACTCCAAGAACGGGCTGTTCAGCACCGCACACTTCACCGCTTCCCGTTGTGCAACAGGCCCGTCGTCGGCATACAATGCAGCCAGCAAGCCCCCGGTGGAATGGCCCAATAAAACCACCTCCTCGGCTCCGTCACTTACGATGTGCCGAATACTCTCCGTCAAGTCCGGATAATATTCGTACATCGACCGGGCGAAATCCGGGTGCTGTCCCTCCAAATACGAATGCCCGTACTTGCGCAGCTCCACGGCATAGAACCGGTAGCCTTGCGCCACGAACTCCCCGGCCAGGTGTTCCTGGAAGAAGTAGTCGATATAGCCGTGGATATAGAGCACCGCCCGCCGCGTATCCCGAGCCGGGAACGGCGCCCGGATCAGCGTGGCGACCACCGGCCCGTCGTAATCCGGCGGAAAGTTCAGAGTATGGTATTCAAAATCCATAGGCATCAGTGCGAGCAGTGGGTCAGACCGCAGTCCTCGCCCTCCGTTTCCAGCTCCACCGTAGCATGATCTATGCCATTACGGGCGCAAACCGTCCGGATTTCTTCTTTGAGTTTGACCTGCGCCCCGCAGTCGAGCGGCTTTGCCGTCACCACATGCAGCGTGCTGATATTCCGCTCCCCGTCCAAGCTCCACAGGTGCAGGTCGTGGATCGACTCCACCTCCGGCAGCGCAACGATCTCCGCTTCGAGCTTGTGCGCATCTATATCCGAAGGCGTATGCTGCAACAGCACCCGGAACGTGGCTTTGAGGTTCCGGTAGACGTTGTAGAGCACCCAGCACGAGATTCCGATCGACAGCAGCGGGTCGAGGATCGGCACGTAGACGAACAGCATCACGACACTGACCACCAGTACCGCGATCCAGCCTAACACGTCCTCCATCATGTGGAGCATCACGGCACGCTCGCTGATCGAGCCTCCCTTGTGCAGCCGCAAGGCCGCGAAGCCGTTGACCAGCACGCCGAACACCGCTAACCACAGCATCCCCTGCGCATTCGGTTCCTGCGGCGCCAGGATGCGCCCGATACATTCCTTCATGATAAAAACGGAGCCCACCAGCAAGACCGTGGAAATAAACAGGGCTCCCAGCAGCGAGAACCGTTTGTAGCCGTAGCTGTACTGCGAGTCGCTGGGCCGCTCGGATACTTTCTGCAACCGCCATGCCACGGCCAGCGACAAGCTGTCGCCGAAGTCGTGGAATGCGTCGGAGAGGATGGCGATACTGTTCGTCCACAGCCCGCCCGCCAGTTCGACGACGGCGAAACCGAGATTGACGAAAAAGGCGACGGCGATATTCCCCGTCGCCGCATGGTCATGCACATGGCCGTGCATATGGCCATGTCCGTGCGAATGATTGTGTTCCATGTCTTGTCGTTTACTGGCTTGTTCGGTTGATCGACAGGCGGGCATTGCGTTCTTCGCCTGCATTCTTGAGGAGGCCGAACAAGGCGCGCAGGCCCGGCCCCCGATGCCATCGGGCGCGCGCCGGATTTCTATAACCGACTATTCAAAACGTTTCAGTTGTTCGTCCATCCACTCCATCTGCTGCTCGACTGTCATATAACTGTTGTCCAGCAGCACCGCATCCCCGGCCCGGCGCAGCGGCCCTACCTCCCGTGTCTCGTCCTGCCGGTCGCGGTCGCGGATATTCTGCTCGATCTCGGCCAGCGACACCTCTTCGCCCTTGGCGATCAGCTCCTTGTATCTGCGTTCGGCCCGCACATGCGCGTCGGCTGTCATGAAAATCTTCAACTCCGCATCGGGAAAAACCACTGTTCCGATGTCCCGTCCGTCCATAACGATCCCTCTGGCCCGTCCCATTTCCCGCTGCATCGCTACCAGTTTCTCCCGCACCTGCGGAATGCGGCTCACCGCGCTCACCCGGCCGCTCACGTCGATCCGGCGGATTTCCGTCTCCACATTTTCCCCGTTCAGGTAGACATCGCTGCGCCCCGTGGCCGGGTTGAAGCGGAATGCGATATGCACTTCCGGCAATGCCGCTGCCAACGCCTCCGGATCGTCCGCGATTCCGCGCCGCATGGCAAACAGTGTCACTGCCCGGTACATGGCTCCGGTGTCGATGAATATATAGCCTAACTTCGCTGCCACTGCTTTGGCGAAGGTGCTTTTTCCTCCCGACGAGTAGCCGTCGATGGCTATGATAATCTTTTTCATGTGTCGTTTTAAGGTAATATCTTCTCCACTGGCCCCAGATTGACCACGAGGCTCAGCACCAACAGCACTCCGAACAGAATAATGACCGATCCCGTAATCTTGTTGATCCACCACAGGTGCCGCAGCCGGAACCGCTGGCGCAGTTTGTTGACGGCATAGGTCAGTGTAAACCACCAGCACGAGGCTCCTGTCAGCACGCCGAGGATCAATAGCAGATTGACTGCCGTGGAATGTCCTTCGCTGCTGATGCCCAAGGCGGCGAATAGGGTGATGAAAACGAGAATGTAGGCTGGGTTGGTGAGTGTCAGGAAAAAAATGGAGAGGCAGTCGCTGAGCAGGCTGCTTTTGGTCTGCCGCCTTTGGCTGGCCCGTCTGACTCGTTTGTAGAAGATGGAAAAACCGAGCACTATGATTAGAATCCCGCCGATCGCTGTGAACCAGTGTTTGTGGGCTTCCATAAAGTCGGTCAGAAAGGAGAGCGAGAAAACGGCTATGGTGGCGAATATCGTATCGGCTGCGGCTGCTCCCAAGCCTGAAAGAAAACCTGATTTCTGGGTGCCGTTCAAGGTGCGCTGGATACAGATCACGCCGATCGGCCCTAATGGCACGGAGGCCAAAAAACCGACTAAAAGCCCTTGCACAAGAAAAAACAGTGATCCCATATCCTAACCTCATTCCAT
>NZ_CANQYJ010000025.1 GCF_947628055.1 uncultured Rikenella sp.
CGGCAGGCTCAAGAGATGCGCAAGCATCTCAAAAAGTTTTTCTGGTTCTCTTTGTTCACAAAGAGAACAGTTCCCTCAAACATAGGGTAGAAAATAAACGAACGATAAAAAATTGAGAGATGCGTTATACCAGCAAACAAGTACAGATAGCCCAGCCCGACGAGACGATATTCCGCACACTTTCGAGCTTCGAGAACTTCACCCCGATACTGGCCGGCAAAGTCGAAGGATGGGAAGCCACCGAAGACACCTGCAAATTTAAAGTCAAAGGTTTTACCGTCGGGTTGCGGATGGTCGAGCGCGAGCCCAACAAACTCATCAAAGTGAGCGCAGACGACGCCGGCGGCGGCACGCCTATCCCGTTCACCTTCTGGACCCAGATGAAAGACACCACGCCGGAAAACTCCGCCGACGCGCATACCCATATGCGCATCGTGCTCGACATCGAGCTAAATCCCATGATGAAAATGATCGTCGGGAATAAGATGCAGGAAGCAGTGGATTCTATCGTCGAGCAGATCGCACAGGCATTCAACAACGCACACCACTGATTAATCCGGTTTATATTCCTTCGCCATGCGCCGCCTTTCCGCCATACTCCTGCTGCTCCTGCTCCTCGGAGCCACGCCACGCCACGCATTCGGCGGCAGGGCCAAGAACCCCGTGGCCGCATTGGTCGAGCGGATACAGCCCGGGCAAAGCTCCCGGTTCGTCTTCGAGCTGGCGGAACAACAGTCCCCGGACGACTTTTTCGAGCTGGATTCCAAAGGCGGGAAGATCGTCATACGGGGGAACAACTACATTTCCATTGCCGCGGGGCTCAACTGGTACCTGAAATACTATGCCGGGATACAGATCACGTGGAACAACCCGCGGCCGAGACTGAGCAACGTCAAGTTTCCCAGGCCGAAGCAGCCGGAACGGCATGAGACCGATATGCTCGTGCGGTACTACATGAACTACTGCACCTTCTCGTACTCCACCGCCTTTTGGGACTGGGAGCGGTGGGAGCGCGAGATCGACTGGATGGCCTTGCACGGGATCAACCTGCCGCTGTCGCTGACCGGAACCGCGACCGTGTGGCGGAACACCTTGCGGGAGTTGGGATTCGACAAGACGCAGATCGACGCCTTTATTGCGGGGCCGGCGCATCAGGCCTGGTGGCTGATGAACAACCTCGAAGGGTGGGGTGGGCCGAATCCGGAAGACTGGTACGACAAACAGGCGGAACTGGAACAGCGTATCGTAGCGCGGTACCGCGAATGGGGCATTCAACCGGTGTTCGCGGGGTATGGCGGGATGGTGCCGAGCGATACCGCAGTGTGGCGCAAACTGGGATTGAGCTATGTACAGGATCCGGGATTGTGGTGCGGGTATCGAAGACCGGCGTTTTTGCAACCGGTCGATTCGGCATTCGCGAAAATCGCGGATACATATTATAAGAACCTCAAGGCATTGTATGGGGAGGATGCCAAATACTTCGCCATCGACCCGTTTCACGAGGGAGGGTCAACGCAGGGGGTGGATTTGCCGGCGGCTGGGGCGGCGATCTATGCGGCCATGAAGCGGGCCAATCCGGGTGCCGTGTGGGTGGTGCAGGGATGGCAGAGCTGCCCGCATCCGGCGATGATCCGCGACTTGCCGGGCGGGGATGTATTAGTGCTGGACTTGTTCAGCGAGAGCAGGCCGATGTGGGGGGGCGACCTGCGGTCGCCGTGGCGGCGCGTCGAGGGATATGGACGGCACGACTGGGTCTACTGCATGCTCTTGAACTTCGGCGGCAATGTGGGGATGTACGGCAAAATGCAGCGCGTGATCGACAGCTACTACCTGGCGCGGGATATGCGACGGGCGGATAGCGCGTGCGCCCGGTTTTTGAAAGGGGTCGGAACCACGCCGGAGGGGATCGAGAACAACCCGATCCTGTTTGAACTGCTCTACGAGCTGCCGTGGCGCCCGGAGAAGTTCGACCGGATGCGGTGGGTGGCGGATTATGTGCGGGCGAGATACGGCCATACGCTGCCGCAGGTGGAGGAGGCGTGGCGGATATTAGCGAATACGGTCTACGACCCGCCTTACGAGAGTTTGCAGGAGGGGACGACGGAGTCGGTGTTCTGTGCGCGGCCGGCACTGCGGGTCGAGCGGGTCTCGTCATGGGGGACGGCCGAGCTGGCCTATGATGCGCGCGAGACGGAGCGGGCGCTGGGGCTTTTGTTGGAGGTGGCAGAGCGGTTCCAGGGGTGCAATAATTTTGAATACGATTTGGTGGATGTGGCGCGGCAGGCGGCGGCGGACAAGGCCAACGGACTTCTCAAGCGGATCGAGGCGGCTTACGACAAGGGGGCGGCGGGGAAAGCGGAGTTCCGTCGTTTGTCGGACGAGTTTCTGGAGCTCATTTTGTTGCAGGACGACCTGCTGAGTTCGCGGCCGGAATTTATGGTCGGGCCGTGGATCGAGCAGGCGATGCGGTGGGGCGGACGGTGGCCGGAACAACAGGCTTTCTACCGCTGGAACGCCCGGACGCTGCTCACGACGTGGGGGAACCGCCATGCGGCGAACATCGGGGGGCTGCACGACTATGCACACCGGGAATGGGCGGGGATGCTGCGGGATTTCTACTACCCGAGATGGAAAACCTTTTTCGATGCGATGAACCGAGGCGAACTGCCTCCGGCGGATTACTATCCGATGGAGGCGGAATGGGCGGCCGGAACGCAGCCCTACCCGATTCATGCGGAGACTAACCCAATAGATATGGCATGGAAAATTTACAACAGACTCATCAAAATGTAGCCCTCTCTTCCGCAGGCACAGCGATGCCGGAGGGGATTTGTTATGTGGATACGCACGCCCACATTTTCGATGCCGATTTCGATGCCGACCGGGCGGAAACCGTTGCGCGGGCGGTGGCGGCAGGGGTGCGGACGATCGTGCTGCCGGCGGTGGACTCGCACAGCCACCGCGCGATGATCGACACGGTGCGGCAGTTTCCGGAGGTCTGCCATGCGGCGATCGGGATGCACCCTACGTCGGTGAACGAGAATACCAAGTGGCGCGAGGAGCTGCAGATCGTGCGCAACCTGTTGCGGGATCGGCCGGTGGAGTGGTGCGCGATCGGCGAGGTGGGGCTGGACTTGCACTGGAGCACGAGTTCGCTGACCGAACAGTGCCAGGCGTTGGTGATCCAGATGCAGCTGGCGATCGAATACGATTTACCGCTGATCCTGCACGTACGGGATGCCTGGAACGAGATTTTCCCGCTTCTGGAACCGTTGCGGGGGCAGATTCGGGGGGTGTTCCACAGCTTCCAGGGAACGCTCAAGGATTACTATCGGATCAAGGAACTGGGGAATTTTGCCGTAGGGATCGGGGGATTCATCACCTACAAAAACTCTTCCGCGGCGAAAGTGATCGAGCAGATTCCGATCGACGACATCGTCTTGGAGACGGATGCGCCTTATCTGACGCCGGTGCCGTTCCGGGGAACGCGGAACGAGAGCGCGCATATCCCGGTCATTGCGGCGAAGATCGCGGAGATCAAGGGGATAGCGGTCGAAGAGGTGATGCGGATTACTACAGCCCGGGCACAACAGATTTTCTTTTGATTTCGGGCTCTGTCTGGGGGAGTTTCGGCCTGTGGTGCCTGGCACTGCCTGTCCTTATTAAGGGCGGAGAGGCTGTGTTCGACGCATGCAACGAACCAGGGCTGCAAGCGCCGGTGAAATGGGCTTATGTCTTTCCCAAAGATACAACATAGACTAATGAACCTGTCAAATACTGATCATAAGTTCCGATTCCGGATGGACAAGCGGGCCAAGTGGCTGACAACGGCTGCTCTGCTGGCTATCGCGGGGGGTGTAGGGTGGTTGTTTTATTCTTCGGGAGGAAGCTACCTGCCGGCCTGGTTCACGACGGTGGTGGTGGCGCTCTTGTTGCTGGCGGCGCTATCTATACCGCGTTTCATGCAGGTGTCGCCGCATTCGGTGGAGATTCATTGCGTGATGGAGCTGATCAAGATTCCGATTCGGGATATCCGGCATGTGCGGTTTATCGAAATCGACCAGATGAAATATTGTTTCCCGATATGGGGTATTTACGGGATGGGGGGATATTATGGCTACTATTTCGGTCTGCGTGAGCGCAAGGTGTTCCGGCTCTGCGCTTCGCAGTGGCGCAATTTTGTGCTGATCGAGGATATCTTCGAGGAGCAGTATGTGGTGAGCTGCGATGATCCGGCTGCTTTCGTCGCGGCTATCGAACAATATAAATAGATATTGTCGCTACCCGCAAATAACTGTAGGTTTGTTTTGCACTGTGCCGGATGGGACTGTCGCTTTCTTGAAAGAAAGCGACGCAAAGAACTTTTGAGATAGCTGCGCTACTCCTTAGGCTCCGCAGTCCTTTTTCTTTGAATCTTGTTTTTTTGTCGGGACTTTTCAATGCGGCGCGCATAAAGGTAATAATACATTAGCGCGCCCATTGAGAAAGCCCCGACAAAAAACAAAACGTTCGAGAACCGGGTACCCGGTAGGCTCAGGAGATGCGTAAGCATCTCAAAAAGTTTTTCTGGTTCTCTTTGTTCACAAAGAGAACAGTTCCCTCCCAAGAACACATACAATAAAACCTACGGTTAAAGAAACTCAGCCGCAGCACCGCGGAGAACAGCGCCCTCAAAGATCGCGACAACTAATACTCGAACGACGAAAACAGATCATGATACTGATAGACAACGCACTGATTTGTAACGAAGGCCAATTGTTCCGCGGGTGGATCACAGTCGAAGGCGAGCGGATCGGCACCGTGAACGAAGGGGAATGTCCGTCCGAAATCCGGGCGACCGCTTCCGAAATTACAGACGCAGGCAACGCTTTGGTTATGCCCGGCGCGATCGACGACCAGGTACACTTCCGGGAACCGGGATTGACCGACAAAGCGGAAATACTCACCGAATCGCGCGCAGCCGCGGCTGGAGGCGTGACCTCGTATATGGAAATGCCCAATACCCGGCCGCCGGCCATCACGATCGACCTGCTCGAAGAGAAATACGCGCGGGCGGCGGAAGTGTCAGCCGTGAACTATTCATTCTACCTCGGCGCGACGAACGACAACATCGCCGAAATCGAGCGGATCGATCCGGAAAAGATATGCGGCGTAAAAGTCTTTATGGGTTCTTCGACCGGGAACATGCTGGTAGACAACGAAGAGACACTGGCCGCTATTTTCAAAAACACGCCAACGCTGGTGGCGACCCACTGCGAAGACGAAGCGACCGTTCGGGCGAACCTCGCCTCGGCGCGGCGAGCGTTCGGAGACGATATTCCGGCAGCGATGCACCCGGTGATTCGGAGCGCGGAAGCCTGTTACCGTTCGACGGCCCACGCAGTGGAGCTGGCGCACAAATACGGAGGGCGGCTCCATGTGCTGCACCTGAGCACAGCCCGCGAGCTGACCTTGTTCGAGAAAGATAAACCGTTGGAAGAGAAACGGATCACCAATGAAGTGTGCGTGCACCACCTGTGGTTCAGCGAAGGGGACTATGCCGCGCGGGGAAATTTCATCAAATGGAACCCCTCGGTCAAGTCGGCGGCAGACCGGGATGCTCTGCGGGCGGCAGTGCGGAGCGGATTGGTCGATGTGGTGGCCACGGATCATGCGCCGCACCTGGTGGCGGAGAAGCAGAATCCATACCTGGCTGCGCCGTCGGGCGGGCCGCTGGTGCAGCACTCGCTGCCGGTTATGCTGACGCTGGCTTCCCCCCAGTACGGAGTATTCACCGTTCCGCAGGTGGTGGAACGGATGTGCCACGCACCGGCCAGACTGTTCCGTATCCGCGAACGCGGTTTTCTCCGGCCCGGTTATTTCGCAGACATAGCGATCGTGGACTTGGATGCGGCGTGGACAGTCTCGCGCGATGCGGACACGCCGGGCGAACGTATTTTGTACAAATGCGGCTGGTCGCCGTTTGAAGGCATTGCGTTATCGGCGAAAGTGCGGCACACCTTCGTAAACGGCCGGAAAGTCTACTCCTCGGAGACAGGCGTGGACAGCTCGATCCGCGGCCGGAGGTTGGAATTCGGCTTGTCGTAATACAATAGAGAGAAGACCGGTTATCGTAAAAGTTCCGCCGCAGCGGGCGGAAAGACGGAGACGCCGGCGAAGCGACAATACGGGCGCGAACTCCCGCCGAAGAAAAGATCGGGAAATAAGCCTTGGCGTAAAACAAAAAAGTATTATCTTTGCACCCGGTAACGCCACAATAGCTCAGTCGGTAGAGCATTTCATTCGTAACGAAAAGGTCGCCAGTTCGAGCCTGGCTTGTGGCTCCAGCCGATTCGGCAGCCTCTGTGAACGAAAGTTTACAGAGGCTTTTTTATCTCCATTTCCCCTCGACCGGCATCTCCGCGACCGTTCCCCCGCTCATAAACCGGGCCGGCGGTATGTACGTCCGTTGCGCCAGCCGCTGCATGAATTCGTCCCGGTATGAATCCGAGATCGGAATCCTCGCCTTGCCGAAAATGATCCGTCCCCGTTCGATCGCATTCACAGCCTGCATATTGACGATATAAGAGCGGTGCACGCGCACCAACAGCTCCTTCGGCAGCAGTCCCGCCATAGTTTTTAGGCTCATCTGCGTCATCACGTGCGACCCGTCCGTCAGGCAGATCCGGACATAATCCTTCATCCCCTCGATATACAAGACATCCGCCAGCCGTATCCTCACCTGCCGGTAATCCGCCCGCACCCAGATGCAGTCCCGCCCGGCCGCCGGCTTCCCGACCGGTACCGGCACCGGTCTCCCCGACAGTTTCAGGAACCAGTCGTGCGCCTTCATCGCCGCCCGCAGGAATTCCGTATAGCTGATCGGTTTGAGCAGATAATCCATCGCATCCCCCCGGAACCCCTCCCAAGCATATTCCCCGAAAGCCGTCGTAAAAATCACCCTCGTGCGGTCGCCCCGTTCCGCCAGCAGGCGCGAAAATTCGAGGCCGCTGAGCTGCGGCATCTGAATGTCTATGAACAGCAGGTCGATCTCCTCCCGGGGCCCCTGCCCCGCCTGTTCCAGGCATTGCAAAGCCTCCGGGGCGCTCGCCGCCCGTCCCGCCAATTGCAGGAACGGCGTGCGTCCGACATAATTTTCCAGCCGATCGAGCACCAGCGGCTCATCGTCGACGATCAGGCAATTCAGCATCATATCAAGTTCGGAATTTAGCGGTCATTTCGGTCACGAACACACCCCCTCGTATGGCGGCCCTCAGGCACCGGTGTCCATTTTGGCTTTCCATTGCTCCCGCAAGATAATGATTTTTATCCGTTCTGCTATTTTTGGCGGCAATCGATGCGAAAAAACGCACGTAAGGCCAAAAAGGTTCTTGGAAGGCTGCGGCACCGGACGACCGGGAGGAAAAAACGGCCCCGGGACGGGAAAATAGGGTCGGAACGGAAACGGGAAAAGAGGATGGAGGCCCCATGAAAACGTATGTCCGGAATTTCCTGACCCCGAAAACGGGCGCTCGTCTCGGGCGGCAGGGCTTCAGGCAGGATCGGCCGGCTTTTCCGGTATCGGAGACTCTTTCCTGATGCCCCATCCGGCCCATGCCACGATCAGGGTCGTCACCGGGCTGAGCCAGCAGAAGAAAGCGAAAGGGAGGTATGCCAGCGTAGGCACCCCCAGGATCGACGCCTGCGTGGCCCCGCAGGTATTCCACGGCACCAGCACCGACGTGGCCGTTCCGCTGTCTTCGAGCGTCCGGCTCAGGAGCCTCGGCTGCAATCCGTTGCGCCGGAAAGCCCCGATGAACATCTTGCCCGGCACCACGATCGACATGTACTGGTCGCCCGAAGTGAGGTTGAACAGCAGGCAGCTCCCGGTGGCGGTCGTCACCAATCCGCCCGTCGAGCGCACCCGCCCGAGGATCGCGTTCGTGATGCGTTCGAGGAAACGGCCCGCTTCCATGACCCCGCCGAAAACCATCGCCGTGATGATGAGCCACACCGTGTTCAGCATCCCCGCCATGCCGCCCGTGGCCAGCAGGTCGTCCACTGCCGGATCGCCGGTGTGCGGAGCCGTAGTCCCGTACAGAGAGCGGGTCAGCACTTCGTAGCCGCTTTTTAGCGTCAGGTCGCCGTCCGGAGTGAGTGTCGCCAGCAGCTCCCGTTGGAACAAAGCGGCTGCTCCGGCCGCCAGCAGCGCCCCGATCATCAGCACCGGCACGGCGGGAATTTTCTTAACGATCATAAAAACCACTGCCGCGGGAATCAGCAGCAGCAACGGGTGAATCCGGTATGTCGCGGCGATGGTGTCCTGGAAAGCATCCACTTCCGTTCCCGCCGTTTGTCCGCTGCCTGCGGTCAGGGTCAGCACGGTGAAGGCGGCCAGCGTGAGCAGGATCGAAGGCACGGTGGTCTGCATCATGTAGCGGATATGGACGAACAGGTCGGTGCCGGTCACGGCGGAGGCCAGGTTGGTGGTGTCGCTCAGCGGCGAGACTTTGTCGCCGAAATATGCGCCTGAGATAATGGCTCCGGCGGTCATGGCGAGGTCGAATCCGAGGGCTTGTCCGATCCCGATCAGGGCCACTCCGATCGTGGCGATGGTAGACCACGAGCTGCCGGTGGCCACCGAAACGGCGGCCGAGATCGCCACGCAGGCGGGCAGGAAGTAGTCGGGCCGCAGAATGTCTAACCCGTAGTAGATCATGGTGGGGATCACGCCGCTGATCATCCAGCTGCCGGAGAGCATCCCGACCATCAGCAGGATCAGGATGGCGGGCAGCGAGGCGCTGATGGTGTGCACCATGCCTTGCATGATGTCTGCCCAGCGGACGCGGTTACAGACGGCGATGCCGGCGCCGACGGCCGAAGCGATGAGCAGTGAGAGCTGGTTGGCGCCGTCCAAGGCGTCGGCTCCGGTGCCGAGCACGGTGGCCATAATCAGTCCCAGCAGGATGAGGATCGGAATCATGGACTGGACAAGGGTCGGCTGTCGCTGGGTCATGCGGCTTTTTTGCGTTTAGGATGATAATAGTATGCGGAATCGCAAAAATAGGGCTTTTCTTCGGAAACCGTGCGATTGAGGAGGACGTTTCCCGGCCCGGACAGGCTTCCGGGGAACGGGGCGGTCTCAGAGAAAGAAAGGCAGCAGATGGATGACTACGGCGCAGCCCATCATCAGCACGTAGAGAAAGTTGGAGACGAAGTTGGGCTTGCGGCTGTTGAAATAGGTCGGAATGATGACTGCCAGCGGAACGGCCAGTATCGGGAGCTGGTAGAGCGACCTGCATGGCACGAAGGCCAGGATCAGCGCTGCGATCGCGAGCATCCAGATGAAGAAGATATAGACTTTGAAGGGTTTGAGTTTGTAGCTGCGTCTGCGGCCCAGAAAGGTGACGATGGAGAGGACGAACAGCACGGCTATGCAGCCGATGAATGTCCATTCAAAACTGCTGAAGAGGCTTGCCGGGGGGAGGGTCAATGGGGTCGTCAGTGCCTGGCGGTATTCGGAAATGACGTCTGTAAAATCGCCTCCGGTTATCCACACGCCGTATGCGCTGAAAAACAGGGGCATCGCCCAGCCGCCGAAGGCGGCGATCCATTCGCGGATGTCGAAAAGACGGAAAAGAACCAGCCCTACCGGAATCAGTCCTGCCAGCAGCAGGGCCGGAACATAGATCGCTCCGGCTGTGCCGATAATGAATCCGACGGTCAGATAAGACCCGGTGGCCAGGGTTTTGCAGTTGTAGCTTTTGAAGATGATTTCGACGGCGGTGAGCACTAACAGGGCTACGAGCAGCGGCCGAAAGCTCATATAGGAGTTGTAGTATCCGGAACAGACCAGCAGGTAGATGATGGCGGGCATATAGGTGCGTTCCAGAAATATGACGTTTCGGATGACGACTCGGGTTACGAAAAAGGAGTTGACGAATACGAGGAGGGAGGAGAGCAGCACGCCGATACCGGGTACGTATCCTATCCAGTGGTCGATCAGGGTGCCGAGGGGTGTCCCGGCGGGAGGGGCTGTGATTTGTTCGCCGTGCGCGGCGGCGGCTATGCCTGAGCGCAGGGGATGGACGAATTCTGCTCCCCAGAATATAACAGCTAAAAACACAAAGTAAATAAGTGTCTTCAGCAAACTCTGTCGCGTAAGATCCAAACTCATCCCCTGACTCTTATATTCGTTCGGTTATTCTGTACCCTACTGTGAGTGACTGTTCTTTCTTTGAAAAGAAAGAACCAAAGAAACTTTGTGAAGCTACGCTACTCCTTAGGCTCCGCAGTCCTCTTGCATTGAACTTTCTTTGGGGCGTGGCAATAGCGGGCCATTGAGTACTATGCCTTATGCCCGCTATTGCTCACACCCCAAGAGAATCGAAAACAAGGGTATCCGGCAGGCTCAAGAGATGCGTTAGCATCTCAAAAAGTTTTTCTGGTTCTCTTTGTTCACAAAGAGAACGGTACCCTCAAACATAGGGTAAAAATAAACCGAACGAGTTATAATAAATCGCGGCCGATGTCTCGGCGGCAATACAATCCCTCGAATCCGATCCCCTCGATCGTCGCATAAGACTTTGCCGTCGCCGCCGGGATCGAATCCCCCAGCGACGTCACCGCCAGCACACGTCCCCCCGCCGTCACCACCCTCCCCTCCTTGAGAGCCGTTCCCGCATGGAACACGATGGAGTTTTCAGTCACAGCAGCCCCCCCCCCGATCGCTGCCGAAACGGTCGGCAGCCCCGAGATCGGTTTCCCCTTCTCATAAGCTCCCGGATAGCCTCCCGACACGCAGACCACCGTCGCCGCCGTTTGCGGCGTCACCTCCAGCACCTTTTCATCCAGCGTGCGGTGCGCAATCCCCTCGAACAAGTCGATCATATCCGACGTGATCCTCGGCAGCACCACCTCCGTTTCCGGATCCCCCATCCGCACATTGTATTCGACCACTTTCGGCTCCCCGCCGCAATTCATCAGGCCGATGAAGATAAAGCCCGTATAGTCCAGCCCCTCTTCCCGAATCCCCCGCACCGTCGGTTCCACGATCCGCGTGCGCACCTTCTCCATGAACTCCGGCGTCGCAAACGGCACCGGCGACACCGCTCCCATCCCCCCCGTGTTCAAACCCGTATCGCCCTCTCCCACACGCTTATAGTCTTTCGCTTCCGGCAGAATCTTGTACGACACGCCGTCGGTCGCCACGAAAACCGACACCTCGATCCCCGACAAAAATTCTTCGATCACCACCTTTTTCGACGCCGTCCCGAATTTCCCGTCTATCATCGCCCGCAGCTCCGCCTGCGCTTCGGCGAGATCGTCGATAATCAGCACCCCTTTGCCTGCCGCCAACCCGTCGGCCTTGAGCACATACGGCGCCCGCACCTTATCCGACGCCAGAAATGCGCACCCCTCCTCGACATTTTCCTTGGTCACCGTAAAATACGCCGCGGTCGGTATTCCGTGCCGCATCATGAAAGCCTTCGCGTACTCCTTGCTCCCCTCCAACTGCGCGGCCTCCTGCGACGGCCCGATCACCGGTATATGCCGGATCTCGGGGTCGTTCAGAAAATAGTCTTTCACGCCGTCCACCAGCGGCTGCTCCGGCCCGACGACGACCAGATTGATGTAGTTGTTCAGTACGAACTGTTTCAAGGCCGGAAAATTCGACGGATCGAGGTCTGCGTTTATCCCGCAGGCCCGCGTCCCGGCGTTCCCCGGCGCGATATAGAGTTTTTCCAGCCTCGGACTTTGCGCGATCTTCCACGCGAAAGCATGTTCACGCCCCCCGCTCCCGAGGAGTAAAATATTCACAGTCTGCGGTAATTTCATCGGATTGGATTTTTTTAACCTCGCAAAGATAGCTATTTTTGATGCCGCTGAAAATTATTCGTTCATTGGCGACCGTGTGGGATTGCCGCTTTCTTGTAAGAAAGCGGCGCAAAGAACTTTTGAGACAGCTACGCTATGCCTTAGGCTCCGCAGTCCTTAGGGTTTTGGGATGGGGCTTTTTAGGCGTGCCTAAGTTTTACACAGCCCAAGCATCCCAACGGGATGCGCTTTAAAGTTTTTTTGGTTCTTTTTGTTCACAAAAAGAACAGTCGGACACAGTAGCCAATAATCAAAAATTAACAACCATGAAAAAATTACTGTTAGGACTGGCCGCCCTGGGCGTGAGCATCACAGGCCCCATGCAAGCCCTTGCCGACGAAGGGATGTGGCTCCTGCCCTTCATCGAGAAGATGAACATCGAGCAGATGAAAGCCAAAGGGCTGCGGCTCGACGCCAAAGACATTTACGACCTGAACAACACCTCGCTCAAAGACGCCATCGTGATCTTCGGCGGCGGCTGCACCGGCGAGATCATCTCGCCCAACGGATTGATCGCCACCAACCACCACTGCGGCTACGGATCGATCCAGCAGCACAGCACCGTCGAACACGACTACCTCAAGAACGGCTTCTGGGCGCAGACCTTGGAAGAAGAGCTGCCCACGCCGGGATTGGCCGTGACCTTTATCCGCGAGATCCGCGACGTCACGCCGGAAGTGCTGGCCAAAGTGAAGCCGGGCATGACCGAAGCGCAGCGGAGCGAGACGATCCGGAAGGCATCCGACCGGATCGTCAAGGCCAACTCCGACCCGAAAACGTTCCGCTACGCGCAGGTAACCCCGATGTTCGGCGGGAACCAGTACCTGCTGTTCGTTACGGAACGCTTTACCGACGTGCGGATGGTGGGAGCGCCGCCGTCGTCGATCGGGAAGTTCGGAGGCGACACCGACAACTGGATGTGGCCGCGGCATACGGGGGACTTTTCGCTGTTCCGCGTCTACGCCTCGCCGGACAACAAGCCGGCAGCTTACTCGAAAGACAACGTGCCTTACCGGGCGCCGAAACACCTCGAAATCTCGCTCCGCGGATACAACGAGGGAGACTATGCGATGATCATGGGCTTCCCGGGGCGCACGAACCGCTACATGACCTCGTATGAGATCGACCAGGTGCTCCAGCAGGACAACCCGATCCGCATCTTCGTGCGCGGCGAACGGCAGAAACTCCTGTGGGAGGATATGATGGCCGATCCGAAAGTGCGGATTCAGTATGCCAGCAAATATGCCGGATCGTCGAACTACTGGAAAAACTCGATCGGGATGAGCCGCGGGCTGCGCAAGCTCGACGTGCGGAGCAAAAAGGAAGCGCAGCAGGCCGAGTTTGCAGCGTGGGTCGCTGCCGATCCGGAACGGCAGCAAAAATATGGGCGGGCTTTGCCGCTGATCGACAGCGCGGTGCAGCAGCGCCGGGCGGCGGCACGCATCCAGCAGTTCATGAACGAGGCCTTGCGCACGGGCGTGGAAAGTTTCGGGCTGGGAATGACCGTGAACGGGATTTTGTCGAACGCGAAAGACGACGCGAAGGCAGTCAAAGCATTGCGCCATATAGGGAAGGCGTTTTTCGAGGATTACAGCCCTTCGACCGACCGCAAGGTGACGCTCCGGATGTTGCAAATCTTCGCCGACAGCGTCTCGGCGGCCGACGAACCGACATTCTTTGCCGCGGTGCGGCCGGATGTGGCGGCTTATGCAGCGAACCTGTCGGATCACTCTTTATTGACGGATACGGCGCGGTTCTATGCGGCGCTGGAAAACTTCGACCGCGCGCAGTGGACTGCGGATCCGGCAGTGGCGGCGGCGGCTTCGATCGCGGAGAAAAATGAAACGCTGGTCAAAGAGGCCTTGCGTCCGGCGGCCAATCGGTTTGCCGAGGGACACCGCTTGTGGGTGGCGGGTCTTTTGGAGATGAACCCGGACAAGGCTTATGCGCCGGACGCCAACTTCACGCTGCGCTTGACTTACGGGCAGGTGCTGCCTTACTGGGCGGCGGATGCGGTGTTCTACAACTATTTCACGACGCTCGGCGGGGTGATGGCGAAGGAGGACCCGGCGAATCCGGATTTCATCGTGCCGGAGCGGCTCAAGGAGCTGTACCGGGCGAAGGATTTCGGCCCGTATGCGGTGAACGGCGAGGTGCCGACCTGCTTCCTGACGAACAACGACATTACGGGGGGCAATTCGGGCAGTCCGGTGTTGGATGCCGACGGCCGGCTGCTGGGGCTGGCGTTCGACGGAAACTGGGAGGCGATGAGCGGCGACATCGCGTTTGAACCGGACGTGCAGCGGACGATTGCGGTGGACATCCGTTATGTGCTGTTTATCATCGACAAGTATGCGGGCTGCCGGAGGTTGATCGACGAAATGACGATTGTCCGGTAATCGGAATGTTTTTCGTCTGATCGTTTTCCGCGAGAGGCAGGCAATCCTGGGGGTTGCCTGCCTCTTTTTTGTATTTGGATATTTCTTGTCAAGATTCTGATTGTCAAAATATTATACATCGACTTATGCGCGTGAAGCGAACGGGCGGGGGAACTTTTTCGCAAAATATTTGCCGAAACATTTGTGAATATAGGGATGAATGCCGTATATTTGCACTCGGAATTTTCGGGGTGTAGCACAGTCCGGTTAGCGCGCCACGTTCGGGACGTGGAGGTCGGAAGTTCGAATCTTCTCACCCCGACCGGGAAGTTCCGGAGGTACCTATGCAAATGGGTACCTCCTTTTTTTATTTTGTCCCTTTCGGACACGCTTGCGTGAACGGAAAGAAAGATAAAATAAAAAATATCGCCGGAGGGGGCGGACTGCGGCCCTTTACAAATCAAAAACGATCTTTGTTCCGCGCGCTGGCGGAAATCTTGTTCAAAAGCGCAAGCGGCTTTTGAACGATTTCCTACTCCAGCAATCGCGCGCGGGTGCCGCTGGGCACGCGACCGCACCCTTCGGGTGTTCTGCTGGTCTGCCGGCAGTAAGATAAACTACCCCAAAGAAGGAAACCGCCCTCGGGCCGGGCAGGCCGCGCGTGCCCGCGCCGGGCGGGTGATACTGCGTATTGCTGAAACCGGAACTACCCCAAAACAAAAACCGCGCGCAGGAAAAATCCGGTTCAAAGAACCGGCGGGTTGCCACATCCCCCGCGGCAGGCCAAAATCTCGCTCTGCTCGCAATGGCCCGCGCCGGCTCCGACCCGAAGAACCGGATTGCCCCCGGCGCAAAGCCGAACACTGACGAATGGAGATAATACAGAGTATATATCGCCTAATTTCTTTTCGGCCTCGAAAAATCCCTATATTTGTACTTATCGAACTTAAATAGAGACGACCCATGATACACGACTCCCTGGGGCGCAGCGCCGAGAAATACTACAGCCTGCACCCCCTTTTCCGCACCGCATTCGAATATATCGACAGCCACCTCCACGAGTTGACCGATGCCTCTTTCGACGGCAAGCACACCGTTCAGGGCGACGATATTTTCGTGATGGTCGGCAGCCACCAGCTTCGGCGGCCGGAAGAGGCGGCACTCGAAGCGCACGACCGGTACATCGACCTGCAAGTGATGATCTCCGGCACCGAGAGCTTCGGGTGGGCTCAGCGGGCCGCTTGCACCGAACCGCGCGGAGCATTCGACACGGCGAACGACATCATCTTCTACAATGACCGGCCGACCAGCACAGTGACTGCATTAGCCGGCGAATTCGTTATCTTCTTCCCGGAAGATGCCCACGCACCGCTGATCCGGCCGGAGGGGGTGAACGGCGGCAGCCGGAAAGCGATCGTCAAGATTCGCGTCGATGCGGAATCATCCTCCTTATGAGAAACTCTACGCAACGATGTACCACACGAAACTCAACTTGCATCTCTTGACCACGCTCGCTTTGTGCGCAACGACGGGGACGGCAGCCGCCAAACCGAAGGCCAAGACCGCGGCGTGTCCGCAACCGAAGCCGAACGTCGTGATTATTTTGGCCGACGACCTCGGCTTCGGGGATATTGCCTGCAACGGCTCGTTCCACACCATCGAGACACCCAACGTGGATCGGTTGGCGGCACAGGGGGTGCGGTTCGCCGATGCGCACTCGACGGCAGCCACCAGTACGCCGGCGCGGTACAGCATTTTGACCGGCGAATACGCCTGGCGGCGGCCGGGAACGGGGATTGCGCCGGGCGATGCGGCGATGATCGTCACACCGCAACACCAGACCCTGCCGGAGATGATGCAGCGCGCCGGATATACGACCGCGGCGGTCGGGAAGTGGCACCTGGGGCTGGGCGACAAAGCCGGACAACAGGACTGGAACGGGATCGTGACACCGGGGCTCAAGGAGATAGGCTTCGACTATTCCTACATTATGGCGGCGACGGCCGACCGCGTGCCGTGCGTCTATATCGAGGACGGCCGGGTGGCGGGGCTGGATTTGGCGAACCATCCGGAAGACTCCATTCGCGTCAGCTATAGCAAGCCGTTCCCTGGCGAACCGACCGGGCGGCGGAATCCCGAGCTGTTGAAGATGCAGGCGAGCCACGGGCACGATATGGCGATCGTGAACGGGATCGGACGCATCGGATATATGACGGGCGGCGGAAAGGCTTTGTGGGTGGACGAAAATATCGCGGATACGATTACGGAGCGGGCGGTGCGGTTCATCGAACGTGCTGCCAAAGAAGACGATCCGTTTTTTCTTTACTTCTGCACCAACGACGTGCATGTGCCGCGGTCGCCGCACGAGCGGTTTGTCGGGCGGAGCGGCATGGGGCCGCGCGGAGACGCGATCCTGCAATTCGACTGGTCGGTGGGGCGGATTCTCGAGACGCTGGACTCGCTGGGGATTGCGGACAATACGCTGGTGATCCTCTCGTCGGACAACGGGCCGGTGGTGGACGACGGCTATCGGGATCGGGCGGTCGAATTGCTGGGCGACCACAAACCGTGGGGTCCTTTCCGGGGCGGGAAGTATAGTATTTTCGAGGCCGGGACGCGTGTTCCGGCGATCGTGCGATGGCCGAAACGGGTGCCGGCGGGACGGGTGAGCGAGGCGGCGGCTTCGCAGGTGGACTGGTTCGCGTCGTTAGCGGCGTTAGTGGGCGAGGAGTTGGCGGAGGGCGAGGCGCCGGACAGCAGAAATCAGCTCGACGTATGGCTGGGGCGCGACCGGAAACCGGGGAAAGGACGGGAGTATATCGTCGAAAATGCGGGGACGCTGTCGATTACGGTAGACGGCTGGAAGTATATTGCCCCGAGCGGGGGAGCGGCGCGGAACAACGATGTGAATATCGAGCTGGGAAATTCTAAGGAGGCGCAGCTTTATCACCTGACGGAGGATAGGGGCGAACGGAACAACCTCGCGGCGCAGTATCCGGAGCGGGTGGCGGAGCTGGCGGCGCTGCTGGAGCGGGTGCGCAAGACCAACGACCGGCGGTAATTTCTGCGCACGTGGGGCGAATACGAAATGGTTGGCTCCGGTTCGGATTTCGGGCCGGAGTTTTTTGTTTCCGTGCGCGGGGGGCGGTCGCGGCGTCCCAGAGCGGCGTTTATCCGTCTCCGGACATATCCGGCCGGAGATGCGGTTGCGTTCGGCACTGCTCGTTCGGACAAAGGTTTTGACCGAAGAAAATCTGAAGGAAACAGGAGGAAAACAGCGATATGAACGGATTCAGACCAGTGCGCCGGCAGGACAGGCTGCTCGACATTCCGGCGGCGGAACGCCTGCTGGAAAAAGGGGAATACGGTTTCCTCGCCATGTGCATCCCGGAAGGATATGGCTACGGGATTCCGATCAGCTATGTCTATGTGCCGGACCGGAAGTGCATCTATTTTCATTGCGCGCCTCAAGGGCACAAGCTGGATGCGATAGCGGGAAACGACCGGGTGAGTTTCTGCGTGGTAGGCGGCACGCAGGTGTATCCCTATACGACGGCTTACGAATCGGTGCACGTGTTCGGCCGCATCGGGACCGTCGGGGACGATGCGGAACGGATGGAAGCGTTGCTTCTGCTGCGGGCGAAATACAATCCGGAGCTGGCCGACGCTCCGGACGGGTATATCCGCAAGTCGTTCCCGCGGACAACGGTGCTGCGCTTAGATGTCGAGCATCTCTCGGGTAAATGCAAACGTGTGGCGCCCGACGTCAAATAATCCCGGACGGTTGTGTTATCGTTTTTCACCCAGCAGGTTGCCGGCAGAGACCTTGGCTAAGACCTCCGCAAACTCATCCCGCCCCTTTTGGCTCAGCGTGGGATAGAGCGCGTGGAGCGACATCAGCGCCAGGTAATCCAGCTTTGCCTCCACCTCTTCCGGCGTATATGCCTGGTAAGCGAAATTGATGCTCCACCGCGTCATAATGTAGTGGTAGATGTGAGTGCCCTCGATAATCTCTTCCGTCGCATTCTTGTCTATATAGCCGTTTTGTTTCAGCAGCTGCATTGCCCGGCGCGCCATAGCGAAATGTTCGTCCTCGTTCACCCGGCCCGCCTGCTGGTCGCGCTTGATCGCCCCCAGATCCGCACTGCGGAACACCACCACGCCCCGATACTTGTAGTTCAGGTGGATGTTGATCCGGTTCAGCAGGTACAACTGCTTGATGTCCAGCAGTGTCGTCAGTGAGCGAACCACCTGGCCGTACTCTTCGAGATACTGTTCCCAGAGCGCCGCGCAAATATCCTCCTTGCGGGAAAAATGATAGGTGATATTTCCCGGACTCAGCCCCAGCGATGTGGCCAGCGTGTCGATCCGGAAATCGACCATTCCTTTGGCATTGATCAGTTCCAACGACCGGCGGAGAATCATCTCCCGGGTCGAAATCTCTTCCTGCGGCATGATCTGCGCCGCAGGGGTTTTCTTCGTGTTCGTTTTCGTTTTAGCGGGCATGGCCGGTTATTTTATCAAGTTAACGATGCTGGCGAACTGCCGTCTGCCCGACTCCGTGAGAAACGGAATGAGCTGCAGCAGCGACAGGGCGATATATTTGTCCATCACCATAGGCAAGTCCTGCTCCGGGTATTTGGTCAGCGCGTGGTTGATCCACCAGCGCAGCATGGCCATCTGGGAATCGAACGTCAGCTCCTTGATCTCCGGATTCTCGATCGGTTTCATGTAGCCGTTCTTTTCGAGCGTGTCGTAGCTGGCGAAAATCAACTCGCGGCCGCGTTGTATCTGGCGCCGGAATGTCTCGTTTTCGCGCAGCAGGGCGCCCATGTCCCCGAAATAATAGGTCGTCACTCCCGCATAGCCGATCGCCTTGGCCGCCGCCGTGCGGAAATAGAGGAACAGCTGCTTGATGTCCAGCAGCGGCGTGATCATCTCCGCCGTCGTATCCCGCATGACGGCTATGTATTCCTCCCAGATCGCGGCGATGATGTCCTCTTTCTTCGGGAAATGGTAGGTAATGTTCCCCGGGCTCAGCGACAGCGACTGGGCCAGGGTCTCGATCCGGAAATCGACGACCCCTGTCCGGTTGATGATCTCGTTCGCGCTGGCGATGATCAGATCGCGGGTGGAGGTCCCTGCCCGTTTGGCAGCCAGCCGGGTCTTTCTGGCCGCTTCGGATTTCACGCCGCGCGGACTCTTTTCGCCCGCAGTCTTATCCGTTTTGCGAGGTCTTCCGCGTTTCCGTTTCGGCTGGACAGCAGCATCGGTTTCCTGCGGCTTTTTCTTCTCGGTTTTCACCTGTGTGCTCATCGTCGTATGATCTTGTTTCTTCATTTGCGTTTTTCTCGGTGGTTACTGCGTTCCGTGCGAATAACCGGTATGATTCGGGAATTTCCTGAAGGATGTATTTGAAACGGAGTAAAATGTAGTAATATTGTTCGGTTTTTACCTAAAACACGCAAATTTAACCAAATAAATGGAGTTATTTCGAACTATTGCGTTTTGTGTCCAAAAATATTCGTACCCGGATGTATTCCGGCTCGGGGTGCGGTGTACTGTCTTCTCCCGCATAAATTCAGAATTTCCGGTACGGCGTGCCGTTGCTTTTGTGGCTGTAAAAGAATAACTTTGCAGGACAATAAACCATATCATCACTATGTACGGTAAAATCAAGCAATATCTCGCGGACGAACTCGCAGCCATCGAGTCCGCCGGCCTGTACAAACACGAACGGATCATCACCGGCAGCCAGCAGGCCGAGATTACGGTGACTGGCGATAAGAAAGTCCTCAATTTCTGTGCCAATAATTACCTGGGGCTTTCCAACCATCCCCGGCTGATCGAGGCGGCTAAGCGGGCAATGGATACGCATGGGTTCGGGATGTCGTCCGTGCGGTTTATCTGCGGCACGCAGGATATTCACAAGGAGCTGGAAAAGGCGGTCTCGGACTATTTCGGGACGGAGGATACGATCCTGTATGCTGCGTGTTTTGATGCGAACAGCGGGGTGTTTGAACCGATCTTGGGCGAGGAGGATGCGATTATTTCGGATGCGCTGAATCACGCTTCGATCATCGACGGGGTACGGCTGTGCAAGGCGAAGCGGTATCGCTATGCGAATGCGAATATGGATGATCTGGAGACGCAGCTGAAGCTGGCGCAGGCGCAGCGGTTCCGTATTATCGTGACGGACGGGGTCTTCTCGATGGACGGCAATGTGGCGCCGATGGACAAGATCTGTGCATTGGCGGAGAAATACGATGCCTTGGTAATGGTGGACGAGTGCCATTCGGCGGGCGTGGTCGGCCGGACGGGACATGGGGTGACGGAGTTGTTCGATGTGCGGGGACGGGTGGACATCATCACGGGAACGCTGGGCAAGGCGTTCGGAGGTGCCGTGGGGGGCTTTACGACGGGACGCAGGGAAATTATCGACATGCTGCGGCAGCGGTCGCGGCCGTATTTGTTTTCAAATTCGATTCCGCCGGCTGTGGTGGGGGCGGGGATCGAGACGTTCAAGATGTTGCGCGAAAGCGATGCGCTGCATACGAAACTGGCTGAAAATGTGGCCTATTTCCGGGATCGGATGATAGCGGCGGGGTTCGATATCAAGCCGACGCAGTCGGCGATCTGTGCGGTGATGCTGTACGATGCGAAGTTGTCGCAGGATTTTGCGGCCCGGTTGCTGGACGAGGGGATTTATGTGACTGGGTTCTATTATCCGGTGGTGCCGAAGGATCAGGCGCGGATCCGGGTGCAGGTCTCTGCGGGACACGAGCGCGAACATCTGGATCGCTGTATCGCGGCGTTCTCGAAAGTGGGGCGGGAACTCGGGGTGCTTAAATAACTGTACGGTTATTTTAGGCGCTGGCAAGCGTTCCTACAATATTCCCCTATCTTCCGTGTCAGGCCGGAGCCACCCCAGGCGGAGGCCTGCAACGTTCGCTTTGCTCACTTGCGTCTCCGCTGGCTCCGGCCCACGGGAACCTAATATATTAACCGTACGGTTTATTTAGCCCCGTTCTGTCAGGAACCGTGCGGTTTTTATAGTTGTTGCGATCCTTTGGATCGCCGGCCTCTGCGGTGGTGCCGGGCACTCGATCCGGGAGTTTGCTCAGCCTTAGGGATGCGCGCGAGGTCGAACTGAGGAACAACAGTAGAGCGGTCTATTAACCAGGCCCAAAGAAAACCCGAAACAAAAGCTGCGGAGCCTAAGGATTAGGGTAGTTACAGCCCGGAAAGCCCCTATGGGGTCTTTCTTTCAAGAAAGAGCAGTCACACACGGCACAGTGCAAAAGGACCGGCAAGGGCCGCTCGGCACCGGTAGCCTGAAAACAAACGCACCTTACTCGTGTGCTTGTTGCGGCCGCTTCACGTACTTGTCCAACCAGCCGAAAAACTCCCGGTTCCAGACCAGCGAATTCTGCGGTTTGAAAACCTGATGCCCCTCGTCCTCGAAATAGACTAACCGCGACGGAATGCCGTGCGCCCGCGCTGCCGTGAACGCCTGCAAACTCTGCGTGAACGGAATCCGGAAATCCTTCGCCCCCGTAATGATCAAAATCGGCGCATACCAATCATTGACCGCCAAGTGCGGCGAATTGGAATACGACCTGTCTGCAATCCTGTTCCCCGGCCGTTCCCAATACGGCCCCCCGAGATCGTTGGCCGGGAACCACAGCTCCTCCGTCTCGCCGTAGAAACTTTCGAGGTTGAACATCCCGCAATGGGCAATGAACGCCTTGAACCGGCGGTCGCTATGCCCCGCCAGATAGAACGTCGAGTACCCCCCGTACGAAGCCCCCACGCAGCCCCGCCGCTCCGTGTCCACCCACGGTTCGCGCGACACATCGTCGATCGCCGACAAGTAGTCCCGGATATTCTGCCCGCTGTAGTCTCCCGAAATCTGATCTAACCACTCCTGCCCGAACGACGGCAGCCCGCGCCGGTTCGGAGCCACCACCACATAGCCCTGCGCCGCCATCAGCTCGAAATTCCAGCGGTAGCTCCACCGCTGCGAAACCACACTCTGCGGCCCGCCCTGACAGTAGAGCAGCGTCGGATATTTCTTCGTGCTGTCGAAATTCGGCGGCAGGATGACCCACGTCAGCATCCGTTTCCCGTCCGTCGTCGCCACCCACCGCTTCTGCACCGCTCCCATGTCGACATGGTCGTAAATCTCGCGGTTGACAAAGGTAATCTGCGTGTCCGACCCGTCGCGGGTGTCGATAGCGAAAAGCTCCGGCGCCATTTGCAGCGTCGTCTTCGCCGCCACGACCACCGGCTGTTCGTTCCCGGCCGGGAAAGCGATACTGAAGTCCGTATAGTCATGATCCCCGGCCGTTATGACCTCGATCTCGCTGCCGCCGGCCGACAGGTCTGCCCGGCAAAGCTGGTGCGTCGCTTCGATCGGCGCGATGAACCAGATACTCCGGCCATCGGCCGACCACCGCAGGTTCGAGGCATTGTAGTCGAAACCGTCCGTCACGTAACTCTTTTCCCCCGTCGCCAAGTCCATCACGAACAGCCGGTCCTTGTCCGCTTCATTGCCGGCGCGTTCCATGCTCTGCCAAGCCAACTGCCGGTCGTCCGGCGAGAAGACCGGATACTTGTCGTACCCCGGCATTCCTTCCGTCAGGTTGCGGGTCGAACCGTCGCTCAAGTCGTAGAGGTAGATGTCGCTGTCCGTGCTCATCGAATATTCGTAGCCCGTCAGCTTCTTGCAGGTATAGGCCACCTGCGTCCCCGCCCGGTTCCACGCCACCTCGCTCATCTCGAAATACGGCGCGGTCGGTGCATCCCACGGTTCGCCCGGCATAATATCCCGAGCATTCGATATGCCTTTCCCCTCCGCAGCCGCCGGATCGAGGTCGGCCACGAAGATATGGCTGTAGGCCCCGTCTTCCCAGACGTCCCAGTGCCGTTCCATGAGGTCGTCGTAGATCAACGCCTTCGATTTCGGCATGCCGTAAATGTCGGCGGAGGAGACCGAGTCCACCTGGACATCCGCCGTATACCAAATCCGATCTCCCTTCGGTGAAATCCCGAAGCCGGTGATCCCTCCCGTTACGTCCGAGAGCCGCCGCAGCCCCGTCCCGTCGGGCCGCACCGTCCACAGCTGCTGTCCGGCCTCCTGCTCAGAGCCGTCGCCGCGCGAGCTCAGGAAATAGATACACCGTTCGCCCGTGGAGCCGTCGATCCCCCATGCCGGCGAGTTGTCTTTCCCCGTATTGTTCGTGATCTGCCGCGCCTTGTCCGGCTCTCCGACCGGCATCACCCACAACGAGGTGTATCCCTTATTCTCCGCCATGTTGTAGTAAGTCAGGGCATAAAGCACTTCCTGTCCGCTCGGGTCGATCGAGCTGGAGCCGATGCGCCCCATCTTCCACAGCACTTCCGGGGTGAAAACCCGTGCTTCTTTTTCCGCCGCCGTCAGTGCGGTGTCCAGAACGGCATTTCCCGCCGCAGCCCCGTCCGACGCCCTGTCGGACGGGCCGGTGCAGCCGGTCAGAGCGGCAGCGGCCATCGTTATGGTTGTCATCAGTCGTTTCATGCTATATTTCGATGAGTGTATATGTGCTTTCTGCGGGCCGAAGCCTGCGCCCTCCCCTGTCGCAAAGACTTGTTGGCCGGCTATCGGGCCGGACGGTCTATTCTTTGGTCCAGATGCGGGTGTTCATGTTCAGTTCTTCGACGATGGAGGTGAGGCCCCGCATCGCCTCGGTGTCGCGCGCGAGACATTTCCCGAGCGGCCGCCAGATGCTCGCTTCGTAATGGTTTTTCATACAACTGCGGGCGACCTGGATGCAGGAGCCGGTGAAGCTGATGCTCAGCCGGCCGGGATATTTGTCCCACAGCCTCATGATCCGCTCCATCAAGGCCGGCGTCAGGATATACCGCGCTTCGGTCTGGTCGGTGGAACAGACCAGAAATTCTTTCATCAGCCTTGGGTTTTCCAGCTGTACGCGCGCTCTTCCCGCTAACCACCGGCTGCCCCAATAGTTTGGCACCAAGGTAGTCTGTCCCCGGAAGTCTTTGTTGAAATCGGCCACGAAGAAGAATCCCCGGAAAATGTCCACCCAGGTGGTACGAGTCCCGTTTCGGGTGTACGTCGTGCGTTTTTTCTGCGCATGGACTTCCGCGAAACGGAATGCGGTTTTGCCGACGCGTCCTTCGATCAGGTCTTCGGTTCTGTATCGGTCGGGTGCGGTGTCGAACAGGCCGCAGGAGCGAAAGACGGATTCGCCGATCCCCGATTCCGGCGTAAAGCGCCCCGCTTCGCAGAACTGTCCCACGTACTGCGGGACGATCTCGGCTTTATAGTATCTCGACAGTTTCCCGGACAGCTGTCCGGACACCACAGGCAATGCAACTGCCGACAGCACTGCCGTTCCGATCCCGTAAATGTCTCTTACCCATAAAGCTGCGCCGGTCAGTAAGGCGCAGCAAGCGAACCAGATCCACCAGGTGCGGCGGTAACGGGTTTGCAGCAGCAGGAAGTCTCCGTATTCGGCCGCCGGTGCCGTAGGCGTCGCCGGGCTTTGTACCGCAGTGTCCATGGTCAATTACCTCCGAAAAGTTCCCTGACGTTCGGCGATTCCCGTTCGGCAGCCGGCGTTTCCAATACCTGCTCCGGCCGGAAATGCCCCATACCTGCGATAATCGACGAGGGGAACACCTGTATGGCATTGTTATAATCCGTCACACAGGCGTTATAAGTTCTGCGCGCAGCGGAGAGCTGTTCTTCCAATTCGTTGATCGTACGCTGCAAGTGAAGGAAATTGCCCGATGCCTTCAAGTCCGGATAGTTCTCGACCACGGCATAAAAATTCCGCAGTCCCGCCCCGAAACCGGCGTTGAATGCGCTTTTCTCTTCGGCGGTCAGTTCTCCGTAAGAGTTTTTGCCTCGGCGCAGTTCGGTGACGGCAGTCAATGCCGATGCTTCGTGCGCTGCATACCGTTTGACTGTTTCCACCAGATTCGGCACCAGGTCGAAACGCTGTTTGAGCACAGCGTCTATCGATCCCTGGGCATTCTTGATCTCGTTGCGCCGCCGCACGAGTCCGTTGTAAATGGAGATCGGAACGATCACCAACAGTAGAATGACGCCGATCGGGATGATCCAGAGTAGCATATCGGATGTGAATTTATTATTTCAGGAAGAGCAGTTCGCGGTATTTAGGGAGCGTCCACATTTCGTTGTCGACGATCAGTTCGAGTTTGTCGATGTGAT
>NZ_CANQYJ010000026.1 GCF_947628055.1 uncultured Rikenella sp.
TACAAAGCAAACCGCCTCGGGAACCCCGGCATTCACGCGGCACTCGCAGAACGGGCGGCTCTATGCTCCGACCTCGGGCGGTGGTGTGAAAGCATGGTATCCGGCTACGAGTTACCGTCGCGATATGAATGGTGAGGTACTAGGTTGGGGTATGGATGGATATAGTTTATCATCGTCACCAGATACCCCACCAAGCCAACATGCTCATGGTTTGGGCTTTCACACTTCTGTAGTGTATCCATCTGGTCAACACAATCGTGCCCACGCCTTTCCTGTACGTTGTATTCAGGAATAACGATTCGGTTGTTTGAGCGGAGTGAGGACAAAGTATAGTTCTTTGTTGCAAGGCGGGTCGGCGCCCGGGAGTGGCCGCAATTTTCGACGCGTAAGCGGCGTGTTGCGGGCCTCCCGTTGGGCGGCGTCCGGCCCGCCCGCTACGCGGGATTTACGGGCACCGCTACGGGGGTTGGCAAAGGGGGCTGGCCCCCTTTGATGCGCTTTTTGCTTACTTTTTGGGGCATACCAAAAAGTAAGGGCCCCCGCGGCCTAAGCGGCTGCAAAGACGGAATAAGAGCCCGCCCGGTTCTCCGAACCGGATTTCTCTCCGCTTTGGGGTACAAAAGGCAGCCCGTCTCCGCTCTGGTGCGGAAAAATATTCCGCGTCAGCGGGCGGGCCGCAGCCTCCCCCCGCGGAGGCCCGCAAAATAGATCGCTCTCGCGATTTTGCGTCTCCGCCGGCTGCGCCCCGAAGCTGTACTCATCCCGCGTGCCGGAGAAAATCCGGTTCGCAGAACCGGGCGGGCCGGACGCCTCCCCCACGGGAGGCCCGCAACTCGACAGTGCTCGTTGCGTTCTCTCCCGGGCGCCCGACCCGGTGCCGCTCGGCACTCGATCCGGGCTGGAACTACCCTTGATTGGCCGGAGCCAGCGGAGGTGCAAACGAGCCCCGCGAGTTGCAGGCCTCCGCAGCCGGGGGCTCCGGCCTGTCATCGGAAGATCACAGCCAAAAGTTCTTTCGCGTCCGAGCGGCACCGGCCCGCGCGGTTCTCCGAACCGGAGTTTTACCTGTATGTCTCGGGTCGCAGCCGGCGGGGAGCGCAATGAACGAAGAGAAATTGCGGGCCTCCGCTGCGGGAGGCTGCGGCCCGACATAGGGAGATCACTGCTGAACTGTCTTTCTCCGCGAAGCGGCCAGCCCGGAGCCACCCCCGAAGGGAGAATTAGGCAAAACAAACTCCCCGGTTCGAGTGCCGAGCGGCACCGCTGGCTCCGGGAGGCTATCGGGAAATTCCGGCCTCGCCCCGCAAAAGCGAGAAAACCGAAAAATAAACATACGGAACTGACAACTAAAAAGGGGTGCCGCGAGGCCCTGTTGGTGTCGGTCGAACAGAAACGGGGATTTTTGCCTGTGCTATTCCACCACTTTCATCGGCCGGCCGAAGGACTTCAGAGCCGATGCACTCCTTTTTGCCGAAAGCGCCTCGGCGGTACACATACCGCCGAGGCGCTTTTTTTACGATACCCCGCCCATATTCCCGCATACGTCTGCAAACGGCGCCCTGCGGAATATGCCGCTGCTATGTGCCTTCTACGACCATCCGAACATCGGTCTCCCAAGCACGAACAACGGACTGGAAGGAATCTTTTCGGACACCAAAACCAAACTGTGCACACAGCGGACTAACTGGGGGACATAGAATGAAACTTATCGATAGTATCTTTCCAAAAACTATCGCCCCCGACGCTCATCACCCGATCTGTCCATTAGCCTACTTTATTAAAAATGCAGACAAGTTGCAGCCACGACAGACAAAAACAAAGACCTCAAATAATTTATTAACAATCATTTGAGGTCTTTAAAAGTACCCGGAGCCGCATTTGAAATTATAAAAATGATTGATTCGAGTTAAATATCAGATGAAAGCAAATGCAAATAAAATATCTGTTAAATTAATATGTTATACAAAATCAATATTTAGGCGAATTTAATCCTATTGCAAGATTTTTAGCATCGGTGGGGAAAATGTGAGGAAAATTATATTGCCTTTGTAGCAGGAAAATCACGGAGGCAGTATGAAAGTTTCACTTATTGTCAAAAAGAACGTCAAACGGTATGACACCGATTCGCAGGCGACGATTTATGCTAGGTTGCGTGATGGCAGAAAGATCGATATGATTGCTCCGACCAAGCTGACCATCAATCCCAATTATTGGGATGACAAGGCGGAGCAGGTCAAAAGCAAGGTGGTCTATGATATGGATCAACGTACATTCTACAACGAGGAGACACGTCGGCTTAAAAGTTTTATTGAAAAGGAGTATCAAAGTGTCGAAGACCAACCCGAAAAGGATTGGTTGAAGATAACGCTGGATAAATACTACAATCCGAAAAAATATCAGATCGATGAGGAGGTCGTCAAACCGTCATTGATTGTACTTTTCGACGAGTTTTTGGAAAAGCACAACCTTTCGGAGGTGCGCAAGAAGAATTACCGCGTGGTAAAGCGGGGATTGCAGCGATATGAACTCTATGTGCGGGCGACGAAGCGCGGGCAGAAAAAATTTGTGCTGAATGTCGATGACGTTACCTCCGATATGCTGCGCGACATTTGGGATTTCTTCGAGAACGAATATGTCTACTGCAAAGAATATCCCGCCATATACGAGTCGATTCCCGAAGCGCGGACGCCGCAGCCTCGCGGCAGGAACACGCTGCTCGATTGTTTTTCACGCATCCGCACCTTTTTCTACTGGTGCAAGGACAACAAACGAACGACGAACACACCGTTCGACGATTTTCCGCTCGAAGAGTGTACCTATGGCACGCCTTACTACATTACGATTGATGAACGGAACAAGATTTACCGCACCAATCTGAGCCGACATCCGCAACTTGCCATACAGCGCGACATATTCGTTTTTCAATGTTTGATAGGCTGTCGTGTCGGAGATTTAATCAAAATGACCAAGAGTTGCATTATCAATGGTGCGGTCGAATATATCCCCCGCAAAACGAAAGAGGGGCGACCCTTGACCGTGCGTGTCCCTCTCAACGACATGGCATTGGAAATCGTGGAGCGATACAAGCGATGTGAAGGAGATAGATTGTTGCCGTTCATATCAGAACAGAAATACAATGTGTCCATCAAACGGATTTTCAAAGCTGCCGGGTTGAAACGTTTGGTTACGGTCATCAACCCAACGACCCGCGAAGAAGAGAAAAAAGTGCTGTATGAGATTGCATCATCGCACCTCGCCAGACGCACATTTGTAGGAAACTTGTACAAACAGGTGAAGGACCCGAATTTAGTCGGAGCATTGAGCAGTCATAAGGAGGGCAGCCGTGCTTTCGCGCGTTATCGAGAAATTGACGAAGAAATGAAGAGAGAGTTGGTAAATTTGTTATCGTAGCGTCAATTTCATTGAAAATGCGACTCAAAAGACCATCGGAGGTGTAAGAATTGATAAAATACACGATAAATATCGCAGAGGTATTTCCGCAAAAACGGGAAACTTTTGCAAATAGTTTCCGATATTTAAGGAAACTTTGTATCTTTGCATTGTAAAAACGTTGGACAGATTATGAGAAAGGATACCATTAAGTCGTTGATTGCACTCAAACAGCACGAGATGCCGTTCGATATTATACACAGGGATAATGAGCTGCCCGTAAACCGAAAAAAAATAATCACTATCCCCGGTGTGCGAAGATGCGGTAAATCCACATTGATGATGATAGCAATCAATGAATTGCTCAAAACAGGTGTGCCGGTACAAAATATTTTGTGGATAGGTTTTGACGATGAGCGTTTGAAAAATATGACCTCTGATGATTTGGACGAGGTTATAGCTTCTTATATGGAGATGTACCCGGATATACCCATCAAGGAGGTGCATATGTTCCTTGATGAGATCCAAATCATCGGAGGGTGGGAATATTTTGTTTTACGGGTATATAAAAGCTATTGTAAGAATATCTACATAAGCGGCAGTAACGCTACTATGCTCTCAACTGAATTGAATACAGCATTGAGAGGTTATCCGCTTGAATATAAAACCTACCCACTTTCGTTTAATGAATTTTGTCGTTTCAAAGGCATCAATGCAAACGGTTACCTCGAGCAGGAGAAGGCGCGAGTCAGAAACACCTTCATGGAGTTCAATCGTGAGAGTTCATTTCCCGAAGTTGTGCTGACCGAGTCGGCAACAGAGAAACTGCAATTGCTGAACGGCTATTTCGACACGATGCTGCTGAAAGATGTTGCCGAACACTATGGGATAGCGAATTTACCGGTGCTTCGATATTTCGTTAAACGTATCATGGCAAATCTGACAAAACCGACCTCTATATTGTCGATATACAATGATATTAAATCGCAGGGGCTTAAAATCAATAAAGACGAACTATACAAATGGGCGGGATATGTTTGTGATGTCTTTATGTTTATCCGCATACCCAAATATGAACGCTCTTTAGCAAAAGAACAGAGGTCGCAGAAAAAATATTACTGTATCGACAACGGATTGCGCAGCGCCGTGCTGCTCCCGCAGAGCGATGATAACGGCAAACTGTTGGAAAATACCGTATTTCTGCATCTGAACCGCAATCTGAACCCGGCTGACCGCATTTTTTATTTTCAGGAGTCCGCAGAATGCGATTTTGTCGTTCAGCGGAATGAACATATCGATGAACTGATACAGGTCACTTGGGATATGTCGGACGACAATACAAGAGAGCGGGAAATCAATGGCATTTTGGAAGCCTCGAAAGCAACCGAATGCGACAAGCTGACAATCATAACGATTGACGAGGAGCGTTCTTTTGAGAGAAACGGTAAGACAATTCATGTTGTACCGGCATGGAAATGGTTGCTCGGCAAATATTGATAACAACACGCCAGCATAAGAACGCTTTTAAAAAAGTGAAATATAGCACGAAATCCACTTTTGCAAAAGTGTTTCAGTATGTTTGCAGAGGGATTTGTAAAACAGACTTGTATGGACTACGCAGATATTCAACCGTTAGTTAATGCGTTTCACCGCAAACTCGTCGCAACAAACTTGCGGTTCAAACGCTATTTGTATGGCCGGATAAACTAGGATGTACGGCTGATAGGCATCAAAGGCGCACGCGGCGTCGGCAAGACAACGCTGCTGCTGCAGCATATCAAAGAGACTTTCGCCAATCTCGACGAGGTGCTGTATGTGTCGTTGGACAATATGTGGTTCAACACACACAGTCTGGAAGAGTTGGTCGAATTCCTCTATACGCACGGTGTCGTAAATATCTATTTCGACGAAGTGCACAAGTATAAGAATTGGACACAACTGCTTAAAAACTTCTATGACAGTTATCCCGATTTGAATATCGTGTACACAGGGTCGGCGATGCTGGCTATAGACAATTCCAAAACCGACCTGTCGCGCCGCCAGTCGCTCTATACGCTCAACGGGCTGTCGTTCCGTGAGTATCTCGAATATGAAGGTATCGCATCTGTTTCCGCTATTTCGTTGGAAGATTTGCTTTCCGGCCATACGAAGTGTGCGATGGCAGTTACGTCGAAAATAAAGGTGTTAAAACACTTCGACGCTTACCTGCGCAGCGGCTATTATCCCTATTATAAAGAATCGGGTGAGGATTATCTGATGCGTGTTGCCGAGGTTGCACAACTTGTCATCGACAGCGATATTCCTTCAGTGGAGGAGATTACCTATACGACCATATTAAAGATTAAGAAGTTGTTGATGGTCATTGCCGAGAATGTGCCGCTTGAACCCAATATCAACAAGTTGTCTGCCGAGATGGAATCGACCCGCGACCAGACGCTGAAAATGCTCTATCTGCTCGATCGTGCGGCACTTCTCTGGCTGCTGACGGACAAAGTGAAAGATTACAAACATCTGACCGGCCCGAAGAAGATATATCTGAACAATACCAATTTGATGTACGCCTTGTCGGGCAAGATATCGGAGGGTACGCTGCGTGAGACTTTCTTCGCCAATCAAGTGGGGGCGGTATCGACCTTGACAATGCCCAAGCAGGGCGATTTTATGGCCGACGGGAAGTATCTGTTCGAGGTGGGCGGCAGCCGCAAGACCTTCGATCAAATTGCCGACCTGCCGAACAGTTACCTCGCATTGGACGACATCGAGACCGGCAGCGGCTGCCGGATTCCGCTGTGGGAGTTCGGATGCTTGTATTAGATTTAAGTTATGGCACGGGAAGATTTCGAGCGATTCAAGCAGGAGATACGGTCGTGGATGAATAGTCATCCCGATGAGTACGATGCTTTCGTGGAGGAGATAAACGGCAAATCCTTCACGGGGATTCAGCGCTGCTACAAATTCCTGCTGGATACGAATGCACGCACGGGTAAGCTGCAAAAGGATATTGGGGAAGACCGCATCCTCATCGATGAAATCATCTGCTACTTCACCGACGCGGAGTAGCAGTTAAACCCTTTTTACAAAAATTCGGGTACGATTAGTACGGTTCTGGATTCGCCGTACGAATCGTATTGCAAATCCTTGAATTTCAGCGAAAATTCACTATGCTTTTGTGCCATCGCCCGAATCGGGGCGGTGGCTTTTTGTTCATCATGCTACCAGAACGAACAGGCCTGACAACCGGCGGCGCCAACATCAAGTTGGAGGTTCCCGGCGAAAACCTCCGTCAGTTTTCGGAGGATTGATTAACCGCGCGGTCGGCGAGGTGGCTGTCGCGATATCCTCGTCGCAGGACGACAGCCTGCTGACGAAAGAGGAGGTCAAGCGAATGTGCAACCGTATGCGACGCTGTGGCACTGGGACAAGCGCAACTATCTCAAATCGGTGTGGGTGGGGGTGCGAAAGTGATGTACCGCAATGCCGATGTGCGCAGGATTCTCGGAATGAGAACCAGAATTTCGGATAACCAAGACAAAGAGTGAGTAGGTACGACCTACTACAAGATGGTGAACCAGCCGCAGCTTTGCGGCGGATCGGTGCGCAAACGCATTCCTGGAGCGTCGAGACGCTGCGCCAAGACCACGGCAAGAACTTCATTGCCGACATTCCCAAGTACGACGGCTTCTGCACCGTGCCGAGCCACACGGACTACCGAGAAGAGATTGACAACTTTTTCAACCTCTATGAACCTATCGACCACGTTCCCGCCGAGGGACCGTTCCCGCACATCGAGTCGCTGGTGCGCCACATCTTTGGCGGACAATACGAGTTGGGCATGGACTACCTGCAACTGCTCTACATGCGACCTGTCGAGAAGCTGCCCATACTGTTGTTGGTGTCGGAGGAACGCAATACGGGCAAGAGTACGTTCCTGAACTTTCTTAAAGCAATTTTCGAGGACAATGTTACCTTCAACACCAACGACGACTTCCGCAGTCAGTTCAACTCCGACTGGGCAGGCAAACTGCTTATCGTTGTGGACGAGGTGCTGCTCAACCGTCCGCAACATCGCACCCGGCTGCACCTCTCGACCTGTTTTCTCTTTTAGCCAGCACGCTGTTGAGAAAAAGTGAGGCGGCAGTAAACTCTGCTCGTGGACATTGCGTGGCATCTCAACAATTCAACGCATTCAACAGCGAGTGGCAGACCCCAGCCGCACGACGCACGGCGACGCGCCGGGCGATGACCACTTCTAATCCCTTTGGGGGGGCTATTATGGTAGGGGTGGGCAAGCGGTGTCTGCATACGTCCACGTATCTCGACCTGTTGAACTGCCCACCCTCCATTAACCTCTTAACACAGCAACAATGATAACGAAGATACATACCAGCCGCAACATAGCCGCGACAATCAATTATGTTCTAAACCCGAAGAAGCGCGCCGAAATCATTCTGTCCAAAGGTATCTTCTCGATGCGCGGCGCAGAGAGCATCGCCCGCGAGTTCGAGACCCAGAGTGCCCTGCGCCCGCAGGCCAAGACCAAGTTGCTCCATATTCCAATGTCGTTCCATCTGCGCGACCGCGAACTGATGGAGCGCGACGGACAGGCAATCGTCCGTGAGTGGATGCGCCATATGGAGGCATACGGCTTTCGATTCGACCAGTATATTGTTGTGCGCCATCACGACCAAAACCACAAGAACCCGCACTTCCATTTGGTCATCAACCTGACACTCGCCGACGGCAGCGCGGTCAAGACCTCTTATATCGGCAAATATGTGAAGATAGCGTCGATGGACGCAACCGGGCGATGGTAGCAACCGACAATAGGACGCAGCAGGCTCCACAGGAAACCGCACAGCCGAAGGCGACGCAATCTGCCGCTTCGGAATCGGCACGACCGGCAACCACTTATACGATGAACGATACATCTTCGGCTGACGCGCCGACCGGCAGCGACTGGACAGAGACTGCTGCGCCGTCGGGCATCGCTACGGCAATGATGGAGCTACTTATCCAGCCGACTGTTGTTCACACCGCAGGTGGCGGCGGAGGCTCGAAAGAGGACGACGACGAAAAGAAGAACAAAACCCGAAAAAGATTTTTCAAGCGATGAAAGCATTGGATAACGGGCGGCGCACCTGCCACAAAGAGATACAGTTCTCGAAGGAGGAACTGTCAGAAATAAAGTGCAAAGCACACGCGGCGAATATGTCGCCGGCGGTCTTTATACGCGAGGCTGCGCTCGGCAAAGAGTTGAAGACGGCGGTCTCGGACGACGACCGCGCGATGTGGCGCCGCGCATCGGAGGTGAGCCGCGGACTGCAAATTAATTTCAACCAGCTGGCGCACCGCACGAACATCGAGGGCTTGCATCCGTTGGCCGAAACAAACAAGGAGATGATTGCACGCATCGACCACTATTTCCGCACGGGCGAGTGGCATGCGATAAATTTCGTCGATGTCAAACGTGAACAGACTATCATTGCCGAGTTGGAGGAGGAGATACGCCGACTGCGCGAACAGGTGAAAGAGGCGAAAGACGATACGCTCTATTTCTACCTTCGGACGAAGGCCGGCGACGAAGCCTTCCGCCGCAAGAACAACTGCACCATTTACCCGGACAACGCAGGGGTTCGCTGGTGGTTCAAGTACCGCGACGAACCGGCATTCGAACTCCCACAGAACATCATCGACAAATATCACAACAACGTCCTGTCCATCCGTGATGTGCTGAACTACTGGGCCGAACACCGGGAATAAAGTTGATCTTGATGTTTCGCTTTTATAGTATGCATTTAGTGTGTAAGATTTTTATTATCGCAGATTTTTTCATATCTTTATCGCAAAATATAACAGAAATACTGTTTCGTATGAATCGTATAAAAGAAGTGCTGACGGAAAAGGGCATTAAACAGACTTGGCTGGCCGAAAAACTCGGCAAAAGTTTCAGCGTAGTTAATTCCTATGTATGCAACCGTCGTCAACCGAGTTTGGAGATGCTGTTCGAAATAGCAAAGATTCTTCAAGTAAACCCGAAAGATTTGATTGATAGTAGTAAATAATATGGTAAAGGTATTTATAAGTCACTCTTCGGAAGACAAAGATATTGTCGATTTGTTCAAGAATATAATCCTGAATGCAGGACTCGGTATTTTGGACGCAGATATTGCCTACACCTCTGCGCCGGAAACCGGTGTGCCGACGGGAGGCAATATTCCTCAATATATCAAAGATAATCTTGCAGATTGCGATTTTGTCTTTTTTATGATTTCGGACAATTATCGCAAGAGCGAGGTGTGTCTCAACGAAATGGGAGCAGCGTGGGCTTTGGATAAAAATGTCAAACCATTGCTTCTGCATAATGTATCATTCGAATCTATCGGCTGGTTATATAGAGCGAATTTATGTGCAAAAATAGATGATGCAGACAGATTGGATGAACTGCGGGATGAGTTTTTGGAGAGACAAGGATCTTGCCCTAAAACGGTAGTATGGAATAGACAAAAAGCCGAATTTCTTGCTAAAATGGCGACTTTTGGGCAAAACACTACTGCTCTTATTCGCATAGATACCTCCATGGAAGAAGGCGAAGAACTTGGATTATTAGATTATCGAGAGGCTTTCGATAATCACATTGCTTTATTTTGTCAAACAATGAGCATATTAACGAGTGAAACGAATCAATTAAACGAGAAAGTTCAAGCTCGAACCAAACAATTGAATTCATTAAATATCCAAAGACCCAACGCCTCTCAAGTTCGAGGAATCATGATTGGATTTGCAAAAGACATGGATCAAATGTCTCATGCTATTGATCATAATGCACCTAAATTAGCAGAACATTTTAAAGCAGCCATTGAGGAGGCCATTAAGATGCAGCAATGTTTTGATACGAATCAAAATATAAAAGACGAAAATCGGAAAGCATTAAATAATTTGATTCAATCTCAGATTTCAGCAAAGGATACGACTACTCAGGGTAGAGAGGCTTTATTGAATATTCCAAACATAGAAAAGTCTCAAATTTCTGCTAAGAACAGACTTGTAAAAGGCTATTCAACTTTAATAAAAGTTTACGACGAATGTATAACGAAAGCAACAGAACTTCTTAAAGCATAAATATATGCCGACACTGACTTGGATAGGGAAAGATAAGGTTGTCAATCATCATCAGGAAGTACCGTATCGGGTACTGGAACACAAATACGGGTTTCGGGCGGAGGATGACGGCGACCGGACGCCGACGGGAAGCGGCAACAAAATCATACACGGCGACAATTGGGAGGCGTTGAAATCGCTGCTGCCCGAGTATGAAGGTCGCGTGAAGTGCATCTATATCGATCCGCCGTACAACACGGGTAACGAAAAGTGGGTGTACAACGACAACGTGAACGACCCGAAAATCAAGAAATGGTTAGGCGAAGTCGTGGGCAAGCAGGGCGAGGATTTGAGTCGTCATGACAAGTGGCTCTGCATGATGTATCCGCGCTTGAAACTGCTGCATAAGTTGCTGGCGGAGGACGGAGCGATATTTATTTCAATCGACGACAACGAACTCGCAAATCTGAAATTGCTTTGCGATGAAATATTCGGGGTAAACAATTTTATAGGCCAATGGCATTGGTTCAAGTCGGCAACGCCGCCCAATCTTTCTTATAAAATCAAAAAGAACATGAGTATGTTTTTGCTACGAAAAACAGAAAAACAATACTAAATATAGAGGTGTTCAAAAGGTTAGTGGCAGCGATGACCCTATGACAAAGCCCCAAAATTCATCGAAAACCTTAAAATTTCCAGCAGGGAGCATTCATGTTAAGGGGGCAGATAGGACTATTCCTGCGGGTATATACGGAACTGACAAGTTCCCTAATAAGTTGTTAAATGATTTGATTGTAACGAATGGGGTAAATGCGAATGAAGTCGAATTCGAGAATAAATTTATATGGTTACAAGAGAAGTTGGAAAACGAACTTGCGCAAAATACGATTATAAATTGCTCGAACAGACTTGTTTTATCTTATAAAAAACAAAAATACGACCCGGAAGTCCCGCCTAATCTGATAGATTCAGAAGTTGGAGTAAATACGACAGAGGAGGCAGGAAAGGTTTTGTCCGCTATATTCGATGGACGAAGTGTGTTCGACTATCCCAAAGATGTTTCGTTAATCGAGTATATCATCAACTTTTTATGCAACCCCGATGATATTATCCTCGACTCTTTTGCCGGTTCGGGAACGACCGCCCATGCGGTGCTGAATCTGAACAAGAAAGACGGCGGCAATCGCAAGTTTATCCTTGTTGAGATGGAGGATTATGCCGAGGATATTACCGCCGAGCGGGTGCGTCGTGTGATGCGGGGTTACGGCGAGGGCAAAAACGCCGTTGCCGGCACGGGCGGCGCGTTCGACTACTACGAGTTGGGCGAGCCGATGTTCAACGATGATAAAAACCTCAACGAAAATATAGGAGAGGATAAAATTCGTGAATACATTTACTACACCGAGACCAAGCAGCATTTGGAGCGTGAACACACCGAGACTGCGAAATATCTGTTGGACACCTACAATGCGACGGGCTACTATTTCTACTACGAGCGCGACTGCCTTACGACGCTCAGTATCGATACGTTGAACATCATAACGGAGCAAGCCGAGCAGTATGTTATTTATGCCGATATCTGCACCGTTCCACAGCAAGTGCTGGCAGCCCGAAATATTATGTTCAAAAAGATTCCGTGCGACATCAAACGATTCTGACTTTATGGAACTGAAACAATATCAAAAAGAGGTAATCGCCGATTTGGATGCATATATCGGGTATGTCGAGAAATACAACCGCCCCGACACCGCTTTCCATAAGTTTTGGGAAGACAAAGGCGTTTTGATTTCGTCGTTTGATAACTACTATCTGCATCCCTACGACAACAGCATTGCGGGTGTGCCGCACGTAACGGTGAAGGTGCCGACTGCCGGCGGCAAGACCTTTATCGCCTGCAATGCGCTGAATACGATATTTAGGCATCTGCCCTCCGAAAAACCGAAAGTCGTGGCGTGGTTCGTTCCGTCGGACACAATCTTGAAGCAGACCTACAAGAATTTGAACGACCCGTCGCACCCCTACCGGCAGAAAATCGACAGCCACTTCGGGAATGCGGTGCGTGTAGTAGACAAGGAGTCGGCGCTGTTCGGGCACGGCATAAGTCCGACGGAGATTCGCGAACAGTTGACTATTTTCGTATTGAGCGTGCAGTCGTTCGCGGCCAACAACAAGGATGGGCGGCGCGTTTACCGCGAAAACGAGAATCTGGCGGCCTATGCCGAATTGTACGACACGATGACCAAGCGCGTGGAGGGGTCGGACGAAACCGGGTTGATTCAGGTTCTGTCGTATCTGAATCCGGTCGTCATCATCGACGAAAGCCACAACTTCGAGGCGAATCTGCGTGTGGATATGCTGAAAACAATCAACCCGTGTTTTATCCTCGACCTGACGGCGACGCCTCGCAAAAAGAGCAACATCATCAGTTTTGTGGATGCCATAAAACTCAAGCGGGCGAATATGGTGAAGCTGCCGGTTATCGTGTATAATCACCGCTCGACGAATGATGTTATTTCGAGCGCGATACAGATGCAGCGCAGTTTGGAGCAGAAGGCAGTCGCAATGGAGGCGGGAGGCGGCCGGTACATCCGTCCGATTGTGCTGTTCCAAGCCCAGCCGAAAACCGACGACGACCATATTACGTTCGACAAAATCAAAAACAAACTTATCGAAATCGGCATCCCCGAAGAACAAATCAAAATCAAAACGGCGAACAAGGACGAAATCAAAAATACCGACCTGTTAAGCCGCGATTGTCCGGTGCGCTACATCATTACGGTCAATGCGCTGAAAGAGGGCTGGGATTGTCCGTTCGCCTATATTCTGGCGTCACTGGCAAACAAGACCTCGCGCGTGGATGTCGAGCAGATACTGGGTCGTGTGCTGCGGCTGCCCTATACGACCAAGCACCGGGAGGAGTTGCTCGACTTGTCGTATGTATTCACCTCGTCCAATGATTTTCGGAATACGGTGGAGAACATCATCGAGGGGCTGAACCGTGCCGGTTTCAGCAAAAAGGATTATCGGGTAGCCGAAACTCCGGCAGAAGTTGCTACACCTGTTCCGACAAAACAACCGGGTCTGGATTTGTTTGGCAGCGACGACGCGCCGGCACAGGAGGCACCAGAAACTGCGGCGACCGACGAAGGCGACGAACCGATAGATGCCGAAGCAATCAAAGCAACTATTGCAACACCTGCTGTAAATACGGGGACAGCGGCATTGGAAGCCTTTGCCCGGCAGGAGAACGAAAACTACCGGCAGCAGGCGGCGCAGCAGACAGACAATAACATTCCGAATGATATTAAAGATATGATAAATACATATCCGATGAAAGATACTTTTGCTTCGTCGGCAAAAGAGTTGGTATTGCCCCAGTTCGTGAAAAAGATAACGCCGAATTTACTATTCGCCGGCAGCGAGTATGTTTCATTGGATAAGACGATGCTTGCCGAAGGGTTTGACCTGGACAAGTGCGACCACAATATCGACTTTACCCAAGCCGAAAGCGAGGCTGTGCGTGTGGATTTGGAAAAATCAAGCGGAGAGGAATATGCCGTTACGAGAAGAAACCTGACAGTCAACCAATTATCCGTTATCAAACAGCATTTTGCAACCCTGTCGCCTGAAAGCAAACAGATACAACTGGCAGAGATGTTGGCAAAGAATATCCGCTTCGACGAAATCTCCGAGCCGCAGATTGCCTGCTATATCCAAAAGGCTATCGAGGGTGTCGATTCCGAGCAATTAGAAGATTTGTATGCCAATGAATGGCAGACGAGAAATACCATTCGTCAAAAAATAGAGTCGCTGCTGTCTGCCTATCAAGAAAAGAAATTTAAGGAGTGGCTCGATACCGGGCAGATAAAATGTCAGCCTGCATACCGTTTGCCGGAACGTATAACGGTGAAAACAAAGTCCATCGGATTGGCAAAAGGGCTCTATACGGAGGAGGAGTCGATTAACGGTTTCGAGTATGACGTTATAAATGCAGTCGCCGATTTGGAGAATGTACTGTTCTGGCACAGGAATCCAAGCCGCACGGGTTTCTGTATAAACGGCTATATCAATCACTATCCCGACTTTATTGTCCAACTGAAAAGCGGCATTACCGTTCTCCTCGAAACGAAAGGCGATGACCGGGATAACTCCGACAGCCGAACCAAACTTGAACTGAGCAAGACTTGGGCGAACAAGTCCGGCGAACACTACCGCTATTTCATGGTCTTCGACAAGCAGCAGATGGATGGGGCGGTTACTATCAAGGAACTTTTGCAAAGATTAAGTGTAATGTAAATGAATATGAAAAATCGAATCATAACGATTATCTTAATTTGTGTGGCTGTATTGATGTTTGGTGGTTGTGCCATGGATATTGACCCATCGGTGGCAAATACTCAATTCGGCATGCAGGCTCTGCATTATGAATTTATCATTGTTCTACTGAGCCTTATTGGGGGTATCGGATGTTTGGTTGCAGGAATAGTTTTAACAATACTTGGATTTTCGGGTTCAATAGAGTGGATAGTAGAAGCGTCAGGTTTTACATCCAGATTGATCAATGCCTCTCCTGGTATTGTCTTAATAATTATCGGATTCTGGTTGACTTTAAAAAGTCGATTGAAAATAAAAGCGAAGAAGCAAAACTAATAAATATGGCAATATCATTAATTAAACCGTAAGTCAACAGAAAATATCTCGGATGAATATACTATTAGATACAAACATTATCATTCCACTGGAAGACACGAGCAAAACACTTGATTCGTCTTTCGCCGAACTGCGGAAACTCTCCGCAGAGCAGCATCACTGTCTGTATATTCATCCTATGCAGTTTGAGGATATTAAACGAGATAAAAATCAAGAAAGACGAACGATCGTATTATCTCGGTTAAAGCAATATTCACAGATAGAGAATCCTCCGATTCTTTCCGATCAAGAGTGTCACGAACTCGGTTTGTCGCAATCCAACGATAACGACAGAGTAGATAATAACGTTTTGTTCGCTTTGTATCGGGGCGCAGTGCACCTTCTTGTTACGAACGACGAAGGCATTCTCCGGAAAGCCTCAAAAATCGGATTGCAGGATAAAGTATATCGGTTGGAGCAATTTTTACTTTTACTCCAGCGGTACACGTCTACTCCATTTTCTTTCGGGTACACCGGTGTAAAAGAGCGTTTTCTATATGAAATAGATAAAAATCAGCCATTCTTCGAATCTTTACGGCAGTCGTATGACGGTTTTGACAAATGGTTTCAGGAATGTGCCACAGACAAGCGGAAATGTTGGTGTATCGAAGACGGGAACGGCAACATCGTCGCAATCTGCATCTACAAACACGAGCAGGATGCCCGACTGACTGATAACGGAGAAATTATTCCCGGACGCATTTTGAAACTCTGTACGTTTAAGGTCGATCCAAAGGCTCGTGGAAAGAAATTGGGCGAACGCCTTTTATATATCGCATTCGATTACTGTGTAAAGAACGATTTGGATTGGGTTTACTTACATACGTTTGGAGAAGAACAGAAAACACTCGTAGGTTTGTGTACTGACTATGGTTTTTCCTTTCTTGGCAAATATAGCAAGGACGACGTTTATATCAAACCGATGAAATTAAAGGATGACGACTGCAACAGTTTGGAATCCTTGATAAAATATTATCCCTATTTTCGGGATAATAAATCTGTTCAGAAATTCATCATTCCCATTCAACCGCAATTTCACGAAGATCTATTCCCGGATTTCAGCAACATGAAAGGCACTTTGTTCGAAAAAGATCAATCGTTGTATTCTTGTCAAGGCAATACGATCAAAAAAGCATATTTGTGCCACTCCAAAATCAAAACGATTCGCAAAGGAGATATTATCCTTTTTTATCGAAGCAAAGACCGAAAATCCATACAATGTATGGGAATCGTTGAAGATATTCAGTTTTCAGAAAACATCGACGAGGTATTTCCTGCAATTGTCAAAAGAACGGTATATAAATATTCAGACATACAAAATATTTTGAAGAAAAGAACTTTAGTTATCCTATTTCGGTATAAAGCACTCAATAAAGAAATATCCAATCAAAGTATCGTTGATGCTGGTATAAAAGGATATATACAAAGCATACGACAGATTAGTAACGAACAATATTCAGCATTGATACATGAAAACTGACACAATCATATTATCCATTCACCCAAGTCATATTGAAAAAATACTCTCTGGGGAGAAGCGATACGAATATCGCAAACGTATTCCTACGGATATACGATATATTGTCGTATATGCAACGGCTCCGATCAAAATGATTGTCGCCTTTATCGAAATTGATTCGGTCATCAAAGGAACCCCAAAGGAGGTTTGGGACAAGACAAAAAATCATTCAGGAATATCCGAAGATTACTTTATGCACTATTTTGCGAATTGTCAAGATTCTTATGCGATTAAATTCAAGGCAGTGCACGAGTTGTTGTCCCCGAAACCGCTAACCGACTTGAGCGATCATATTTGCGCACCGCAATCTTACACATATCTCAAAGAAACGATAATAGAACTCTACCATAAATTAGGGACCAAAACCGTTATACACAATAAACCAATACTAAATAAATCAGACCGATATGAACCCACGAGGGATATTCGTTGTCAAAGACAAGGAAAACGCCGTTGCTCAAATTGAGAGTCTATGTAAAAAATACAGTTTAAAGAATGCTTCCAACAACGTACAAATAATAGCCTTATTCAGGGCTTATTGTCGAGAAACGATCGATATGCTCAAAAAATGTTTTGTCACGGAAATGCAAGGTGCTTCCCGCTGCAAACGATTTGTTGAGACGTTCGCGCATACAGATAACATCGACATTGCGAAAGCAGGCACAATTCAAATATTCGATATGTTGATGCGGCTTCGGAATATTGCACAAAATGCAATCCGGATAAAGGATATGCCATCTTGTAAAAAATTAACCGAGTTGTCTACAGAAGATGCTGTTGCCGCAGTTATCGATTTAGCCAAAAGCGATATTGTAAAAGGTGTTGCAAAAAGTTTATTGCTTGGTACAAAAATCAAAGACGCGATCGAGATTTCAGATATTCGCAAATATTATAATGACCAGATCGAGGAGTTACAAAAAGAGTTGCGCGAAGAACAACGTGAAATAACTCCGATCGAACAATTTTTGATAGATAAATTCAACGCCGAAATTGGTTATTGCGATATCGCATCCATAAAAACGGGGGTTGGCATAGCCAAAGAAGCCGTCGGTTTGTTAGATATAGCCCACAAGAACATCGATAAATTCGAACGGCAGTTAGACAACATGGCATTACAAATTAATGCGTCTTATTAATATACAAAAGTACGGGATATTTTTGCACGTGTGGGGAAAATGTGGGGAAAATCGGCAAAACAAAAATCGCTAACGAGTTAGTTATCTAACTGTTAGCGATTTTCTGCGTACCCGGAGCCGGGATCGAACCGGCACGGATCGCTCCATTGGTGTTTGAGACCAACGCGTCTACCAATTCCGCCATCCGGGCATTACGCGAGAGAACGACAATTCCTAACCAAAAGGTAGACGCCCTCTCTCAAAATCAAAACATTCTACCGCTCTTTGATACGATAAGAGCCCCCCCAAAAAAAAGAGGCAACCCTAAAGCGCGTTCACCTTGAGCTGCAACGAACTCTTCAGATTCGCCGCCTTATTGTCGTGAATGATATTTTTCTTCGCCAGCTTGTCCAGCATCGACACCACCTTCGGCAGAAGCGCCTCAGCCGCCGCCTTGTCCGTCGTGTTGCGCAGAGCCTTCACCGCATTGCGCGCAGTTTTATGATAGTAGCGATTGCGCAACCGCCGAGTTTCAGTCTGACGAATCCGTTTTTTGGATGACTTGTGATTTGCCATTACGTTTTAAAATCTCTGTGTTTTACTATTCGTAGCCCCTAGGGGAATCGAACCCCTCTTCCAAGAATGAAAATCTTGTGTCCTAACCGATAGACGAAAGGGCCATTCCGCTCCTTATCCTCTGCAATAGAAAGATTTTCCCGGATACGGATTGCAAAGGTAAGCACTCTTTTCCAATCCGCCAAATTTTTTCGACAGCCTTTTGTCGGAAACGACGCGCGCCGCTACCGCACCAGTTCCTCTTCGGCCCGGAGAAAGCGGTCGAAGTCGAACCGTTTCAGCACGCTCTCCATCAACGCATCCACACGCTCCAGGCACAGATTCCCGATACTCCCCGCATGCGTATGGTGCACCTCGCGGTCCGGCCGATAGGTGCCGTTTTCGATCTCCAGTCCCACCCGCCGATAAGCTTCACGAAACGGCACTCCGCTCAAAACCAGCTTGTTGACCACCTCGACACTGAACAGGTAGTCGTATTTCGGATCGTTCAGAATGTCGGTCTTCACCTCGATATGCCGAAACATATAGTCCGCCATGCCGATGCACTCTTTAAGCGTCTGAATGGCCGGGAAAAGCACCTCTTTCAAGAGCTGCAAATCCCGGAAATAGCCCGTCGGCAGGTTGGTCGTCATCATCGAAATCTCGTTCGGCAGCGCGAGCAGCCGGTTGCATCGGCTCCGCATCACCTCCCACACGTCCGGATTCTTCTTGTGCGGCATGATGCTCGACCCCGTCGTCAGTTCCGGCGGATAAGCGATGAAGGCGAAGTTCTGCGACAGGAACAGGCAATTGTCCGTGGCTAACTTGTTGAGCGTCGCCGCCACCGCCGCCATCGCCTGCGCCAGAATCCGTTCGGTCTTTCCGCGCCCCATCTGGGCGTAGACCACGTTGTAGGCCATCGTATCGAATCCCAGCAGTCGGGTGGTCATTTCTCTGTCGAGCGGGAACGACGATCCGTATCCCGCCGCCGATCCCAGCGGGTTCCGGTTGCAGACCCGGTAGGCTGCCTCCATCATTGTCAGATCGTCGGCCAACCCCTCGGCAAACGCTCCGAACCACAGCCCGAAGCTCGACGGCATGGCGATTTGCAGGTGGGTGTACCCGGGCATCAGCACCCCTTTGTGTTGTTCGGCCAGCCGTTGCAGCGTCCGGAACAGCTTTTCGACTTCTTGTACGATCCGGTAGATCTCGTGCCGCAGATAGATCCGCAGGTCGACCAGCACCTGGTCGTTCCGCGAGCGTCCGCTGTGTATTTTTTTCCCGGTGTCTCCGATCCGTCGCGTGAGCAGCAGCTCGACTTGCGAATGGATGTCTTCCACGTCGTCTTCGATCCGGAAATTCCCCGCTTCCATCTCGTGATAGATGGCTTTGAGTTCGCGCTGCACATCGGCCAGCTCTTCCGCCGTAAGCAGCCCGATCGCTGCGAGCATCCGGGTATGGGCCAGCGACCCCAGCACGTCGGCCTGGGCAATATACATGTCCATCTCACGGTCGCAGCCGACGGTGAACCGGTCTACTTCTGCGGTGTCGTTGCTGTTTTTCTGCCAAAGTTTCATCCGTTTTTCCTGATAAGTTCTGTCGGCAAAGGTAGTTTTTTTATCGCCTCGATCTGGCGGGCTTTTCTTAGTTTCGCTCATGCCGGTTAGGCTCTGTTGGCCGAGAGTTATTCTGCTGTTCAGGTATTCCCTCGCCGGGAAAGTTTTTTTTCGATCCGCTCATGCCGCGGGGGCACTTCCTTTCTTGGGTGACCAAGAACCGAGCAGCGTACCGAGAGCAGAGACCGCTTGCGGCCTATGCCGAGGCAGCGCGAGGAAGACTGCAGGTCAAAGTAAGCAAAGAAGTCACCGGAAATCGGTTTCGCCCTGTCGAAAGCCGGTCGTTCTGCGCGGCCCCCTCAAGGCAAAACACGACGCTTCGGGGGAATTTTTGTGCTTTCACCGAAATACCTGTTGTCAGCCGGAGCCAGCGGGGCTTTGGGGTAGAGGCGGCCAATAAAACAGCCAACGGCTGCGGATCGAGTGCCAAGCGGCATCTCAGACGTCCGACCCGAAAATAAACCTACGGTTTATTTTGCACCGTGCCGGATGGGACCGTACCTTTTCTGAAGAAAAGGTACCCAAAAGACTTTCAGATAGCTGCGCTACTCCTTACGCTCCGCAGTCCTCTTTCTTTACATTGGTTCGGGGCGCGGGAAGCGGGCCGATAAGGGATAAACCTCATGAGGTCGGCCCGCTTCCCCGCACCCCGACAAATCGAAGACAAGGGTATCCGGCAGGCTCAAGAGATGCGTTAGCATCTCAAAAAGTTTTTCTGGTTCTCTTTGTTCACAAAGAGAACAGTACCCTCCCGAACACGTACAATAAAACCTACCGTTATTCAAATAGCCACATTGTCGATCAGCCGGATATCGCCCGCATGCACCGCCACGAAGCAGCGCAAATCGCCCCGAGCCGCGCCCCATTCCGAGACCGGTTGCAGCGTGGAAGCCGAAGCGATTTCGACATACTCTGTTTCGAGCAGCGGATTCGCATCGATCCGCTCCGCGATGATCCGCTTAGCCTCGGCAACCGACACTCGGCCACGCAAAGAGGTGGCAGCATCCGAAAGAACTGCGTAAATATGCGGAGCCGCCGCACGGTGCTCCGGCGAGAGGAGCGTATTGCGCGAAGAGCGCGCCAACCCGTCCGCATCCCGGACGATCGGACACCCCACGATCTCGATCGGCAAGCCCAATTGCGCCACCATATAGCGGATGATCGCCAATTGCTGGAAATCCTTTTCGCCGAAGAACGCCCGGTCGGGTTTGACGATCTCGAACAGGCGCGAGACCACCTGCCCCACCCCGTTGAAATGTCCCGGCCGGTGTTCGCCCTCCATGACACGATCCAGCCCCCCGAAGTCAAACACCCGCGTGTCCGGCGTCGGATAGACCTCCTCGACCGACGGCGCAAAAACGAAATCGACCCCCGCCGCATCGAGCAGCGCGAGATCGGCCTCCTCCGTGCGGGGATAATTCGCGAGGTCTTTCGGGTCGTTGAACTGCGTGGGATTGACGAAGATACTGACCACCGCCGTATCGCAAGTTTCGCGACACTTTTTCACGAGCGACAGGTGCCCTTCGTGCAAAGCGCCCATCGTAGGCACGAATCCGACCGTGCCCTGGAATCCTGCGAGCTCCGAAGCCCGCCTGCAAAGTTTCATCTTTATTCCTTTTTACCCAGTCGGCAGCCCGTCGCGGACGGTCGGCTATTGTGAGACCGGTAAAATTAGATATAATAAGTGAAATCGAAAAATCACACCTCCGACCCGAATGTTCCGGGCCGGAGGTGTGATTTTTCATAAAAAAGGAGGCCGTCCGGAAAGAACGGTCAAACCTTACGCATTGTATTTCGGATTGGCACCGAAGCGGTTTTCGCCTTGTTCGCTATCCGTTGCCGTCCAGATGATATAAAGGATGGCGCCGACCAACGGAATGAACAGGATGAAATACCACCCGAAAGCCCGGCCGGTGTCATGCAGCCGGCGCGAAGCTACAGCGAGATTCGGAACCAGCGCAGCAAGCATCACAAGCCATCCGACGAACGGGATGCAACCTAAAACGAAGTTGAAGAGCATCGGCCACCAAAATTCGCTGCGGCGCGCCCGGCCCGAGAAATTGGCGTAATTCGTCCAAAATTGTTTGTAACATTCAAACGCATCACTGGAATGGATGCTCGGTGCAGTGTTGTTGTTTTCCATAATGAATGGTTATTAAAATAAACAAGATTTGCAAAAGTAATGGATTCCTGTCGTTTTGAAAAGATTTCGGGCGGAATTTATAGGATCGGCCCGAAAATCCCGCTTTTCTTCTCCCCCCTCAGCAGCCCAGCTCTGAAATACGCTGCGAAAACAGACGTTTTTCGGAAATTTCGTTTCGCGTTTTCCCCGCCCGGTGAATAAATCACTATCTTTGAACCCGATAACCGAAGAATAAGCAGAGTAATTAGATGCTGAAGAAACTGAAAAAGAAGTTGGGGCTGACGAAACGCAGCTCCGCACAGGCGGCAGGGAACGAGACGGCCAACGCGGGCGAAGAGCGTCCGAACATTCCGGAAGTGGCCGTCAGGGAGATCAAACGGATGCTGTTCGAAGCGTTCGCCGATCACCCCTCGCGCATTTACGACTCCAAAATGGCCGCCAAGCAGATCGGCGTGCAGGGCAACGACGGGCGGAAAATGGTGCACGACCTGATGCGCGCGATGGCAGCCGAGGGAGTATTTGAAAAAGTGGGGGCGGGACAGTACCGGTTGGTGCGCAAACAGCTGCCGACCAAGACCGGGAAGGTGGATATGACCGCCAGCGGCATGGCCTATATCATCGTGGACGACGCGGCGGAGGGCGAAAAAGACATCATCGTCGAACCGCGCAATACCCACCATGCGATGCACGGCGACCGGGTGCGGGTGGCGATCGTCGGGCGGCGGCGCGACGGACGGATCGAAGGCGAAGTGGTCGAAACGCTCGAAGAGGGGAAACGGACTTTCGTCGGACGGATCGAGATTTCGGAGAAATACGCATTCGTCATCATCGACTCGCGAACCATGCCGGCCGATATTTTCGTGCCGCTGCGGTCGGTGAACGGGGCGGAGAACGGGCAGAAAGTGGTCGTGCGGATTGCCGAATGGCCGGAGACGGCGAAGAATCCGACAGGAGAAGTGATCGACGTGCTGGGCGATTCGGGGGACAACAACACCGAGATGCACGCGATTCTGGCCGAATACGACCTGCCGTACCACTTCCCGGAAGAGCTCGAACGGGCGGCGAACAAGATCAAGGCGGGGATTACGAAGACCGAAATCAAACGGCGGCGGGATATGCGGGGGGTGACCACTTTCACGATCGACCCGGCGGACGCCAAAGACTTCGACGACGCGCTCTCGATCCGGCGGCTCGAAAACGGGAACTGGGAAGTGGGGATTCATATCGCGGATGTGACGCACTACGTGCGGCCGGGCGACGCCATCGACACCGAAGCGGTGGAGCGGGCTACGTCGGTTTATTTGGTGGATCGCACCGTGCCGATGCTGCCGGAGAAACTCTCCAACGACCTCTGCTCACTGCGGCCCAATGAGGAAAAACTTACCTTTTCGGCGATTTTTGAACTGGACGACGAGGCGCAGGTGCTGAACGAGTGGTTCGGGCGGGCGGTGATCTTGTCGGATCGGCGGTTCACGTACGAGGAGGCGCAGGCTGTGATCGAAGGCACCGACACGGCTGAGCCTTTGAAAGATGCCGTCCTGACTTTAGACCGGCTGGCGAAGAAGCTGCGGGCGGAACGGTTCCGCAAGGGTTCGATCGGCTTCGAGCGGGACGAGGCGAAATTCGTGCTGGACGAAAACGGGAAGCCGCTGAGCGTCTATTTCAAAGAGATCAAGGACTCGAACCAGCTGATCGAAGAGTTCATGCTGCTGGCCAACCGCAAGGTGGCGGAGTTCATCGGGCACAAACGGCGGGGACAACGGACGGAACGGACGTTCGTCTACCGGATCCACGACAAACCGAACGAGGAGAAATTAGCCAACTTCAAATCGTTCATCACGCGGTTCGGCTACAATTTCAAGGCCGAAAAGGGGAAAGCGGTGGCGAAGGAGATGACGCGGCTGCTCACGGCGATCAAGGGGAAAAAGGAGGAGAACCTGATCTCGACGCTGGCAATCCGGTCGATGGCCAAGGCGGTCTACTCGACGACCAATATCGGGCACTATGGACTGGCGTTCGACTACTACACCCATTTCACCTCGCCGATCCGGCGCTATCCGGACATGATGGTGCACCGGCTGCTGCAACACTACTTGGACGGCGGCAAGTCAGAGGATAAGGAGACTTACGAAAAACTGTGCGACCACTCGACGGCCATGGAAATCCGTGCGACGGAGGCGGAACGGGCGTCGATCAAATACAAGATGGTCGAATTCATGGAGGACAAGCTCGGGCAGGAATTCGACGGCTCGATCTCGGGCGTTACCGACTGGGGAATCTATGTGGAGCTCTCCGAAAATAAGATCGAGGGGATGGTGGCCTTGCGGGACATGACCGACGATTATTATGCTTTCGATGCGGAGAATTACGCGGTGGTGGGGCATACGACGGGCCGGCGGTTCACGCTGGGCGACGAGGTGCGGATTCGGGTCAAGCGGGCGGACTTGAGCCGCAAACAGTTGGATTTCGAGATGGTGGGGATGATCGATTTCCTTACGCGGCGGTTGGATCGGCTGCCGGAGACGCCGATTTCCGGCGGGGAACTCGGGGCTTCGGCCAGTGAAGCCCGGCGTGCGGCACGGGGCGGCTCTTCACGCGGCGGGGGCGCAAAATCCCGTTCGCGGGCAGGCAAAAGGCGTTCGCGGAGTGGCGGGAACGGCAGATCGAAGAAAACGGCGGGCGGCGGCGAGGAGTGATTCCGCGCCATGCCGCAGCCGGGCCGGATTTCGATCCGGGCGACAACTTCGATGCATTGGAATGTTATTAGGGAAAGCTGGCGCAATATCGACAAAGGATGCGGCCTCCACCTGAGCGGGGCGCAAAGCGATCGGACAGTATGACCGACTACATTGAAAAATTCGGACGTTACATGGAGGCCGAGCGGCGCTGCTCGGCCTCCACTGTCGATATCTATACCCGCGATCTGCGCGGCTTCGAGGCTTATATGCAGGAGAGCGGCGAGGAGACCGGAGGCTTCGACCCGGCGGCCGTGCGGCGGGAAGATGTCCGGAGTTGGGTGATGCGCGAAGTGGAGGCAGGCATCGCTGTCGGCAGCGTGAACCGGAAAATATCCACCTTGCGTTCTTTCTTCCGCTACCTGATGCGTGAAGGTGTCGTGGCGCGGAACCCGGTGCACGACATCAAAGCCTTGCGCAGCGGCAGGAAGCTGCCCGCTTTCGTGGAACAGAGCCGGATGGCGCGGCTGGTCGCAGTGCTGGAGGAACCCTCCGACGAATACCCC